>NZ_JADNHD010000019.1:0-41100 GCF_015553695.1 Ruminococcus sp. BSD2780120874_150323_B10
AAATTGAGTAAACTTTTTTTGTTTTTGGGAGGATAATTTAGCGTTAGCTAAATTTCAATGCCCGACCGACACTCCGCTAAACCATAATTTACCCCAACTTTTGACAAAGAACCACAAAAAAATAAGCACGATGCGTTTAATGCACCGTGCTTTTGTTTACCACTCAGTAACTTCTTTAATAAATATTTTATCTTTATATCTTCCGTTTTTATTAGCCTTGGCAAGTCTTAATCTGTCAAGTTCACCGTCTGTCATACCTCTTGCATTGGCAATGGCATAAACAACTTCAAGAATATCGGCAAGCGCCTCGGTATTTTTATCAATCTGATACTCTGTACACTCCTCTGAAAGCTTTAATTCAAGCATTTCAAGGTATCTTTCGTCAGAAAGAATTTCGGTTTCACACATCTGACCGTTTTCTTCAATGATCTTCGGAATTTTATCTCTCACAAGTTTATTATACTTCTTAATCATATACCACACCTCTTATCCGTTGAAAATCATATTAATATGTAATTATTATACACAACAGCAACAAAAAAGTCAATAAAAGGAGTATTTTGCAATACCCCAACTATTTAATTATACCACAATGCAAAATGCACTTCAATAGATTTTGATAAAATAAAAATATAAATATTTTTAATATTTATATTGACAACAGTTGATTTATTCTGTATAATATAGACAAAGAAAAGGAACAAAAGGAGGTTTCTAATATGAAAGTAAAAGTCCATTACATAAGATATATCAGAGATTTCATGCGGAGCCTTCCCCCAAACAAACAATAACCTGATACATTAGAAAAGGTTATAATATCTCGTTTGTTTGTCGGGCAGCTGATAATTTCAATGTTATTAAACATATTATTAATTTAAATCAGACAAGGTTTCCGATTACTACCAATCAAACAATTGCATTCAAAGCGTACGAATACAAAAAAGAACTTCATATTTTTTATATAGATTGTCTGCGAAAGTAGTTGTTAGGTTATTATTCGTAAAAATGAGCTTTAAAGTAATCACAATTCTAAGGTAATCAGGTTTATCCGAGATTATGATTACAACTTAATATAATTTAAAATTTTGTTAATGGTGGTCGTACCAATGTACAGATAAAATTTATCTAATAAAAATCTAAAGATTGGAGATAAGACCGATGTACGAGGAAGTTTATATTTAGATATACTATAGTATAGGAGATAATTCCGATGTAAACTTTAACGATTTCTAAATTATACATAATTGGAGATGAGTCCGAAATTTAGTTTATAAAAAGCCGATAACATAAGTATTGTTACCGGGTAATGATGATAATAAATTAAAATTTCAATAAAACAATACCTACCGACAGAGAATACTCTGTCGGTAGATTTTTGTTTTGCGGCTTTATTAAGTTGCGTAAACTATTTACAGAACTGATAATATTTCCCTCATCACGGAAAAATGTGGGATAATCAAAAATAAATATTGAAAAAGAGCATAGGAAGCTCCAAAATTGTAGTTGACAAGACAAACAACGGAGGAGAGAAACCTATGCTCTTTTTAGATGACATCAAAGTCGAATTTTAAAGTAAAGGATTTCAAGGAACACATATAGGAATCAGCCCTAATAAAGATAAAAGCGTACTGTTTCTGGAGAGCTTAAGGTCAACGCAGACAGTCCGGTGCCCTTATTGTGGAGGCAGTGTGTATATTTATGAAAACGGACAAGTCAAACTCAAAGATATTCCAATAAGGAGAGGTACTACACACATATGGAACTTCTTTATCCATAGATATCAATGCAACTGTTGCCACGAAACATTTACAGAGGAAATACCTTTCAAATATCCCGGAACACGGATAGCATACCGAGCTGCAAACTGGATCAAGGGCTTTTTGCAGCAAAAAATGTCCATCAAAGCAATACAGGAATTGACCGGTATTCACTGGGACACGATTCGCAAAGTACAGCGAGAGATTATGGACGAGGCAATTTGGGAAAGGAAAAAAATGTTAAGAGAGGAAGGCTACAAGCCGAGGATACTTGCTGTTGATGAATTTGCAATCCATAAAGGACATAGTTACGCAACCTGCGTGATGGATTTGGAGCAGGGAGATATCTTATGGGTCGGAAAAGGCAGAGCGATGAAGGATTTTGAAAAGTTCTTTGAAGATGTGCCTTCCGACTCCTTGTCAGCAGTCATCGCGGTAGCGATGGACATGAACGCATCTTACAACAAACTTGTAACAAAGGATTTGCCCAAAGCACGGATTGTATATGATCGGTTTCATATGCAGTCGCAATTTGGCAGAGATGTTCTCGGCGCTGTTCGTCTGGATAAAGCTCGAAGGCATAAAGCCAAAGAAAAAGAAATTCTTGCCGATATCTCGGATGATACCGACAAGGAAACTATGAAATCTCTTAAACAAGAAGCTAAAGCGGAAAAGCAGGAATACAGCCAACTCAAGAAGCTGCGCTGGTCATTACTCACTAACTCTGATAAACTCTCCGACAGTAAAACCGAGAAATTACAACCTATTCTGCAAGATCATCACGACCTTGCTGTTTGTTATGCCATGAAAGAGGAAATGTGCAGACTTTATGAACTGACAGATTAGCAACAAGCAGTCATCGGATGGACAAAATGGTTTCAGGCGGCGAAAGAAAGTGAGATTCCCGCATTGATACGGTTTGCAGTTCAAAAAGAAAAACGGCTCTCCGGATTAGCTGCCCATGCCATCTACTCAATCAGCACTGGCAAGCTCGAAGGCTTCAACAACAAGATAAAAGTCGCTAAACGAATCGGCTATGGTTACCGTGACGACGACTTCTTCTTTACCTTAATTCGCTATCTTTCTATTTCTTCTGTCTGTTCTCCATCCCACAAAAAATCGTGATGAACCAGATATTTTCAACTTTTTTTAAAATTTCATTCTTACTAAAACTTGATCAATCAAAAATTAGGGGCTGTTGCAAATTTTTCTCATTTGCGACAGCCCCTTTAGTATTCAATCTCCTTGTCAAATACAGCCAGAAGCGTTGACAAGTTAAATGAAAAATTAGCAAAACACCTCATTTGGAGCAACAACAAAACAATGCGGACACTCGGAAGAAAGAGCCCTGTTCAGCTCCTCGCAGAGAAGCTGTCGGAGTGACCGCCGATTTTTTGGAAGCCTTTTTCGTTCCGCTACGCTCCACTTCAAAGGCTTCCAAAAATCATTGTACTATACTTTGACTTATTTTTTTACTAAAAATGGGTCACATCTATTTACAACGCAGAGCAGAGCGTGAAAAAATAAATAAAAATATCTTGACTAACATTGCAATATTTGCTAATATATGATATAAATTTATAAGTTTTTCTTTATTTTACAATTTTATTGTGGTTGAAAAGAAGGTGTAATATTTGAAATATTTGTTTTTGACGGCGTTGGTTTTTGTTGTATCTGTATTTTTTTATGGTTGTAGTGATGAAAATCAAAATTTAAGTGATTTATCTGAGTCAAAAAATCAATCTTTGACCATAGGAGATATAGCCTATGATAAAAATAATTCAAATGGATATCGAATATATCTTAAAGAAAATGAAAATTTAATTCCTTTTTGTGTGCTTACCTCTGATTATGACGGTTATTGCTTGATTTTGAGAGAGTTTTTATTAGATGAATATGTTGTTTACAACACTCCGAGAGAATATGCCTCTTACTATGCCGATAGTAATATTGATGTTTTTCTTAATCAGACATATTATTCCCAACTTTCGCAAGATATACAGCAATTAATAGTTCCGTGTAAAATAGAAATAACTACAAAAAATGCAATAGACACACACGATAATGAAACCGAGATTATAGAGCGTAATGTGTTTTTACTTTCAGCAAACGAGGTAAATTCCTCATTAAGTCGTGCGGCAATCAAAGAGGGAAAGCCACTTTTGTTTTTTGATAAAACTTCGAACAGAATAGCAACATTTGATAATTTGGAATCAAGTTCTTGGCTGTTGCGTACTCCGGCATTAAGAGATGGAAATACTATTATTGGTGTTGCGGACGATGGCAGTATTGGAATGGGAGGGATAAGTACTATCACGGGAAGTGGAGTCGGTGCAGTCAGACCGGCGTTTTGTATTCCTGCTAATGTTCCTATAACATTAGAAAATACTGATACAGGTGAAAAACGCTTTTTATTAAATAAAAAATTATAATTAACTAGGAGGTGACTCTGAAAAATAAGGAAAAAACGCAAGAGTAAAAAAGGATACAAAAAAACAGAGCAGCTATAAAAACTACTCTGTTATGGCTCCCCCAACTGGGCTCGAACCAGCGACATCATGATTAACAGTCATGCGCTCTGGCGAGTGTAGGGAAATAGCAGAATAAATATAAAATACTAATTAAAATGTATTTTTAAATAATTTTTCATTTTTTCCTTTTGATGTAAAGTCTTTGGAATACCTAATTCAGATGAAATCATAGACAAGTGTTCAACATAATCCTCACTTGTCATATTACTCTTAACAAAGGAAGGTTTTATGCAATTCTCAACCTCGGGCCACTTAGCAGTATCATCATCTAACTTTAACAAAACATACTTAGCAAAATCATCAGGGTTTATAAAAATTGATTTCGAGTTAAAGTACTCTTTTTTTAAATTGAAATCTAGTATTATCATTTTTCTTAATGCCCTAAATACTTGGTATTGAATTTCATATTTTGACAATTGTGGTATAATTAATTTTCTCAATTGATATAAAAACATACTTAAATTTTTATTGCATACAACTTCCCTATGAATTGAAAATTCATTAAGAAGCGATAACAATTCTTCAATTGTAAATGAAGACTCAAATGCACCCAAGTAATCACTTTGTTCTAATACGCAGCATTTAATAACTACTATGTAAAATAAATCAAAATATTTATCATCTTTAATCTGCAATATCAAGTTACTTGTTAAGCCACTTTCAAGATAATAAACAAGTTGACTAATAACATTGTCATCAATCCTGTGCGATATATTCGAATGCATTAATCTTTCAGAAACATATCCAACATCTACTTTATCTAAACTATAAATAGAAAAAAGTGATTTTAAGTTATCTATGTTTATGTATTCCCAATCGCTTCTAAATCTGTAAACAGAGTAGTATATGATCAAATAAGTAAAAATGTAAAATCTATCACTTACATTAAAAATTTCTGTCAAGTTTTTAATATCAACTGAATTATTAGAAATCATATTTTCAGTAATTTTCAGGCATAAATAACCCATCAAATTACAATCGCTGTTTACAATACTATAAATAGAAACAAAATTTTCAAAAGTTGCTGTACCAACAAAACAGCTACATAGTTATTTTCTAATCGACCTTTTTATTTCATCTTGACAGAAGATTGAAACCGTTTTATTTTCATAATTATTCATATATGCAAATAAGTATTCAATCGTTGCTTTTTTACTCATTGTATTATTATCTTGATATAGGCAATCAATAATTTCACAATATCTCTTTTTTAAGCTATTCGAGTAAAAATCATCTGATAAATAATAATCAAAAAGAAGAATATTTATAATTAATTTGGTGAATGAATGTATATTGTTTTCGTCAATTTTTTCACAGTAGTTTTTTACAATAACCAGTAAGGCGTCAACCTCAAAACACTTATTAAATACCTTTTTAGCTTTATCACTAATAATAGCCGATTTGTCTTTGTTTAAATCTAACTTTCTATCATAATACCTTTCCAATATTTCAAGAGCAAACATATCATAATATATTTGTTCTTGCTTTGCTTCATTTTTATTATCATCCAAAACTATAACTTTTGCCAATTTATTTGAAATATTAAGGAAATTTTTTGAATTAATTTCTTGTGAATAAAAAAGTTATTGTCTTTGAGGAACTTTTCATAAGCTTTTGTAACCACTCTTATGGAAATCATATTTCTTGTCTTATTCATACCTAAAACATATTTAGCTATTTGAAATAGCAATAAAAACATGACACCAAAATACAACATAATTGCAATTATATCAATAATAATCATAGTATTTACTACTATCTTTGGCGTAACATATATCACACGAATTGCAGGCAATGAAATTATTTCGAATAATATTAGAACTAAAAACAGCTTACTCTTTACTAAGCTAAGAATGGTTACATTATCCTTTAATTCTAATTCAAAGATATTATACCCAAGATAAAAATTACTTCGTTGATCATTTTTTTGATGATCACAAAGAAATTGAAAAGAAGCTAAAACAATACCAAATATTGTAATCAGACCGACAAGTAATGAAATATAATTTTCCATTATTACATTAAACATTTTATTAATTCCGCAAATATCAAAAAACATTTTTATCTTTTTCCTTTTTGGCACAATTTTGTCAGTAAATTACGCGTGTAACTTGAGCGAGATATTTTTATAGTCAGGCGCAACAAACCAATCAGTTTTTAAAGGCGCTACAATAAACTCAGAATTTTCAATACATCTCTTATCAATAACAAACATCGGTCTATCTAGTTGCAAAAAATAATTCAACTCATATTTACACCATACAGAATTTTTTGAATTCTCTGATTCAACAAAAATAAGTGCTTTTGATTGAAGTAATCTTTTTTCTATCACTCTAAGTGTAGCATCACACATTAGATTACGTTTCAAATAATCTGCATCACTTATCCAATCACAAAATACGTTATTTCCCTGTTGATTTTCATACACTATCAATTTTTGTACAGAAAAACTATCTTTACTACTGTGAGAAATAAAAAAATCATATTCTTTTATTTTTTGTTCTTTTGAATTCTCTATACAGTATTCAAGTTCATAAGGATTTTTAGGTATATGATATGTTTGATTTGGATAAACATCTCTTAAGAATATTTTTCTTTTTTTATTTCTTGTGTGTACTTGCATATATTTTTGTTTTCTTGCTCGTGGCTGGTAATTAAAACTCTGTAAATGATAGAACGCCTCCCAGCGTAACTGTTTATTGAGTTCTGTATCATTTATTTTAAAGAAAAACCGAATAATTTTCGGACTATAGTATTTTTTTAGTTCTAAAAGGATATATAACCTGTCCTTTTGACTTGTATTTTTTCGTTCATAAAATCCTATCAGTTGATCTAAATATGCAGGAGTAATTTGTTGAGTTTTTGCTAAAGCTTTTTCTATTTTCTGATCTATTCGTTCTATTCTTGGTCTTCGTTTACTCCATAATGCTTCTTTTGCTTTTAAAAAATCTTCTTCCGAAAAAGAATCAGAATAGTGTTTCTTGTATTCAAAAGAGGTAACTTTTTTATACAAACTAACACTTTGAAGCAACCTCTCAGGTTTCTTCATACCATAGCGAATTTTCCCAAAGCGTTTCTTTAAATACTTATCCTTTTGCTGATAGTAAGAATATTTATATTTAACAGAATTCCATTCGTGGGGATAATAATGTTTTAGTAATGCTATTATATCACTTTCTTTGTAATATTGCGGCAATAAAGGTAATAAAGATTTTATCTGTTTTTGCCACATTTGCAAGATATCTCTAATTTCATGTTCATAAATATGTTTTGTTACGCCAGACATTTTCTTACTTCATTCTCCTAAGGCATTAAATATGAGTGATTATAATAACACAAGTGCAAATCAACGCAAGCGGTATGTAAAACCATATTTCTGTTTTTGATAATAAACTAGAACAAAATGTATTTTTCACTGGATTATTTGCATAATTTGATACATTTAATGAAAAGTCTATATCGTTTTCATCTTTCATACGAACATCATTATATAAAGTTCTATATAGCCGTTCTTGCCATAAATAATATGCATCTAAAAACCAAAAAACAATAACCGGTACATAAGTAATAAGAAAATACATTTTATCTGATTCTTTACTTGCCAAAGCAAAAATACCTGATGCTAATGTTACTGCCCAACCTTTGAGTTTAAAAGAATTACTCGCCATTCGATTAATAACACCCTGAATTAGTTCTAAATGCTTTAATTTATTATCCATAATTTCACCATTATTTGTTGTGTAATTTTGCAGCTTTTTCTATCCATGAACCTAAGTTATAATATCCATCATCAAGTTTATAATCATAAACACCATCACAAATCTCATCAAAATAGACAGGCCTATTATTATCTTTATTATAACCTATTACGGTGTGTACGTTACCTGCTTGTGATGTTTTTTTCGTTCGCATATCTTTTAGGTTATGAATATATACACCAATAACAGCATTACCCCTATTTATACTTTTTCTAATTTCATGTTGTACAAAGGGTCTGTTTAATGTTTCGCTACCAATTAGTACTACTGTTACAGATGTACCTTCCAATTGGCGATCAATCCATCTATGTATTGCCGATTCACCTTGTCTCTTTATCTGTTCAAACTCAGCCTTATCAATAAATCCAGCCGCCTCTTTTCCTTGTATAACCCAACTGTTTCTTACAGTCATTGAACGATTAATGTCATTATCGTAATGAAAACTAAAAAACACTCTTCTTGCCATTTATTTGCAACCTCTATCTATATTGAATTTACCTATTTATAAACCATTCATTTAATGGTGTAATAAAATTTCCATTTTTTGTAACTTCTCTAACATAATATCCTTTTGCGATAGGCGCTCCACCATTATATTTCTCTGTTCCATCATAATATACAATGTACGGATAAATTCTCATGTACTCATTACCTTTGTAATTTCTATCATATGTTCCTTCGGGTTTCATTGGAAACAAAGCAATATGCTTATTATATTTTTTTGCATCGCCAAAACCAAGTTCCCAATTACACCATTTTGAATCAATAGCTCCATTAGTTGCCAATAGAATAAATTTATCACATCTTGAAATTCTATCCTTTATACGTGTTGCAGTTTCAGCTGATGTAACTTTCGGCATTGAAGGATCCTGACTATCAATATAAGCTTTTACATTATATTTGTTCTGCAAAAAGCCAATAACACCCTTAAGGTCATCAAGTTCATCATGTTTATGTGATATAAAAACTGTTGTTTTTGCAGATGCATAATGTAATATTTCAGAAACTTCCGCTCTTGATTCATTTAAACTTATATTTGAATAATCACTAAACTCACCTTGTTGAAAAATTCTCATTTTACTAACACCTCAACTATTATTATTATTTATTTTAATTGTGATAACTTCTATCATATTGCTTTGGCTATATCGTACTCATCCTGATTATCTTGAATTGAATAGGCTCTATCAATATATTTATCTACATTATCAACAAAATCATTCCATTTAACACAAAGCATATAATTGCATTCTCCATGATATATGTAATTGTTGTTGTCGCATTGCTCTTTATCAGGACTTTTCTGATTAAACATATTTTTACTCATAATTGTAAAAATCCTATCTGAGTCGTTATTATAATGAGTACACTTTTTGGTGCAACAATCTTTTTGATATGTAAAATAGTCATAAGAACCATTTATATCTGGTACAATTACTGCTATTAATGCATTTGTTTTGCTTGTCACTGAATTTCCACTGGAATCAATCCTTGAAATTTCTTTAAGTGAATAAGATATTTCCTGAGGAATCCACTGATGTTTTTCAGCTTTATACTTTTCCCTCATTCCTTTTGATAACATAACAATTGTAAGCGTACTATCGTATATTCTATTCTTTAACTTTTCCCAAATTATGTCGTCTGATAACTGAGATAGATCCTCACCATCAGATTCACCCTTATAAATATGTTCTGTTTTATCTTCTAAAATATCTTCAAGTTTGTCAACATAATTTCTAACAGTACATAGTCCTCCTTTGCCGTCCATACCTATAATATTTTCGACATTATTATCGCCATATTTATATGACACAAAAATTTTTCTTCCCATTTTTATTCCTCCTTGGATATTTGTTTAATATAATCAATGACTAATCTGGCAGATTTCTTATAATCTATTCCTTTCTTCAGGCTGATATTTAACTCCTCAGATGCATCATTTATTTCGCTCCAATTACCTTTTTCAGAGTAGTCTTTTGCAATTTCTGATGAACATCCGCCAACAGAACCGATCAAAAATACCGGTATTCCCTTACTTTTTGCTATGGCGATTTCCTCTCTTATACCTTCTTCACTCCTATTTTCTTTTATTTTTCCGCCCAAACAAATTAGTGCTTTTACATTTTCTCTTTCAATTAGTTTTTTTCTTAACTCTGTAAGACTTAAAACCTGATTATTATCAACTTTGTCGATCTCTATAGGAGTACATCTATCCTTAAAATTTAAAATATTATTATGTGATACAAAATAATTAGAAATATACATCTTAACTTTTTCTACATAATTTTCTGTAACAATTTTTGCAGTATCAAAAATTAATTCCTGAAACGTCGGATGTGCTCCAAAACACAAATTAAATCCTTCTTTAAGTATCTCTTTCACAAAACAAATTAAAGAGTAAGTCAAATTTTGCTTAAAAATCTCATCGCTGTCAGGGAAAGCTCCCGAAATAACAATATCATAAGGTGAATCTACCGAATTACCTTTTAGATATTTAAAATAGGTATAATAAAAATCATCGAAATTATCGGATAGTATGTCGTCATATTCAGTACGGGTAATTACTCTTTTTGAAAGCATTACTGCTGAGTCAAACTCTGAGGATGAGTATTGGGCTAAGATGCTTTTCAATTCGTCCGCATCAGATTGTTTCGGTATTCTTCCAAAAAATTGTACAAACTGCTTGATTGTCCTTTGCGGATAGCTATAACCTTTCCTCGGCAACGATAAAGAATAAATCATTTTTGTGTCATTAACTAGTTCCAATTTATCATTCAATAAATCAGTAATACAGTTCATTTCATCATAAACATCATCACTTTTAGATAAAAGTATTTCATATGATTTATCCAAAATCTGATCTGCGATTTCATTAAGTGTTTCCTGATTACTAAAATCTTCTTCTAAATACTCAAGATGTGGTTTTTCGGAAGGCATATATTTTAGACTTTTTATGTTTGGATTACCGATTTTAACCCAAAGAATCGGAATATTGTTAATTAGTGCATATAATATCTCTTTAAGTATCCAGTCTGAAGTTGCAGAAAGTTCAGTGTGAAAAAACACAAGCACATCGCTATATACCAATGCAGTATCAATAACATCTTGTGCATTTTCGCCAATATTAACATTTACTATATCTCGAAAACATTCTTTCTCCGGTGCCAAAACATTTAAAGTATCACAAATAGAAGCCGTAATTTCTTCTCCATCCAACCGTCTATGACTTAGAAAAATATTTATATTCTCGTTGCAAATTGTAGGCATACATTCAGAAATTATTTTACGAGCAAACACATTGGCTGGAATCTCAACATAATCGTTCGACAAATCTCTTCTTCTCAATTGTTCATAAACATCAAAACTTTGCTTATTAGAAATAATTGAAGGAGGTATTCTGTTTTCTTTGTCAAAGGCTACAGGAAATATTTTGGATTTCTTAATTAAAGCTTCTTCTAAAAAATCATAATAAGTATCTAGATAACCATTAAAAGCTACCACAATTGAATCATTATCCAATTTTGAAACACACTTTTTATAATTCATTTTTTGAACACGATAATACTCTATTCCATAACAACCCAATTGTTTCTCCACGATTTTTAAAAAATCCATAACTTTATTAATATTTTCTTCATCATTTGTTGTAGAGTTAGGTGCTAATATATATACTTTCATATTTTTATTCACACTTTCCTTTTTGTTTATATAATCAATTAGTTTATGTTTTCTGTTTCAAATACAGGATAACTAAGAATTATCAACTAATTGTTTTGAGGTGCAAAATGGATTGTTCTACCTTTGATTGGACTGTTTTTGATGCAATGATTAATTTATTTGATACTTTTATTATAGTGATACCTGCAATTATTACCTTCATACATTATAAAGTTAATAAGTTGGAAATTAGTGTCATATCAAAAACCGATTCTGGAATTAAACTATGTTTGCATAATGTGAGCAGGAATACTATTTTTGTGTTAAAAGCATCATTAGATTCTAAGGAATTAGACAATAAAATAGATATTATAGAGTATTTTACTTCAGAAAGCAATGAAAAGCTACTATCTATTAAACCAGATGGTGTTATATCCCTTACATTAGATTATACAATAATGAATATTCCTCCTATAAAAAAGGGAAACATCACTATTTATAATGGAAATCATAAAATCAAAAAGAAATTAAAATGAGGTATTAAAGTGTTCTTTGATAGAGATAAAGCAACTCAAGATTTGAGAAATCAACTATCTACATGTGAAGGATGGATAGTTGTATCAGGAGATCTGAATATAGGTAAAACAGCTTTCGTAAAAAATGCAGTTACAGATTCTTTAGTTTTATATTGTGAGCCTTTATATGAATTAGATTATATGCGTGAATTTTGTAAACAGATAAGTAATTTTGCACGTGATATTCTTATAAATTTCGCCAACAAAAAAATATACATATCCAATAAATATAATGAACTTGTAAAAACAGAAACAGGATTTATAAATGATTTAAGCGATGAAGAAGTAAGTGATTGCATTGAACGAATAATAAAAAAGGAACTATCTGAAAAAATATCTTATTTTGCAAGAACAGTTGGTTCTGTTTTAAAATCAAAGGTTAATTATATTGTGATTGATAATTTATTTAATTGTGATGTGTCTTTTTATGAGTGGTTTGTATCTTTATCAGAAAAATTCACGTCAAAAAATAATCATATAATTGCTGTATGTGATACTAATACGATATGGAAAAGTGATCATATAAAATGTACATTCAACAATATGTTTTCTCCAATAAGTATTAATAAATTTGACGATGAAGAAGCGTATTTTCAATTACTAAACCATAAGATTTATTTCAACAATGATTTTTATACAAGAAGATTATCTAAAATTCTTTACCATAAATTTGATGGTAATTCTTTGAAAATATTTCAACTTATAGATTTAGCACTTAATAAAATTGAATCATTATCTAGTGATGATGAAAGGGAAAAAGTAATTCTTAAAGAAAGCGATACAATCGAAAAAAGCATATTTAATTCAATAATTTACCTTCAAAGGTTTATATTGTCTGCTCTTGCGATATGTCCAATCTCTTTGACGGCTAAACAAATTGGAACAATATTAGAACACCCTTCAGATGAAATAAAAAAGGAAATGCTACACTTAATTAGCAAAAACTTGATACTTTGTGAATTTAATATCGAAAACAACGAAACATTTTATCGTATATCCACTACATTTTCACGCCAAGATTTTATAAACTTAGTAGATAGTAATATGATTTTTTATATACAGAAGAAATTATATTCAATGCATAAGAATGATATAATTACTTTATCTGCTCGTGATTATACTGAAATAGCTATAAAAATAAAAAGTTCAGATTTGTATTCAATTGTTAAAAAATATCGCTTAGAATTAATATCCATAGAAGATGATGAATTATTGGCAGATATTATAAACAAAACAATAAATTCAACAAAGCAAGTGTTTGATTACCTTAAAAATTCTACAACAGCTAAGTTGCTCTATAGGTTTGGTTGGTATCAAAACGCCCTTAAAGTAATTAACGAAGTTGATAAAGAAAACCAATTTTCTAATTATGATTTATTGATGAAAAAAGGTGATATTCAACATCTATTATTACATCCTCAAACTGCAGATACGTATAAATTTGCTTCAGAAATTAATGGAATAACAACAAATCAAAAATTGAGTGCAATTAATCGGCAGATAATGGCGATGACGCAACAAAACCAAGATGGATTAATTGAAGCAAGGGAATTGTATAAAAGAACCATTAAACTACACATAGATAATAAATGTAATGGATTAATTGAATTATATAGGAACGCAAATAATATATTCAATTATGATGAAGCTATGCAATACACAATCAAAGGATATCGTATTGCATGTGAATTGGGTAATGATATTGAAAAGATAAAATGTATGCACAATATATGCATGCTAGATTTATATAATAATTCTTATTTAAAATCAAAGTATAAATTGGACTTTAATCCTTCATTTGAAACAGTTTTTAAAGAAATAACAAAATTAGGAGTGTATAGACATGAAACAGCCTATCCCTTACTTGATATGGGTACTGTCGAAATGTTTAAATTTAACAATGACCAAAACCCTAAGTATCTCCAAAAAGCAAGGACTTTTTATTCGCAAGCACAATTATATGCGAAATCGTTTTATGCAATTAATATAGCAAAAATGGGTCTGCTTATTGTTAACAGTTATTTATATAAAGACATCGCACCTTTACAAAGTATTAGAACCAGATTTTATAATGAATATGAATCACAAAAATATGAGATAAAAGATTTTAGAGTGCATCGAAAAATATTGTTTTCATTAGCTACAAGTTCCCTTATTACGAAAGATTATGATGAGGGGATAAAATATTTACTTGAATCAAAGAAACATGTTTTTGAAGGTGAAATATTAAGATTCAATAACTTATGCGATGCATTTAAATTAGAAAAAGAAATAATATCAACTGAAAATGTAGATTATATTCATACCACAGAATATCATAGAACTATTAAATTTGTTCCTTGGTTAATTAGTTTCGGACATTAATCTATTTGTTATTGTGGCTATTAACTTTTTGCAAATTTCGTTATAACTAATATTGCACAATTTGGAAATTTGTCCAATTTCTGATGTTTGACTAAATATAGGTAATGCATTCGCTTCAATAAAATATATATTATTATTGTTTACTCTAAAATCTATTCTTCCATAATCACGCATGCCTAATATTTCAAATATTTCAGTTGACTTATTTTTTATTTCACTCACTATTTCAGTATGTAAAACAGTCTGAGGCAATGAATAATTCCTAATATGATTAGCTTTATCATTAATAGTAAATATTCTAGACTCAAAATAATAATTACCATTAGCGCTAATAATGAGCGGTTGAACAAGTTCATAATTACCCTTATTACCAATAATCCATACAGTTATTTCGTATCCTTGAATATATTCTTCTACTAAAATAGGTTTGTATTGATTTAAAAGACTAATAGATTTTGCTTTTGCATCTTCATATGAAAAGCAAAGCGAATGTTCATCAATACCAAGTGACGACCCTTCAGAGTTAGGCTTTACAATAACAGGCAAATTAATATCAGCGTTCATTAATTCATCTGTATCATTAACATTATATATATCAATACTTTT
Organism: Ruminococcus sp. BSD2780120874_150323_B10; assembly: GCF_015553695.1. Classification (NCBI taxonomy): domain Bacteria; kingdom Bacillati; phylum Bacillota; class Clostridia; order Eubacteriales; family Oscillospiraceae; genus Ruminococcus; species Ruminococcus sp. BSD2780120874_150323_B10. The sequence goes on from NZ_JADNHD010000019.1 coordinate 15,249, forward strand.
AGGAATATTTAAATGTTTTTCTAAAATTTTTTTACAACAAGACTTATCATTAACTAATAATGATACAAAGGGATCTGAACCCGAATACTTTAAACCGAGCATTTCGAGAAATATCGGACTTTGACCTCTTTTGAATTGGGCTGGAAATCCATAGTTATAATTTATTATTATACAATCCTCTTTATCTATCTCATCGTTATTCCTACATAATGAAAGAAGTTTATCCATGCCACCAAAAAATTCACAATTGTAACCATTTTTATTGATAGCATCTACTAACTGCATCATACTTTTTTCACTCACATAATCATTATATATATTACTCTGCTTTAGTAAGTTTGTATGGTTTTCTCTTAACTCAGCTATTACGTAATATTTCATATTTCTTCAATCCTTTAGTTGATAATTCTTAGTTATCCTTTATTCATTATTTTCAGGTAAGGTCAATAATACATTTCTGTTAACAAAATACGCTACACATCTTAAATTCAACTGGTGTATGTCTATGTAGTGCTTAATCTCATTCTAAGAAAAAAGTATTAAGCCTTAACTAAATCTATATTTCGGGTATGTAATATAAAAACATTTATAATTACACTTTATGGTGTCAATTATAACATAATTTGACAAATATTTAAATAACTTTTACGCAAATCAGTTATAAAATTTCACATAGTGTTTTTATGCATTTTGTATAATACAATTTTGTTTATTGCTCAATAAATAAAATTTTTAGGCAAAATAAATATAGATATTTGAATAGACTTTCTTTATTTTCTGTTGCATAATAAATTTATAAACAATAAGGAGCTATATGCGATGGAAATAAAAAATGTACAAGCAAATAATCTAACAACTGATTATCTAAACTTCTGTATTTCAAGGAAAAATCTCGATCAGAAAACGATAAAATCATACACTATTGATTTAAGGCAGTATTTTGAATTCACTATGGAATCTGCTATTGAATGGACAAACAAAAAATCCATTGAGCAATATATAAATTTACTGCACTGTAAGTACAAACCTAAGAGTGTTAAGCGTAAAATTGCTTCGCTAAAAGCATTTTTTCACTATCTTGAAATTGAGGAACTTATTGATATTAACCCTTTTCATAAGATACAAATCAAGTATAAAGAACCCTTTATTCTCCCAAAAACTATTCCCATAAATAATATTGAACAAATTATTAGGTTTGCTTATCTACAACTTACCAAAGCGAAAACTGAGTATGCTAAAAAAGTTGCTCTGCGGAATGCACTCATACTTGAGTTACTGTTTGCCACCGGAATGAGGATTTCAGAATTATGCACACTCACGACTGAACAAATTGATTTTAATGATTACATAATCAAAATTTACGGAAAGGGCTCAAAAGAACGCCTGATTCAAATCTGCAATCAAAATGTTCAGGAGTTGCTCAAAAAGTATAATCAATCATTTAAATTTGAAATAACAAACAACAAATTATTCTTTATAAATAGACTCGGAAACCGTCTATCTGAACAGTCTGTTCGTAATATGATTACCAACTATGCAATCGGTGCAGAAGTGCCGCTGCACATTACTCCGCATATGTTTCGTCACTCTTTTGCAACTCTACTGCTTGAAGAAGATGTTGATATCAGATATATTCAGCAAATGCTTGGTCACAGCTCAATTACTACAACACAGATTTACACTCACACCAGCATCAATAAGCAGAAAAATATTCTATCTACAAAACACCCAAGGAATAAAATTGAAATTGGGATATAAAAAAAGCCTTGCAAGCTTTTTAACTCACAAGGCAATCAGAATACTTTATTCACTTTTATCAAAATCATTTTCTATTACATCGGAAATGAGATTTGAAAAATCGACGGCATTTTTTGAAGTAATCACAGGTTTTCCTGTTCTTTCCTCGATATCTTTTCGTGCATTTCCGGCGACTTCTCCGCCCTCTTTTGCAACACTTCTGTTTTCAGAAAAAGATTGAGGATTTTTCTCTTTGGAAATCTCAGTTGTGGTAGCTTCTGCCAACATATTCAGTACCAACTCAAGCGTACTCATATTATCTCTCAGGTTTTCCTTTTTCAATCCTTTGAGATTTTTATACTGGCGGGTTGTCATTCCTGACCACGCTTTTGTAATTTCATCAGTCAGAATTGCATATTCTACACCCTGCTTTACACCACGAGAATCCCATTCATCAGTAAGCTCTTTTCTCACCTGTATAGCCTGAAGTCTTTGATTTATCCACTCTCTGCTATATCCTTTTTTCAGGTATGTTTCAAGAGCTCGCTCTATGGTAAGTTCGGGATCAATAGTTTCATCTATTCTTTCTCTGCCAACTTCTGCAAGCCACATTTTAAATGGTTCTGCTTTTGGTGACGGGATTGACTGTATTAATCTTAAAAGCTGTTCTGTATTTGCAACATCTGTTTTGTAATTTTTACCATCCTTAGGAGATTGCATTTTCAGTTGTACGATATTTTCGTACAACTGGTTTGCTCCTTCAGCTTTAAGCTTTCGCTTAAGATCGCTCCAGTAACGACGAGGTTCATTACTGTCAGTCAGAACTGAAATTACATCAACTATGGAAAAATACCATTCTTCTTCTGACTCATTCCACGCAGTACGAATCTTTTTATCTTCAAAAATTTGTATTTTATTTTCTTCACTCATATATGTTCACCCACTTCTAACCTAAAATTATTATAGCAGACTGAGTTTACAAATTCAATCTATTAAGCTTTATAGAGATAGGAATTGTTCATAATTAAGGTCGAATATAATCTCTAATTCATAACCTCGTGATACTTTCACTTCTCTTATGAGCTGACAGGCTATCATTTTCTTCTGCTCCATTGTTGAATTGTCAAATTCGTCTGCCCAAGTTCTGAATTGTGAATAATAAAAATCAAGCCTGTCCATCGCATTTTGCTGATTGGCAAGCTTGTACTTTATATCACTTAATTCAATTTCTTTTTTATGGAGCAAATCGTTTGTATTGTCAATAGAAGTGGACAGTATATCGGGAGTGAAGCGGCTTTCGCCGAGTAAAGAGCGTCCTATTTCGGCGGACAATTCAACCACCTGTCTTTTAAGCTTTTCAATTTCTTTTTCAAGCTTTGTCTGTTTTCTCCTATACTCCGATATTTCGGAGTTGTAGCGTTTTTCGAGTGCTATATCTTTTGGTGTTGATTTGATTTTAGCGAGATAATCCCTCAGCGTTGCAATCACGGCACCGTCAATTCTGTGCGCTACATAAGCCGACTGCCCGTCACATGCACCTCTTTTCATCGCTTTATTGGTACATATATACCTCTGTCTGCGAACTCTGTACTGACTTCCGTCTGCCCTGTCGTATCTGTCGATATAGCTTGTTGATACCATCTTCTGACCGCAGTGGGCACAGTATATATTTCCCGACAGCAATGTACTGCCTTTGGTAGTCCTTGCAATTTGTTTCTTCTCTTCATTTTTGTTAGAACGCTGACTTAATATAAATTGTGCTTGTTCATATACATTTTCATCAATGATGTGAAGTCTTTCGATATACGGTGATTCAACACCTCCTGATACAAGATAACCGCAGTACAGCCTGTTCTTTAGAATACGATTAACCGTATTACATTGAAACTTGCTGTTATTATGGGTTCTGATTCCGTGACTGTTCAGATAGTCAGCCATTCGATATGAGCCGTAACCCTCTTTAACTGTCATCTCAAATATCTTCTTGACTATCGGAGCTTCATCATCGTCAACGACTATGTCCATAAGCTCTTTTCCCTTTTTATTGATTTCACCGCTTTTGATAAGTTTGTAGCCGAATGGTGCAACACCTCCGGTAAATTTGCCGTCTAACGTCATCTGGTTAAGGCGAGTTTTAACACGAGCGGACGTTTTCTGACTTTCACCGTTGGCTTGCCAAAATCGTATGTAATTCATAAGCTTGTCCACATGATTATCCATACGCTGTTCGCCCTCATTAACGCTCCACACCTCTATGCCGTGTTTGATGAACCATTCGACGACAAACGGGGTTTCATCATCAATTCTGCCTATTCTGTCAAACATAAAGACAAGGAGTACATCAAATTCTTTCTTTTCTGCGGCGGCTTTTAAATCCTGAATAGCATCTCGGTCACTTGCCGAAACCTTGAATCCCGACACACCTTTTTCCTGAAACTCTTTCAGAATGGTCCAGCCGTTGCGTTCTGCAAATTCTCTGCACGAAGTTTTCTGCATTGGAATATCATCTTTATCAACCTGACCTTTGGTTGATACTCTGTACAAGCAATATACTCTTTTCATTTTATCACCCTTTCATACGATTTTTGCAAACCAACAATACTACATAATTCCTATAATATCCAGCGAAATCCAAAAAATAAATTGAAATAAATTCAGCATCCAATCTGAGTTTTCATTCTGTTCTCAAATGTATCCAAAAGATTTTCGAGAATATTCCTTTCAACATGGTTATTTCTGTTTTTAGAAAAGTAGATTGTGACCTTGCAGTCGTTTATAACAGATTCTATTCTGTGTTCTGAATCAATGTTATTTTCATTTATATAGTTTTCGTTCAAATTATCACCTGTTCCTTATTTTTTGTCATCTATATTATCTTTCATCTGCTCATCAGCTTTTGCCGCTGCATTGCACAAGCACATAAAAACTACACCTATAAAAGCACCGACAAAAAGGCCAATCATAAATCCTAACATTTTAACACCTTCTTTCAGTAATTTTCTTCTAAATACCCCGACAGAAGAAAACAAAAAATCTTCTGCTGTCGGGATAATATCAATCGTTTGTGGATAGCTCTAATTTTCACGCTATCCTGTTGTCGCTATTTATCCTCGATGCCCTGCGACAAGGAACACATCAGACGGCTATTGCATATAGCTCCATTGGAATTTCACCACCGTGAGGATCTCCCACGGCCGCCCTCTTTGGTTACGACGGTTCTATCACGCTCGACTTTTGACTGGACGGAAGTATCATTATCCCCTCTGCCTGTCATCGCCTTCATTGAATTTGCCTTTCAATGTCTGAGTCCTGAAGAACTGTAAAGGTGTTCGCTCATGTAGCTTGTCCGTTCCGAACAGCAGAAGGAATGTATCTGATGTGCTTATATTTGTTTTTCAAAGAGCAACGCCTGTTCTCTGAAAAAAGAGAACAGGCGAAAGGATTATTTATCCCTTTCACCTGTTTCCTCACTTAAAAGCTAAAACACACCCCTAATTTATAAATTTTTTAAAATATTTTTGATTTTTTCTACTGCACGATACACCGATCTTTGCACACATTGATAAGTACAGCCTTCTTCAAGTGCTATTTTATCAAAAGTTTTTTCTTCAAAATAGTACTTTTTCAATCTGCGTTTTTGCACATCGGGTAATTTGCTTATTGCCATATGCAAATTTTCTGTAATCTGAACATTTTCAAAGTATTCTTCTAACGACCATTCACTTGCATCTTTCTTTTTATTCAAAGTATGTTCATATACTTCGGAGTGTTCCAAATGTCTGTTGTACTCATTCATTTGGAAAATATCTTCAAGTTCAAATATATTGAAAGTTTCAAATACGCTCTTTGAAACTTCAACCATTTGAATGCGGTTATTAACATCAACGAAATAAACATAGTATCTTCCTTTTTCTGAGCATAAAGTATAAGGATTATACTTGTCTTTTCTTCTCTTAGGACGTTTGTCCATTAATTTTTCCTCCAATCAATCTGAATCTTTTAGTAATTCAGGTTGTTTGGAGGACCTCTGTTTCTATATTTCATCATGCCCTTCCATTTTCATGTAAAAAGGGCATAAAAATACCGACAAGTATAGAAAGCTATTACTTGTCGGTATTCTATCACACGCTATTAAATGTCTTTATTCTTCTTGCTATCACAAAATTCATTAATTATATAGTTATTAACATAAAACTTGCCTTTGACCCCTATTTCTTTTCTTATATTACGGAAGCACTTCTCAGTTTTCACTCGTATATTATCATAAGCAGTTACAGAATTTGAACATTTATATTCCGAACAAGTGCAAGCACTGCGGTAAATTCCTTTTTATTCGTGGTGGCAAATATTTCAGCTACTGTGATAATCCGTTAAAGGACGAGCCTGACAAGACCTGTCGAGATGTCGGCTCAAGACGGCACTATGACGACAAGTGCAAAAACGATCCCATCTGGCAAACTTACAACAGGGCATACAAAGCACACTATGCAAGGTATATGAAAAAGAAAATGACCATTTCCGAATTTGAGAAATGGTCACGGTTTGCGTCAAGTTTGAGGGATAAGGCGGTTGCAGGAAAGGTTGATTTTGCACAGTATTATGCCAATATACGGAAGTAGCTTTTCTTTGTTTACTGCTATGCAGATTTTAGATATGTATAATCAGGTATTATATAATTATAAAAATATTACAAACGTTTGAAACAAGAATTTGATAACACAAAAACAAATATACTACTTATCAATATAAAAATATATGGACATATTATGTCCATGGTGCTGCTTGGAATATCAGATGAAAGCATATTAATAAACTTAAGAAAGTCAATATTGGCAGTCATGCAAAATATTTCGTAACACACACTGATAATAAAAGGAATTGCTATATTTTTTAAAATTATAGATATTGAAAAACTAATACTAAAAAAAGCAAATGTCTGAACAAAAAATATAAAAATATAATTAAAATAATTAAAATTTAGTATTATACAATATAAGCCAAGCAATACACATATATGCAGGAAATAAAAAACAAACACAAGAAAAAGTTCAACTATAAGACTTTTTTTATAAACAAGCAATAGTTCTCTGATCCTGCCCTCTACATACTCTCTGAAACCAAATAAAGTCCACCATACAGCAAAAAATGGGCAAAAAATTTGTAACATTATGTATGTTGAAAAATAACATTGTTCGGGTGAATATCCTTTAGCAAAATCCAAATATGTTAAAAAAGGAAGTACAAGAAATAAAAAAACAACAGGTACAATATAGAGAATTCCCATTCCTTTAAGTGTTAATTGTATTAATGAAAGGCGGTTTATATATCTTTTAAGGCACATAAATATCCATCCTCTATATCAGCGTTAATACTCACTCCCTGCTCAATAAAATTACTTGAGAGAACGATTATATAATTTTTATTATCCTTACTGATTCTGTCTTTAACATAATAATTTCCCTCTAAATTATTTTCATATTCTTCGTCTAAAAGAAAAACTTTTTCATTTCCGATAGAAGTAATATCGCTGCAAGTTCCCTGAACAACATTTCTTCCCTCATTAATTATAACAATCTCATCACATATTGATTTTACGTCCGAAACAATGTGAGTAGAAATAATAATAGTTTTATCATTTTTTATTTTCCTTAAAAGAGATTTAAATCTTACTCTCTCCTCAGGATCAAGACCTGCAGTCGGTTCATCAAACAAAACAATTTCAGGATTTCCCATTATAGCTTGGGCTATTCCCAATCGTCGAACCATACCTCCTGACAGCGAACCCACTTTGTTTTTAATTTTATCACTTAGGTTGACCAAATCAATGCAATATCTGATTCCATTGTCTTGATTTGACTTAGGTATTTTCTTTAATGTGGCAAAATATCTCATAGTTTCATATACAGTCAATGACTTCATAGCACCAAACTGCTGAGGCAAATATCCTATATTTTCACAATCGCACTCAATGCTTCCCTTTTCGGGAGAAAGCAAACCGCATATACATCTCATCATAGTAGTTTTGCCGGAACCGTTTGGCCCAAGCAAGCCATAAATACCGTGCTTAAATTCGCAGGAAAAATCATTTAAAGCTTTTGTTTTCTTAAAAGACTTGGTGCAGTTCTTCAAAATCAGCACAATTATACCTTCTTCCTTGTTAATTATCATTTATACTTTCGGAGTCAACCACGGCTTTTTCTACATATTTAGAATAGCCCATATCTCTTTGAGCAAGAAGTATTTCAGCAACTTGCTTCTTTGTTTCCTCATCAGTTGCTTTATTAATAAAAACTGTATCATCTCCTAAAAATATTCCATCATAAATACAATTAGAAGAAAGCATTTCATTTATCTGAATAATAGTATATTCTTTGAGATTTAATTTATTGCTGCTATTGTTATCCAACTCATTAATGTATTTCTGAATTTCGTCTATATATTCTTCATCTATTTCGCTCAATCCCCACCCCTTTACAGTAATTGCATAAATCTTATAAATATCAGACGAATTTGATTTATAAAATCCACTAAAAAGCGTAGGATAGCTTGTAACCCCGACAAAACAATTTTTCTCATTCTTTACCTCATCAAGATTTGAATAAAACTGCCTTGCTGAATCAACTCGAATATTAAATTCTGTTCCGGATTTTATCTCAATCGGATTATATGTGGTATAATCACCCGTAATTTTGTGAAATCCGGGAATAGGGTAATATGCAAAAAAGCCGGGCAGAGAACACGCCTGATAATTACTGTATAATATAGGTGAATAACCGCTGTACTTTATGCTTATAAGTTGCAGGTTTCCGTTCCCTATTACAGTAACATAATCTCCTTCACGATTATATTTTAAAGCATTTCCTTCAATATCAGTTATCTTTAAAACATTGTATCCATGGTACAATGTAAAATTGTAGTACTCTAAACCTGTATCAGATAAAGTCATTGATACTTCGGCATCTAATTGTCTGTAAATGCTTAAATCCATATCGTATGATGTAACTTCAAAATCCGGTTCTTGGTTCTTTTGCTCATTTTCAGTATAAAACAAATAATCTGACATTGAAATACTGTCAAGCTGAGCTCCCTTTTCAATATGGCTTCCGCCATAAAAGTAGCCAACCAGATTAAATGTTGAAATTAATAGTGTTAATGACAGTAAAACAGCTTTTAATGCGGTTTTCTTTATTTGACAAAGTTTGAAAAACAAAAATGACAGTAGAGAAATCCAGAAAATAATTAAATTCCATCTATAAATTTCAGCATACATACCGTAATCATGGTTTATGTACCACTCTAAATCATTTGGCAGAATATATGCAAGAAAATATTTTGCTTCCCAAAAATTAATTTTGGTAACCTGACTTAACCCCCCCGGAATAAAGTCAGATGTACTTGACACAAGGAAAATTATAAGCGCCATAAGAGCATATGAAACAATCCTTTTCGTCTTTTGAGCAAAAAAAACGCCAAGTAAAATCGGGATTATTCCACCCAGAAAAACATATAAAAATAAAACTGAAAATATATGATACAAATAACTGTAGTCATTCATTCCAGATGACAAAAATATAACAAAATTAAATACAAATGCGCTAAAGAACTCTAAAGCCGGAATAAACAACAAAACTGTTACAGTACTTGTTAAAATCCTAGTCTTACCATTTTTGTGTGAATACAATGCTTCATCTATATAACAACGCTTATATAGGTAAAAGAATTCATATGATGTAAAACATAATATTACAAATGATAGTAAGCATAATTTTATAGAATTCTTTAAATATATTAATACATCATTATTGAGTGAAAAGCTATAACAACTATATACAAGATTCCCCAAAAAACATACTAACAGTATGATAACCGGAATAAATATTATTTTAGTTTTAAAAAACAATTTTAAATTTTGTTTTATCATTTTTACTCACCCTATTCCTTGTAAGTACGGGTCTTACAAGGAAATAATAAATACTAAATTAGATTGCTGTAATTTTACCTGTGGCTGAACAATTCTTTTTTGATTCCGTTTTTCATCTTGTTTGATAATCTTTTTTCGTTTTTCATTGTAATCAACCTCCTTATTATAAATTTATCAAAAAAATGCTTGTAAATGTTGAATTTTACAAAAATGGTAATAAATTCGACAAAAAATGCACTTTTAATCTATTATAGCCCTTCATCTTACAACTATATAAAAACTTTTAAATATTATAATCATATAAGAATATTATCTTTTTTAAATTTATTAACAATATTGCCGATGATTGATAACATTTTATTGGTTGATATTAATGTATGTAGACTACAAAAATAGGAATTTGTATAGCACAACATAGAAAAGAAATAAAAATGGAAAAAAATGCTTTAGCCAAAAAAACATGTTTTTCAAATTATCACATATCAAATATTGAAAACGGTTACTCTGTACTAGGTATTGAAACATTTGCTAAAATCTGCAATGCATTAAATATCACACCTGACTATCTCTTATTAAGTACTTTAAAAAGTAATAACATTCCTCAAAATATTGTTAACAAATTAAATCATTGAATCTAATATCAAAAATAATATATAGAGTTTTAACTGAACAGGAATAAAACAGATGACAAATTCTTTTTTTTGAGTTATAATCCTAATTAAGGAGGTATAGCTCTATGAATGTACTGATATGTGATGATGATTTGAAAATCGTTCAGCAAATCAAAAAATTTCTCCTTAAATTATCAAAACAGTCAACCTATAATTTTGATATTACCTGCTTTTCAAATGGGGATTCTATATTGGATAAACAAATTAAAACTGATTTTGCGTTTATTGATATAGAAATGCCCGGTGTTAATGGACTTTCTGTTACAAAACATCTCCAAAAAATAAATCCTAATATTATTATTTTTATAGTTACTTCTTTTCAAGGATACCTAGATGATGCAATGGATTTAAAGGTTTTTAGATTTTTATCTAAACCCATTGACGAAAATAGATTTTTTAGGAGCATGGAGATTGCTTTAAATCTGTATAAACAAAGCACAGAAAAAATTATCTTAGACTATTTTGATGAATATCACAATATATTTACAATTGACATCTTGTATTTAACTATAGAAAATCGCAAAACTAAACTAGTTACAAAAACGCAAGAGTTCATTTCAAATAAAAAGTTTGATTATTGGAAAAAGCAGTTATCCAAATACGAGTATTTTGCCCAATCACACTATAGTTACATAGTTAATTTAAAGAATGTAACAGACTTTAATAAAAATGAAATCACATTATCATTTAATTCTAAAAAAGCAACAGTACCTATATCCCGTAGTTTCTATGTATCATTCAAAAAAGCTTTTTATGAATATATGGGAGGTACAACATGATTTCTAATATCTGTTACGCTATAGTCTTTCTGATTGAGTCACTCATATCTTTTTATTATTTTGATTTTAAATTTAAACGAAAAATTGCTAAAAAATTCATATTTTTATTTGCACTAGGAAATTTTATTATTTTATACATACTTCATTTTTGTGAAATCCCCATTATAAATCTTTTGGGATTCTTTTTCTGTAATTTTCTAATTTCTATATTATGTTATAATACAAAATTAAAATCCGCTTTATTTAATAACTTAATTCTTTTATTTCTTATGATCGTCACTGAATTAATAGTATTTTATTTTTCTTCAATCATTTTCAGGATAGATTTACTTGAAAGCTATAATGATGATTTTGTATTAATTATTCAAGCTACAATTTGTAAATTGCTTTATTTCTTATCAATACATTTAATTATAAAAATATCACAAAAAGAAAGCATGGAAACGAATTCTAAATTTGCTCTTATTCTTTGCATTCTGCCAATCGCTTCTATTATTTTAATGCACACTACTGTATATCTTTGTATTATCTATTCAGTAAATAATAATTTTAAATTATCTTTAGTTATAGGAAACTTACTTCTATTGTTTTCAAATATTATTGTTTTCTATATAAACGAACTAACAATAAAAGTTAATCATAAATACACACAAATACTTTTAGATAAGCAGCAAGAAAAGGATACGATAGATTACTATAAGCTGTTAAGCGAACAGAATGAAAATTCAAAAGTGTTGATTCACGACATAACTAAGCACTTAAATACAATTAAACAATTATCAGAAGATAAGGATTCAAATATAGCTCAATATATTTCTGAAATTGTTAATGATTTTAGTATTATGAATCCAATTGACTACTGTAATAACCCTACAGTCAATTTAATTACTCATAGGTATTATGAGATATGCAAGAAAAATAACATCAACTTTACAATCAGTATAAAAAACGCAAATATTGATTTTATTAAAGAACATGATATAACTGCCTTACTTGACAACCTTTTAGAAAATGCAGTTGAGTCAGCGTTAATGACAAATGAAAAATTTATTGATTTTTCTATTAGTACAAGAAATTCCAATTTTGTAATCATTAAAATTTCAAATTCTTGCAATAAAAAACCTAAATACATTGATGGAACTCTCGTATCTTCTAAAAGCACATCCGGTATGCACGGAATTGGCACTAGAAGTATTAAACGAGTAGTTGAAAAATACAATGGAAATTTAGAAATGAAATTTGATAGCAATACAAATACATTCACTTCTACTATTGGAATAAACTCTAATACACAAAATTACGAACGAATATAATCTCTTATTTTTCTTCCATATATTTTTTCGTTATTTACTTATTGAAACAGTGTTACCGCCCTTGTTCACGGTAACACTGTTCAGTTACGATTTATCTAGGCTTTTTCGAGTTTTATAATAATCATGTAAGTGCTTAAGTATCGCTCTTTAGAAATAAATTATATTTTCTTAGACTTATATAATCTATCTGCATTGATACTATTGTCTGTTTCAACAATTATTTATGTAATTTTGATGTTAAAAATCAAATTATAGTATCAGGAAAAGGAATATCTAATGAAATGTTTTAAAAATCGCTATAACAATTTATCATATATAATTTTCACAATACTATCTTTGTTTTCAATAAGTCTGATTTTTAACAATAATGTATGGTTTGATGAAGCTTATACACTGTCGCTAATTCAGCACAATTATTCCGAAGTAATTGAAATATTAAAATCGGATATGCATCCTCCTCTATACTTTATATCTCTGAAATTCTTCTGTGAGATTTTCGGTTATTCGATTTTAGTAACTAAAATTTTTTCGGTACTCGGTTACATTGCAACGCTTTTGCTTGGCTGTACCGTGGTTAAGAAGCATTTCGGTTCGGATACATCAATGGTATATATGCTTACTATAGGGGCAATTCCTATGTCGCTTTATTTCAGCGTTCAGCAGAGATCGTATCAATGGTCCATATTTTTTGTTACACTTTGCTTTTCGGAAGCTTTGCTGTTTCTTGAAAATCACGGGACGCGGCATTGCGTTATATTTGTTATCACCGCTTTGTTTGCCGCGTACAACCACATTTACGCTTTGCTTGCGGTCGGCGTGATTTTCATTTTCGTGAATATCTATGCTTTTGTAAAAGACGGAAAGCTGATAAAAGCAATCATAATATCTGATATAGCTATGACGGTGGGATATTCTCCGTGGATTATCCCGCTGTTATATCAAACCGAGGCGGCTGCCGGTAGCTTCTGGCTAAAAGGAGTAGAACCGCTTTCGGTGGTTGTGTTTGCATCGGGAATTGTTATTTCGACGCTGATACTCGCCAAAAAGGAAAACCGCAGGTTATCTGTAATATTTGCGATAACCTGCGTATTAAGCGTTCAGGCAATAGGTCTGCTTGTGACAATTTTCATTCGCCCCTTTTACATAGCGAGGTACAGCGTTGTTATATCGGGAATTTTCGCGCTGCTTGTCGCTTTTGGCACACAACATATAAAAGAAAAAGTTAAAAATATTATTTGCGTATTGCTTTGCGCACTTAACGTAGCCTGTCTTATCGGCACGGGAATATTTGAATACAACCCGTCAATGAATAATTTTTTCAACCGCTTTGATGAAATAGCTTCTTCAACAGATACATTTTTATATTGCGACAGCTCATTCGGAATTTTGTCATATTATTATCCCGAAAACACGCATATCTGCACTTATTACGAACCGTGGTTTTCGGCTTTTGACAATGTTGATTGTGTCAATAAAAAGGATATTGTAAATGATATTGATTTTGATAATACGGTTTGGTTTGTTAAGAACGAATTAACCAAGACGCCTGATTACATAAAAGATAATTTTATTTTGGAATTAACGGATACATTCAAATGTGATTTCAATACCTTTGAGGTGTATTCGATACAAAAATAATTTTAATTCTAAATTTCATGCACCTAATTAATTTAACATAAACAGCAAACTGCTCTTACCGCCGTGTTCACGGTAGCGTTGCTGTGTTGTGACAAATCCTGCATTTCGCAAATCTTTAATAGCTCTGCGAACAGTAGCAGGCGACAGCTTTATGTCGCCTGCTATTTTGTTTACTGAGGGCCAGCATTCGCCGTTTTTGTTTGCTCGGTCATAGATGTAGGTATAGACTGCTATGGCTCTGTGTGGCAAGTTCATTTGATACAGAAAAGTTAATCTACTCATTGCTGTTATCCCCCTGTGCTGGTCGCTCGGTTCTGACGACTACTTTTCCCTGCTTATTTTTGTTCTGTTCAACGCTTGAATTTTCGGGTTCTTTTGTTGGCTCTTCTTGCTGTGCTGATGTTGGTTCATCCGCATCAACAATATCTTCACACTCAGTCTGTTCTGCATTTGGCGAGGTTTTAAGATTTTCATTTTTCTTCTTTTTTTCACCGCTTGCTTCATCAAAATCCGAGTTGGTAACAGGCTGTTCAAAGTATTGAGAACAGTATGTCTGAATTATGTTATTGAACAACTCCGAACGGTTTGCGTAATGAACTTCACGATTGCCATTTTCCATGACCTCATACTTTCCCTCAAATTCTATTCCCCATTTGAAGAATAATTTCAATTTAACTTTCATCGGATAAAAGCCTGTTTTCATAACAACGAATGTGCCTTTTGGAAGTGACTTCAACTCATCGGGAGTCATCAAAGGTCGTTCAATCATTTGCAAGGATTGTGACGGATTATCCTTGCCTTTGCTAACCGAACCAGACATTACAGTTCTTGAACCAAGTGCTTTTGATAGTACCTCGGCACTTGTGCTGTTTGGTGCAAATCCACCGAAGATTGTAAGCTGTGTGTTGTCGACAATTACATCAGCCCCCTCTTTGCCGTAATTCTTCTCAAGCTGTGCAAAGGATTGAATTATCGGTACTATCTGCAAATGCCTTGAACGGGAAGCGGAGAACATCATCTCGGCTGAATCAATCTTTGGCAAGGTTCCAAATTCATCGCAGAAGAACACACAGCGGTTTTTCAGTACACCGCCGTTTTCATCTGCGACTGACAGTATTTCACGGTAAAACTGTTGGATAATAAGCGAAACCATAAAGAATGTGGTTGGGTTTTCCTCGGGCATTACAATGAAGATTGCACACTTTTCATTGCAGAATTTTTCAGCGTCAATCTCTGTATCAAAGCACAAAAGCTGTTCAAGCTCACTGTCAAGAAAAGCGTTGAGCCTTGACAATGCCGTACTCATAACGCTTGACATACTCTGTTCGGCTGTGTTGAGAGCCGCCCCGGCAAACCACTTTGCTTTGTGGTCGTCTGGAAGATAGTCCATTAAAAGTTGAAACTGATTTTTGCCTTTCTTGTTGGTCGGAGCAAGTAACTCCTGAATGATTTTGAATACCGAAACAATATGCCGTTCTTCGTGTTCGCAGAATTCCGAAACAAGCAGAATAGTTGCTGTTAAAAGTCCCTCTGCCGCATCATAAAAGTAAGCGTTCTGTCCGAATGAAGCTGAGTCCATACCGGAAAGAATAATCGTTTTTGAAATGATTTTTGCATATTTTTCTGCTCTTGCCTTGTAAACAAGCTGTTCGGGTTCGGCTTTGTATAAGTCCATATATTTGTTTACGAGGTGCAGAAGATTATTGCCGTGTGAGCGTGTGGGATTACGCAAGTCAATAATAGAAATTTTGTAGCCGTAATACTTTTCTGCGATTGTTCCATAGTTGCGAACAATATCGCCCTTAGTGTCGGTTGATAAAAATGACATACCTGTGGCACAGGCATACTCAATGCACGGATAAAGCCAATATGCAGTCTTGCCGACGCCTGCCGCACCA
Source organism: Ruminococcus sp. BSD2780120874_150323_B10 (assembly GCF_015553695.1). NCBI lineage: Bacteria > Bacillati > Bacillota > Clostridia > Eubacteriales > Oscillospiraceae > Ruminococcus > Ruminococcus sp. BSD2780120874_150323_B10. Next base: position 31,206 of record NZ_JADNHD010000019.1, read on the forward strand.
ATCATCAGAGCGTGAACATCGCCTGTGTCAACCATTGCTGTTGTTCCCTTTTTGCTGTTCTTACAGCCGACAACTATTCCTTGTTCAGTTGGTCTGCTGTCAGGATTTATGCGCCATTCATCGGGTTTGAAGTCAATCTGCTTGTAGGTTCTCTTTATCTCTTTTTTAGTTGCCCAACGAGCCGTTCCGTATTGCCCTTGTCCAACTGTTTTGTTCTTTATTCGATTTAGTGAATAGTGATTTCCGACCGTTGAAATTATTATGAACAGTGCAAACATTGAACCCGCAACAATAATCAAAGTTATAACACTTGACGGCATATTTCATCAGTCCTTTCACCGTTTAAAATATCCTCATTCCAGTCTTTATGGGTAGGAATGAGGATTTCGCTTTTGATATTCATTGAGTTTAATTTATCGGCTATGCGTTTGTTGGCGGTCTGTCCTGCTTCGTCATTGTCAAAGCAAAGAAAAACATTTTTGATATTCGGATTGTCATTAAGACATTGAAAAAGCACCCTATCCGAAACGGAGCAGGATGCCGCATAGCTGTGTTCTTTCCAATTTTTCTTGTGCATTGAAATGTAGGAAAGCATATCAATGGGAGCTTCGAATAAAAATAGCTTTTCGCTTGTGCCGTGCCAATGAAAGCTGAACTCAGGCTGACTGCCGGCAACATTTCCTTTGTACGGATTATTCGTTACAGTTCCTCGCTTGTGAGCATGGCAAGGTTTACCGCTTGAATCGTAACCGACAAATACCGCATTGTGATAATTGGCAGATTCATAAATCATTTTTCTCCTCACAAACTCAAAAAGTACATCCTTGTCAATGCCACGAGTCAACAGCAGATAAGAAAAGACTCTGCTCATTCTGTCATTCCTCGGTGGCAGTTCAAAAAGTTTATGCTCTTTTTCTATGGGTGGTGATGTTATGATTTGACCGCCACAGTTATTCAAAAGCATTTCAACCGCTTCGACATAGTCCTTGTTATAAAATCTGCGAACGAAGTCTATTGCATCTCCACCTTTCTGTTCGTACTGATGATACCAGAGGTGACCTCTGATTGTAACCTTTTGCGAGCCGTCAAGCCATTCATATTCTGACCCTGATTTCCTGACTTTCTCGCCTTGACTGATTAAAAAATTCGCAAGGTCTGTTCGCCTTGCCTGTTCTCGCTGTTCTTTTGTAAAATGAATGTATGTTGATATTGTTATCACTTCCTTAGTTTTAATATATTTTTCTTTTCTGCTGTAATATCTTATAGTGGGTAGTTCTTGTCTTATCACAGTGACAGGAGGCACCTATCAGTGATTTGGGGCAGTTATTCCTTGGCAAAAAATTTTTATTGACATTCAAATAACTATTGATTATAATAATATTAGGATATATTTATCCTATTTGCGCATAATAATTCTGGAGGTGTTTTTATGAATGTAAACACAAAATCTCTTGTTTCAATCACAGAAGCAAATCAAAATTTTTCTAAGGTTGCAAGATTAGTTGATGAAAATGGTTCGGCAGTTATTCTGAAAAATAATATTCCTCGTTACCTTATTGTTGAATTCAGTCAGGCAGAAAACGAACAGATTGCTGTTGATGAAGATGTTATGGATATTTCAAAAAGGCTGATTGCAAAAAATAAAAAAGCCTATGAGGTTCTTGCAAAATGATAGTTTTATCTAAACCACAAATTCTTATGATGCACAAATCCTTGATTGAGGAAACAGGCGGACTTGACGGTATCAGAGATGAGAACTTGCTTGATTCTGCGATAAATGCACCTTTTCAAAAATTTGACTGCCAAGATTTATTTCCAACTGTACAACAAAAAGCTGCACGGCTTGGGTATGGAATCATAAAAAATCACGCTTTTGTTGACGGTAATAAACGCATTGGCACGCACACTATGCTTGTTTTTCTTGCACTCAACGGAATTGAACTTGACTACACACAAGAAGAACTTTACACAACAATACTGGATATAGCTGATGGCAAACTTGAACTTGCCGATTTAACGAAATGGATAATTAGACATCAAATATAGTACAAATTGGCAAACGCAAACAAGAATTTATTATACGGTGAAAACAATATGAGATTTTTATTGATAATTGATATGCAGGAAGATTATATGGGCGAAAAAAGAAACAAGAAAAAATTTCCCTATGATACTAAAAAACTCATAGATAATGTAAACCATAAAATCAATTCATATTCGAAAGAATACGTAGTCTATATTAAAAATCAGTTTTTCTGGGAATCACCTAAAAGAGAAAAGTCACTATCAAAAGAGATGAATGTGATTTCCAAACAGATTTTTACAAAGAGAAATCCAAATGCTTTTAAAAATATTCAATTTGCTAATTTCCTAAAGAAAAAGAATGTAACAGAACTCGAAATTATAGGCATTGATGGTAATTATTGTGTAAGGGCAACAGCAATTGCGGCTTCCAAGACTGGGTATGAAGTGTTTTTAGATGAAAACTGCATTGGAATTTCTAACGCTAAAAAGTATGAAAAGTCTAAATTAAAAATGAAAAGTGTTGGAATAAAATTTTTATAGATTACATTTTCAACCCCTGAGCCTGCTTTTTATCATCGATCTTCTGCTGTAATTTTTTATCTGTCCTCTGTACTTTCTGCTTTTCCTCAAAGCGAAGCCTACTTTGAATCATATTGCAGAGGTAACGCAGGAGATAAAGAGAAGAAACTGCAACGCTGTTTCGGTTGGTTTTAATTGAATAACGAGGATACAGAACACCTCTGTCTGAATCAAAGACTGATTCGGCAGAGGTGTTTTCTTCATATTCAAATGGATTTAAAACAGGTTCTTCATCTGTATTCTCTTTTGATTTCACTTCATCTTCGTTAGGAATTAATTTCAACGCTTCCTTGATTACAGCATTCTTAATTGACTTGAATTCCTTGTTGTTGACTAAAGGAATCCTGTCAGGCATTTCATCCGTGTAGGTGCGGATTGTATTTTCTTTTTGCTCATACCAAAGGTCATATAATTTTTTAATCCTGTCATCATTTGAAAGCTCATCAACAATTGAATCAACGATTGCTTTTACATTGGGTTTAAGATAGCCGTAAACCTTTTTACCTTTCGTTTTTGAAAGCCTGTCGGCAAGCTCCAACAGCTTATGTTGAATTGATGCGCTGATATATATTTCAGAGTTAATCTTTGAAACCAAATCCTCTACTATGTCACGAGCCTCAGCACGGAGCTTATCCCTGTGTTCGGTTTGCTTTTCATAGATGCACAATAAATCTTGCTGAAAAATATCTTTTGCAAATGACGAGCGCAGATTTTCAACTCCCTTTTGCGTGAGATAGCCTTCGTTCTCAACAGTTGAATATGCAATCAAATGCACGTGAGGGTGGTGCGATTCATTATGAAATGCAGCATACCAACGAAGATTCTCCATTGGTATTTTCAGATTTTTAGCAAGTGCTTCTGTCTGTGTGCGGAGCATATCCCGCCAGCGAGCTCCGGTATTAAAGCCAAGCCGTTGTGCATCTTCTCTGCGAATAGAAATTATCGCAGTCCAGATATTTCCCTTGTGTTTGTCAAGTTCTTCCGTTACTTTACTCAACTGAACCTGCACACCGTCATCAGTAAAAAGTCCGTGAGAGCCGAATCTCTCGGCACGAGGACGGGTTGCAATATAATCGGCATATGCTTTTCTGCCCGAGATTTCATAAGCGTAATCTTCCATAACTCGTGATATGAAGTCTAATGCTGACCCTACATTTTGCTTTTCAAGGTAATCGACATATTCAAACATATCCTTACTGTCGGGAAAATCTTTAAGGATTTTTTCAATAAGATTCTTCTGTTTTGTTGTTGCAGGGGCAAATTTTTTAGTATCATCAATCTTTTCCACTCCCTCACGAGTTGCAATATATTTTGCATAACCGCCTGCACTGACCTTTCTGTTTGGCTTTAGATATTTAAATTTCGTAACTAACCTTGCCACGAATAATTACCCTTTCTGCCAATCGTATGCATCGTCAAATGAAAACGAACCGTTGAGCCGTTTGACTTCTTTAACGCATTCTCCACGAAGCCTTGTGAGTGTCAGCTTGTCTATATCCTGCGACGAAGCAATAATATTCATTGTCATTGCAAGTTCGACGGCTATTTTGAAGATGAGCCTGCTCATTCGGTTGTCACTCTCGGCAACGATTGATTTCAAGGTTGAAGTAACCACATTGGGAAGATACTGACTGTTGTCGTTTGAGGAAAGGTAACCCACATAAAAGATGATTGCCTTTTCAATAAATTCACTTCGGCTGGAGCAGTTATCTTCCTTGTAGATATTCTGAACCATATCGAGTGTTGATTCTTTTATCCAGAGTGCAAACTTTCGCTTTACTTCTTTTCTGTTATCCGTTTCATTCAAGTGCAAAACCTCCTGTTTTCTCACAACCCACAGTTGCAACTCCTTTATTTTTGGCATTTTATTCGGCTAATCGGGCAGTTAAACCCACAAGTACAACCCCAAGGCTAAAAATTAACCCCTATGAATTTTAGGAACTAAAAATTGCGAAAAACCGCATGGCAGTCGGCGTTGCCGTCTGCCGTAAACCGACACGAGGGAGCGACTGCAACCCCGTGTCTTTCTCCTGCTTAAAATTCCACCCTTGAAAAACTGCCCGATTTGCCGAAACTTCGATTTTTTCACACCTTGCCACAAACCGCCCTGTTTCATTTTTTCTTTGAATTCGGATACTTTCCCGACTTCTTCTTTAAAAGCCGACACAGGGCGAGTGTAGCGAGAATACCGCCGTTATTCTGCTTTTATTGATTTGCCGTTTATTACTTCAAAATTACACTCTGTATATGACAGTCCGTACTCCTTAACCTCACGATTCAGAATATCGAACATAGCCTGCTCAATATTGCGTGAGCTGAGTTTTATTTCATCACCTAAAGTGTCGTAACAAATCCATTCCTCACTATCGGGAGTATCCTTAACGAGGATGTCAAAGCCGATGAGCATCTTATCGGGAGTAGGAAATACAACAGCATTGATTTTCACACAGCCGACTGTAAGTGAAGCAAACAGAGTGTCGTGCTTGTTCTTTGGATTTTCGGAAAGTAAATTCTTGACTTCATTTACAGACAAATACATTTTGAAAATATATTTATCAACGAGTTGCTTTTTCAATTTTTTTCTCTCATTCATAAAGCCATACCGCCCATTCCCATATTTTCATCTTCATCGGGTGAATCAAAAAGATTGTTCTGTTCAAGGTTTTCGTAAAATTTTTCGGCACTGTCATTCACGGCTTCGTTTAAAACATTCAAGTCAAAACCGCAGTCCTTGTAACCCTGTGACGCTGTATCGTAGTAGCTCGCACTTGGCAATCCGAACTGCTGTTTCAGATTCATAATGTAAACCATTGCAGTTATCTCTGAACCGCTATTCAATTTCACTGGCAAGTCCTGCTTGAAGTAGTGGGAGGGATAACCCTCGTAGCGGTCAAGGAGTTTTTCATCTCTCGGCTGAAGCTCCCACAGTGCAACAGGAACAGACTTGCCGATGCAAGGTGCAATTGTCGCATAGGAGCAATGAGGCATACCTTTGAACTGCAATTCGTAATTTTTGACTACACCCTTGCCGACAAACTTTGCTGTCGGGCAACGGTATTTCATCTGTTTAAGATTAAGGTTACTGCCGTAGGCAATGTATAATTTTTTACTCATAATAGATTTCTCTCCTTACATACTCATAACAAAACCCGAAGCTTCTTCCTGCTCATCATTTGGAACAGGATTGACTTCGGGTTCGTTGATATTTATATTTTCACTTGTGTTATTGATTTCTTCGGCTCGCCTTTGTACAAGCCTTTCCTTTTGTTTGTCAGCCTGAGCAGGGTCTTTCCACGCAATGTTGCCCTCGAGATTTTTCAGCAGATGATGACGAGCTGTCTTGAACTCATCACCTATCAAACCTAATCTCAAAAGCCAAGTTCTGAAAGTGTACTTTTCATTATCAGATACAGTTTTAGCGTGTCTTGCAGACTTCTGAATTAAAGCCTGATGACTGATTGCAAGGCAAAGCTGAATCGCACTTTTCACCTCGCCTGCGTGCAAAGTTGAATTGAACATTCTCCATTCGATTGTACCTTTATTGAACACGCTGTGAAGATTCAGTGCGTGGTAGCGAGTATCATCATAATGCCTGTAACTGTAATCTTCACCGTTATACCACATTGATTTTATCTGCTCCATTGACATAGGCGGACGGTTATTGATTTCATCAAGGAAGCGTGTGTCCATCTTCTGACAGTAATGCTCACGGGAAACATTCACTTTCAAAGCCTTGTAAAGCAAGTCCTCTTTCGCCGCCATAATGTTTACTATGTTGCGAAGTGTTTTAGGAGTATGTCTTGACGCATCTATATGGCAATGGAGACCACAGCTTGAGTTGACTCTCGCTCCTGCACCACGAAGTTTTCTGACAAGTTCCTGTATGGTTTCAATGTCATCGTAATTACAAATCGGAGTGACAAATTCAACCGAGTACATTGTGCTTGCATTCTGTCCTGAACGGTTTTCACAATGGACACTTGCGTCACGCATAATCTTCCACATCCTGCCGTCATTGTCACGGGCAGAATACGCATCGTAGCAACCGCCGACATGAGTTGCGTCTGTATGAAAATAACCGGCAATCACTTTCGCCGCAGTACTGCGAGTGATGCCGGTCATTTCAATTTCTATTCCGAAGTTTTGATTTTTCAAGTTACCACCTCGGTATTTTCTTCCTGTGGCTTTGGCTTTTTAGGCTTGGGTGTTTTCACCTGTGAATCTTTCATATCAATGAACTCCCTGACATTTGCAGGGACATATTTTGCGTACAGAGCGTCCACAGATTTTTCAAGTTCTACCTTGAAATCCAAATCACGCTGTGACATATACAGCCTGATTGCATTCAGCTTTTCATCATCGTACATTATGTTTACGCTTGTTTTCTTCATTTTGATTTTACCTCCACATATTTGATATTTAATTAATTATTTGTAGGCAAAGAAAGTACGACTTATATAACAGCTCATACTCTAACACTTTCTTCCTTATTAGCTATTAGAAAACCACTTTGATTCAAATTATTTTTTATTTAACAATATCATTTTCATTCCTATTAGTAATTTTAGCAGTTTCTTTAATTCATTGCTGAGTTTTGCGTGCTTTTCGTTAGAAACAACATTAACATAATGAAGTTTGAAATATATTTTATTATTACTTTACAAAAAGTAATACAAGAGTTATAATAATTATCACAATTTAGTAATTTCAAATGAATATAATCAAAAATCTCAAGTAACAAGTAATTTTATATTGAAATATATAATAGGAGCATACAAATGAAATACAAAATCTTATCAGCAATAATATCCATCGTACTTATGATTTTGCTTGTAGGCTGTCAGCAGAACAATACAATTATTAAGCCTGATATAGAAACAAAAACTGTGACGGAAAACAGCGAAGGTGATTATATAACTTTTTCACTTGATATTCCTTCAAACTGGAAATTATACGCTCAGAATTATACATCTATTGCTTGTTTTAGTCCTGATGCAAACAAAACAAATGCCAGCGAAAATATTTCTCCCTACAAATTAAGTATAGATAACTATATCATTCCATCACTAATGCCAATAGATGACAAATATAAACAAGCTTATAAAGATTTATTTAGTGGCAAATATGATGGTATTAAAGATTTAATTTGCGATAACATTGAATATATAAATATAGGGAAGGTAATAGACAGTTTCCCGGACGTTACTTTTGAAACTCCTGAAAGCATTATGGATTACTTTAATATACTTGTTGACGGTATAAGTACACCGGATGTTACAATGCCAGAGTCATGGAATGATAAAAAATGGGCAACTGATTTTACTTTCAGTGAATATAACGGTAAGAACGGAAAGATTATTGCGGTAGAATATTCCTATGTAATTATAGATAAAACCTACAAAGCTATTAATTGCTACCGTGATGACGACTTTTCCGTATGCGGAGCTTTTGATGACGATGCAGATCTTTCTTCGGGCGATTTAGCACTATGGGTTGCCGATAATATGGAAATTACCAAACACTATAAAATTGAAGATAATATGATAAAGCAAGAGGGAGTAGATTATTAAATTTTATGTTTTTAAAATCTATATATTGTAATTACAGCCGAAGTATTTTCTACTTCGGCTGTTGTGAATATATTTATGCTTTTACAAATTCAAAAAATGCTGCTTTATCTTGAGGTAATTCACTTATCGGATTAATCATAGGTGTTATATTAAGCCTGCCGTACTGATTTCCGCTCCCTTGATTGACTGCATCAGCTTCTGAAACTCACTATACTCAATCTCCGTACCAAACTTTACATTAACTGTTTTAATCAAATCTTCGTCAGATTGATTCTTTTTTAAGCAGGAAACAAAGTTTTTTACAAAATCCTTATCCTTTGATTTATCAGACAGAGAAAACAGATATATCACCTCTGCCTGCGTATTGCAGTCGGACAATTCCTTTTTATCGAGCTGTTTTTCAACTTCGGTCATTGTGTCGTTGATTAGCTGAAAATTTGCCATTTGCTCGGCAGATATATTTTCCTGTATAGATTGACTTAACTTGTCCGTGTCAATATCCATACTGCCGTTAAAAATAGAAATAACAGCAATAATCGGCATAATCACAACTATGATTATGCCGATTATTATACCGCCTATTATTTTTATTACCTTTTTGTCTGTCAGCAGAGAAACTGCTATTTTCTTTAGTGCCGCACCTATTGTGGCAGACATTGTATCACCTCCGTAACGCAAAAAATCCGATTGAATTTCATTTAAGAAAATCAATCGGATTATAGTTAATTATATTTGTGATAAATGGCTATCACAAATATAAATTCTAAAATTCAATCATTATTGCTGAGTGATCAGACAAATTTTCCTTAAAAAATTCTTGATGATTTTCTATTCTTGATATTTTGGGCATTTTCTTAGATAATATTGAATAGTCAATTCTTGTATCATATTTTGTAGTAAAATCCTTCGTTTTATTATTTGAGTTACATTTTTCGATCCAACCATCTCTGCTTGTTTCAAGAATTGATTTCAACTTTTTCTTTCCAAAAGTTTCCTCCTTAAAAACATTCATATCCCCTATATAGAGTAATTTATCATCTTCATGTTTTTTATAATGAGCTTCAAGACAATGCCAAAAATCTTCTGATTCTTTCTGATCTTTTTCACTATCAGGAATATGGACACCAACAATTCGATAATCATTTATTAGAATCTCATTCCATTTTAGCCAATTATTTGGACTTGATTCAGAATTTTTCCGTTCTCTTGTAAATGCCATTACAATAGAAGAATACCTTTTTGATATCCATTTCAAATTATTAGGATATATCCTGTAATAATCTCTTTTTGAGAGATTATCCAAAGCACATTTTCCTGAATCCGAGTTTACATCAAATTCAGATAAGAACAGTATATCAGGATTTGAAAATTTAAATATCTTACTTAAAATTTGATTTGCATTTGCAATTTTTTCATTGTTTCTATAATGACTATGTTTATCCCCTATACCACAAAATCCATTTGTGTTCAAATATACTACCTGCATATGGTTTTACATCTCCTGCTTACAAGTATATACAATTAATAAGTAATTTTACAATTATCATATCATAGACAAATAAATTTGTCTATCCGCAAAATCACCTACCCCCGGCACTACCAAAAATTTCGGACTTGAATTCAGGTGCTTGAACAAGTAACAAGTACCTTTCATTACCGCATCTATACAGGCAAGTGCCTCTTTCTGCAAACTTGATTAAGTCGTATTCGTTTGGCTCAAT
>NZ_JADNHD010000001.1:0-299978 GCF_015553695.1 Ruminococcus sp. BSD2780120874_150323_B10
TTCCATTTATGTAGTCCATTACTACCTTCTTCTTGAATTCATAACTGTATTTTGACATAAAAATACCGACCTCCAAAATTAGATTTTTTAGGTCTAACTTTTGGGGGTCGGGTCAGCAAGCAAGGTGCAATTTTGAAATACAGGTATAAAAATGAAACTTGTTAATTAAAGAATGTCGATATGCTCGCCGTTGAGAGCCTTGTTCATACTTCTTACTGCGCAGAATTTACCGCACATTGAGCAAGTATCTTCGTGCTCGGGTTTGCGGTCATCACGGATTTTTCTTGCGGTTTCGGGGTCAATGGCACAATCCCATTGAGCCTCCCAATCAAGCTTTCTTCTTGCGTCTGCCATTTTGTCGTCAATTTCTCTTGCGCCGCGCACACCTTTTGCAATATCGGCTGCGTGCGCCGCAATTTTAGAGGCAATAATTCCCTGCTTTACATCGTCAACATTCGGTAAAGCCAAATGCTCGGCAGGAGTTACATAACAAAGGAATGCGGCACCCGAAGCAGCGGCAATAGCACCGCCGATTGCGGAAGTAATATGGTCATAACCCGGGGCAATATCTGTCACCAACGGACCTAAAACATAGAACGGAGCACCGCAGCAGATTGTCTGCTGAATCTTCATATTAGCCTCTATCTGGTCCATCGGCATATGACCCGGACCCTCTACCATTACCTGAACATCTTTTGCCCATGCTCTTTTTGTAAGCTCGCCAAGGCGCACAAGCTCCTCAATCTGACAAACATCGGAAGCGTCTGCAAGGCAACCCGGACGGCAAGCGTCACCGAGAGAAATTGTTACATCGTACTCACGGCAGATGTCGAGGATTTCATCGTAATACTCATAAAACGGGTTTTCGTTGCCTGTCATACACATCCAGGCAAACACAAGTGAACCGCCACGGGAAACTATGTTCATCTTTCTCTTATGCTTTTTAATCTGCTCAATAGTCTTTCTCGTAATACCGCAGTGGAGTGTTACAAAGTCCACACCGTCCTGTGCGTGAAGTCTTACAACATCAATAAAATCTTGTGCTGTAAGTGTATCAAGGTCACGCTGATAATGAATAACGGAATCGTAAACAGGTACAGTACCAATCATTGCCGGGCATTCGCTTGTAAGCTTTCTGCGGAAAGGAATTGTGTTGCCGTGCGACGAAAGGTCCATAATTGCGTGAGCGCCCATATTTACAGCCTGCATAACCTTTTCCATTTCAATATCATAATCTTTGCAATCTCTTGAAATACCGAGGTTTACATTTATTTTTGTTTTTAGCATTGAGCCTACGCCCTCGGGGTCAATGCACTTATGGTTTTTATTTGCACAAATTGCCACCTTGCCCTCTGCTACGAGCGGCATAAGTTCTTCTACTGTCATTCTTTCTTTTTTAGCTACGATTTCAAGTTCCTTTGTTACAATTCCCTTTCTTGCAGCCTCCATCTGTGTTGAATATTCTCTCATATTTCATCTGCCTTTTCATTTAAAATTTTGTAAAATATAGTTATGCATCAGCGGTCCTCTGCCTGTGCCGAGGTCAAGTTTTACGCCGATTGCTTTTGTTACATACGCCTTTGCGTTCTCAACGGCTTGAGAAATTTCAAAGCCTTTCGCAAGATTGCTTGCTATTGCGCTTGAAACCGTACATCCGGTGCCGTGAGTATTGGGATTGTCAATTCTTACCGAGGGGTAAGTATAAAACTCGCCGTCAGAGTAAAGCAAATCATCACTGCAATCCTCTAAATGACCGCCCTTACAGAGTACGGCACAGCCGTATTTATCGGAAATTATTTTAGCGGCATTTTGCATATTCTGTAAATTTTTGATATTAATTCCGCTCAAAATTGCAGCCTCGGGTACATTCGGAGTGGCAAGTGCGGAAATCGGCAAAAGATATTTTTTCAGATTTTCAAGTCCCTGCTCACTTATGAGCCTGCTGCCGCTGGTAGATACCATTACAGGGTCGGTCACAATATTTTTTGCTTTGTAAAAATTGAGCTTGTCGGCAATTACTTTTGCGGAATTATTGCCGTAAACCATACCTATTTTTACTGCGTCGGGAAAAATATCGGTAAACACACAGTCAAGCTGATTTGCTATAAACTCGTCGCTCGTCTGCTCAATACCGTATACGCCCGTTGTGTTTTGCGCCGTAAGGGCGGTAATGACGCTCATTGCATAGCAATAGTGCATTGTTATTGTTTTTATATCAGCCTGTATTCCCGCTCCTCCCGAGCAGTCGCTGCCGGCTATTGTCAATACAGTTTTCAAACTAACCTCCGTAAATTATGTCTGCAAGTTTTCTTAATTTTTGTGCGGCGGAACAGATATTGTCAGCGCCAAAAATCGCACTCACCACGGCAACGCCGCTTATACCGCAATTTTCAAGCTGCGGTATATTATCTGCGCTTACACCGCCGATTGCCACAACAGGAATACCGACAGCGCCGCATATTTTCTTAAGATTTTCTGTACCGAGGTATTTTGCGTCTGCCTTTGTAAGTGTGCCGAACACCGCACCGCTGCCTATGTAATCCGCTCCGCTCTGCTCTGCTTTTTTGGCAAGTTCAATTGTGCGTGCCGAGCCGCCGATTATTTTATCTTTACCGAGGATTTCTCTCGCCTTGGCAAGCTCCATATCATTCTGACCGAGGTGCACACCGTCAGCACCTGTCTTTATTACAACATCTGCGTTATCGTTAATGATCAACGGTGCGTTATACTTTTGGCAAATTTTAAGCAGAGTGTCTGCCTCTTTACAGAGCGTATCAAAATCGACTTCCTTATCTCTTAACTGAATCATTGTTGCGCCGCCCGATAAAGCCTGCTCAACGCTGTACTCAAGTCCACGGTCGCCTATGCATTTTCTGTCTGTAATCGCATATAACGCAAGCATATTTTTGTCAAATTTCACGCTATATCACCCCAATTCACGCTTAATTTTCATAACTTCTTCATTTATATTTTCACTCTGCATAAGAAGTGACATAACGCATACACCGGCAAAATTCTTTCTGTTTACGGATTTTAATTCTTTTGCGGTATCAGCATTTATGCCGCCTATTGCGTAGACGGGAATATTTACACTGTCACACACATTCCGCAAAAAATTTACACCTTTACCCTTTAGTCCTTTTTTGCAGTCGGTTTCAAAAATATTACCCGCCGTAATGTAATCCGCTCCGTTTTCTTCGGCAAATATTGCGTCCTCCGTACTGTGTACGGAAGTTCCGAGCAAATCAAAATCCTCTCTGCCCTTTAAATCTTTAAACGCACCGAAAGGCAGATGAATTTTTTTAACACCGAGTTTTACAGCGGTTTCGGGAAAATTATGTATAATCAATTTGTCTTTGTCACAAACCGAAAGCACATTTTTTGCAAGATTGAAGTATTCCTGTTCGGAAAGATATTTCTCCCTAAGAATTATATATTGTGTATCGGAATCGGATATTTTTTGTATTTTCTGTAAAAAATCATCTTTGCAAAGCGGTTTTGCCGTCACGCTTACTACATTACACATAGATGTAATCGCTCATAACGGGCTGTAAGCCCTTGTCTGTGAGAGCCTTGTAAACCTCGTCAACATTTCTGCTGTCTGAAATTTCAAACTGCTCATCGCCCTTTTTCTCTCTTTCACCGTCGTGACCGCCAATGCCGACATCTACGCCTGCGGAAATCTTAGTTGCCGCAATGTCAACCACATTGTCACGGAAGCGCTGACATTCTCTTGTGGAAATGGTAATGCTTGCAAATGGCATAAACAATCTGTACGCACAAATAACCTGCAAAAGCTGCGGTTCGTGTACATCTTTCGGATTGATTTTATCGTTATTGATAATCGGTCTTAATCTTGGGCAGGAAAAAGCAATTTCTGCGTGCGGATACTTTCTTTGAATAAGATAAGCGTGCATACCTGTGGCAAGTGCGTCTTTACGGAAGTCGCTAAGTCCTAAAAGCGCCGCAAAACCTACGCCACGCATACCGCCCATCAAAGCTCTTTCTTGAGTATTTACTCTGTACGGGAAAATTCTCTTATGACCCGCAAGGTGGAGCGTTTCGTATTTATCGGAATTATAGGTTTCCTGAAAAACGGTTACATAGTCGGCACCGCATTCGTGCACATAACGGTACTCGTCGCTGTTCATCGGATATACTTCAAGTCCTACGACTTTAAAATACTTTCTCGCAATTTTGCAAGCCTCGCCGATATACTTAACATCCGACATTTTTTTGCTTTCGCCTGTCAGAATAAGTATTTCCTGCAAGCCTGTCTTTGCAATTGCCTGCATTTCGTGCTCGATTTCCTCTGCGTTCAGCTTTGCACGGTGAATTTTATTGTGACAGTTAAAACCGCAGTAAATACAGTAATTCTCACAATAATTTGAAATGTAAAGCGGTGTAAACATATTTACGGAATTGCCGAAATGCTTTTTGGTTTCTGCTCTCGCAGCCTCTGCGATTTCTTCAAGCAAAGGTAATGCCGCAGGCGAAAGCAAAGCCTTAAAATCGTCAACAGTTTTTTCGTCGTGCTCAAGTGCCCGTCTTACATCGTTTTCGGTATAAATCGACGGGTCATATCCGTTCATTTCTGCAATTACTCTGTCGGGTATATCAGAATCAATCTGCTCCATATCGGGCAGATATTTCATATGGTCAATTCTTTCTTCCATTGTTCACGCCTCAACTTTCAAGAAATCCCGTAAGAGGTGATGATGCAGACGCACCGTTCTCAATTACTCTGCCAAGACCTGAAAGGTAAGCCTGTCTGCCTGCCTCAATCGCCTTTTTAAATGCGTTTGCCATCATAGGAATATCACCTGCAGTTGCAATGGCGGTATTGCTCATTACAGCCGCCGCACCCATTTCCATAGCCTCGCAAGCCTGCGACGGTCTGCCAATACCTGCGTCAACAATAACAGGCAAGTCTATTTCGTTGATGATGATTTTAATAAATTCCTTTGTAGCTATTCCCTTGTTTGAACCTATCGGAGAGCCGAGCGGCATAATTGCGGCAGCACCCGCATCTCTTAAACTTCTTGCCACATTAAGGTCCGGATACATATACGGAAGTACGATAAAGCCCTCTTTGGCAAGTGCCTCGGTTGCCTTTATTGTTTCATAATTGTCGGGCAAAAGGTACTTTGAATCTCTGATTACCTCAATTTTAATAAAGTCGCCGCAGCCTGCCTCTCTTGCAAGTCTTGCAATTCTTACAGCCTCATCGGCATTTCTTGCACCCGAGGTATTGGGCAAAAGAGTAACATTCTTAGGAATATAGTCAAGAATATTTGCAACCTTGCCTGTTACAGCTCGTCTT
This sequence comes from Ruminococcus sp. BSD2780120874_150323_B10, assembly GCF_015553695.1. NCBI lineage: Bacteria > Bacillati > Bacillota > Clostridia > Eubacteriales > Oscillospiraceae > Ruminococcus > Ruminococcus sp. BSD2780120874_150323_B10. Next base: position 5,324 of record NZ_JADNHD010000001.1, read on the forward strand.
AATGCAAGAGTAATAATCTCTGCGCCTGCATTTTCAACTGCCGCTTTTATAAGGTCAAGCGAATACTTACCCGAACCGAGAATAAATCGGGAATTAAATTCGTGTCCGCCTAAAATCAGCTTATCATTTTTCATTATTATTATCTCCTTTATAATTTAATGCGGAAAAACTCAACAACCGCCGCCGACAAAATTTACGATTTCTACTACATCTCCGTCTTTGAGAACAGTAGCGGCGTAATTTGCCTTCGGCAGAATTTCCTCGTTAAGCTCAACCGCAATTCTCTGCGGTGAAATTGAATTTCCTTCAAGGTACTGCATAAGTGAAATTTCAATTTTATCAATATCAACTCCGTTTATTCTTATCATAACTTCACCTCCGAAAAGCAAAAAATAAAGTGCGCCGAACCGACGCACTTTGTATGTAAAATATTTACCGTAAGCCTATAGCAAACTTACGCTGCAAAGTCCCTCCGTTGGCATTATCCAAATCAGGTTTACGGTCGAAATGTCAATTCATTTCCTCTCAGCCACTCGGCTCCCGTTTTGTATTGTTTTCTTTATTATAGTACCAAATTAATGAAATGTCAAAACAAATTTATAAAAAATCCGACAAATTATTACTGCTTATCCCAACTGTCTTTCTCTTTTTTAGCCTTGGGATTATCCCAACTGTCGTAATTATTACTGCCTGCATTCACTTCATAACCGTCGTGTGTATCGCAGTTTTCACCTGTAAAGCCGGGATTACTGCTGTAATCGGAATTGAAGTTTTGAGGATTTGCATTATAATTTCTGTTGTAATTTTGCGCATTGTTTTGATTATAATATGCGTTGCGCTGGTTATTGTAGTAAGCGTTCGGATTGCTGTTCTGTCCGTAAAAATTATTTGGATTTACTCCGCCGTTCGGATAATAATTTGTGTTGTAACCGTGGTTAGACTGCGGTCTGTAATCGTTTGGGAATTGTGTATCGGCATAAATATCTGTCTGATACTTTTTTATAATATTGCAAACTTCAACATAATCGGGAATATCGGAAATAGTAAAATTATCAGAATGTCTGCTATTCGAACGAACAGCGGCGTAATGATGACATTCGGAAATAACATCGCCTACTCCGAGCCACTGGTCAAAAATACCTCTGTGAATATACACATGCGAAAGGTCTGTAAAAGGCTTAAAATTATACTGTTTGGAAAAACAGCCGTTTGTACTGTAAATGCCTTTATCGGTAATGGCATATTCCGTATTTTTCAGCTTTCTGAAAGAAAAAATAACACCGCCGAGATATATCCATACAGGCATTAAATGAAGAGCGAAAAAGCCGACAAACATCCATACGCTTGAGTCTAACTCAGAAAGGTCACTTGAGAAAATTTGACTTATAAACATAAAGTCAAACATAAACCAAATGAAAGCAAAAATAAGCATTGGGTTAAAAATACACTCAAGCACAAAGCACGACTTCTTAGGTCTGCCCGACCACACAATTCGTTCGTTATTCATCATATTTTTTAAGTCATCGCTTACCTTGTAATCATCATACATAATTTGTTCTCCTCACATTTTCCTGTAACAATTTATAGACTTCCATATAATCTGAAATATTTTTTATTTTAAGCGGAGCCATATTTACGGGCGTCAGACTTCCTATTTTCTGTTCGGGAAACTCAAAACTTAAAGTCACGGTACCCGTCTTACACAAGATGTCAGAAATTTCTTTCCTAATCTGAATATCGTAAATCTCTCTGTACGGCTTATAATACAGCTTTTTTGAAAACAAGCCTTTTGTAAGAAACACTCCGCAGTCGGTTATTGCATACTCGGCATTTTTATACTGCCTCACGGAAAAGGCAAAACCGATTACATACAAAATTGTCGGCAGTATATTCAAAAAGATAAACAGGTAAAATCTGAATGCGTATTTAAATTCATCGGCAGGTTCTCCGAGAAACATCGGTGCTTTAGGCGTAAGAGGTGCATCGCCGTTTATATACGCAATCAAAACATAAACCGAAATCAGCAAAGAAAAAATCAGCATAGGATTAAAAAATCTTTGCAATACCGCACATTTTCTCTCTGGTTTTCCTTTTCGCAAAACTGTCTGACTGCCGACTGCCATTTTTAAAGTATCGGTCAAAGTATAATCGTAATTCAAAATCAATACCCTCTGTGTAACAGTAAAATTTTGTCTATTTGTTGTATATTTCATCTTATTATAATACATAATTTTGCAAAAGTCAAAAGAATATTTTTGAATAAAAAGTATAAAAAATAAGTTTATTCGGCAAATGTAATGTAATCTTAACAAAATATGTAATATACGGTTGTCGGTAAATGTAAATTTAAATGTTATTTTTCTTTATTGATATTAAAACCTTGTATATTTTTGATAAAATAGAAAAAAATTATAAAGGTAGTGTTTTTAATGGCTAATAAAAATCTTATTGACCTTGACGCAATGTCGAAAAAACAGCTTGATATGCTGATTAAAAAAGCTAAAAAAATTATGGAAAATCCTGCTGATTACAGACACGCCTGCGACGGCAAAATTCTTGCCACGCTTTTCTACGAGCCGAGCACAAGAACTCAAATGTCTTTTCAGACTGCAATGCTAAAGCTCGGCGGCAGAACAATCGGTTTTGACAATCCGCTCAATTCTTCCGTTGCCAAAGGTGAAAGTCTTAAAGATACCATGACAATTGTAGGCGGCTATGCCGACATTATCGCAATGCGCCACCCTGTAGAGGGTTCTGCAATGGCTGCGTCTATGTATGCAGGCGTTCCGTTTATCAACTGCGGCGACGGCGGACATCTTCACCCTACACAAACTCTTGCCGATATAGTTACTTTAAGCTGCGAAAAAGGCAGACTTGATAACCTAAAAATCGGTATCTGCGGCGACCTATTAAACGGCAGAACCGTACATTCACTCATAAAGGCACTTTCGCAGTACGATAACAATTCATTTGTGCTTATTTCTACAAAAGAATTACAAGTACCGCTTTACATTATTGATATTCTTGAAAAGAACAACTGTAAATATGAATTTTCAAATGACCTTGCAAGTTCTATTTCCGACCTTGATGTACTTTATATGACAAGAATACAGCAGGAACGCTTTGCAAGCAAAGAGGAATACGAAAAGCAGAAGTATGTATTTGTTCTTGACAAAGAGAAACTTGCAAAAGCCAAGGAAGATATGATCATTCTTCATCCGCTGCCAAGAGTAAACGAAATCACGGTTGACATAGACGACGACCCCCGTGCCCTGTACTTTAAGCAGGCACTCTACGGTATGTACGGCAGAATGGCACTTATTCTCCTGCTTTTACAGGATGACGACTTTATGCTTAAGGACAGAGAAATCTCTGTTATAGACAAACGCTGTACAAATCCGAGATGCATTACCGCACGGGAAGAATACCTGCCGAATCGTTCATACTTAAAACTCGGTATGCAGATGTGCGACTACTGCGACAAGCGCATTGACTGATGAGGTGATTGATTAATGAGCAAAAACAAAAGCAAAAAATACGGCAAGGCAATTTCTACCGCCATTATCTCGGCTCTTGCCTATATCGTACTCGGCTTTGTTATGATTTTTTATCCCGACAAGGTAAGCATTGCGCTTTGCTATACGCTCGGCGGTGCGCTAACGGTTTACGGACTGTTTAATCTCATAACATATTTCACTTCAAAACAAGCGTCTTTCGGCTTTGAAATGATTGTCGGCATTGCGGCTACCGCATTCGGAGTTTTCTTCTTGATTTCTCCGCAGTCGATTTTAGGAATGATATTCGCAATAATCGGTATTTTGATTATCGTTGACAGTACCATTGATATTAAAAGGTCGTTTCAGTTAAAGTCGCTCGGAGTAAAATATTGGTGGATAAGTTTTGTGGTTTCCGCACTTATTATAATTTTTGTGATTACAACAATTATCTTCCCCGGTTTCTTTGCGGATATAATTATGATTATTTTAGGCATCGCTCTTGTATATGAGGGCATTTCTGGACTTACACTTATCGCTACAATCGGGCACTATGCAAAGAAAATTTCAAACGAATCTAAAATGATAAACATTACTCCCGATAACGAGTATGATGATGATTAAAAATAATTTAACCGCAGATAAGCCGACACTTATCTGCGGTTTTTGTTTGCGATATAATTAATCTATTCCGCTCAATTCTTTTGCTTTCTGCATAAGGATTGAGTTTTTATTTTCGATTTTTTCGTCAATCACCATACCGAGCAATTTATCAAGAATATTTCCGATTTGTTTGCCGTCGGTAATTCCTGTTTTTATCAAATCGTGACCGTTAATATCAAGCTGTTTCAGCGTAAAACAATCCTTTTCCTTTAGAACTTCTTCAAATGCGGCACAGGCAAGATTATACTTGCTCATTTTTTCATCTCTAAGGTACATAGATTGTGCCGTTAAATCGGCATACTGCACCTTTAAAAGTCTGCGCATATCAGTTTCACCGATTTTGTTCATTACTCGTTTTATCTGCGGTTTACTGCCTGTAAACCTTACATCATGAAACGCAATCAGCGTTACGCAATCGTCTATAAAATCCCGTGGATACTTAAGTCGCTCAAGTATTTGCTCTGCCATTACTGCGCTGAATTTTGGATGGCCCTTAAAATGAGCCGTGCCGTCAGGGTCACGCTTGCAGGCCATAGGTTTGCCCAAATCATGAAAAAGCATGGTAATTCGCAAAAGCGGAGTCGGGTCGATATTTGTCATTGCACAGGTGGTGTGCCTCCAAAGCGTTTTGTTATGATGTTTGGTATGTTGGTCGTACCCAAACATAATTGATATTTCGGGCAAAAATACCGCAAACACATCTTTAAACCTGCGCATTATGTACTCACAGTTTTCTCCGCATACAAGTTTGTTGAACTCGGCGGTTATGCGTTCGGCGGCAATATTATTCAAAAGTTTTTTACATTCAAAAATTGCATTGGCGGTATGCTTTTCTATCGCCATATTATAGCACGAGGCAAAGCGCAGAGCACGCATAATACGCAATGCGTCCTCGGTAAAGCGCTCAACGGGATTACCTACACAGCGCACCGCCATAAGCTCAAGGTCGTATGCGCCGTCAAACGGATCTACAAGACCTGTACGGTCACTGTAAGCCATAGCGTTTACGGTAAAATCTCTGCGTGACAAATCCGTAACCAAATCATCCGTAAATTCTACCTTTTCGGGGTGACGATTATCGAAATACTCTCCGTCAATGCGAAAAGTTGTAATTTCATACACGGAAGAATTTATCACTACAGACACAGTACCGTGCTTTATTCCGGTGTCGAAAGTATGAAAATCAGAAAAAAGGCGAAGAATATCCTGCGGCAAAGCATCGGTACAAATATCCCAATCATTTGGCTCTTTTTGCAGTAAAGAATCACGCACACAGCCGCCCACCGCATATGCGGAAAAACCGTTTTTCTCAAATCTGTCAATTATCATTCTGACATCGGTCGGTAATTTAATTTTCACACTTTCAACCCCTTTCTTATTTATATTTGTTTTTATTTTTCTCAATCAGCTTTTCGGCATAATTATAAAGAAGATTGAATAATACAATTGTAAATGCCGACAGCAAACCGAACAAAATAAGTCCGTCAACCGAAAGCCATACAAGCGAGAAGAATCCGGCAAAGAATACACAACCGAGCACAATGCCGACCGCCGACACAGTAAGCATAGCAATTCTCAATGCATTAAACGGATATGAAAGTCTTAAAATGAGCATATAAGCACACAATGCCGTCATATATACACATATTGTAGAATACTCGTCAGGTGCAAGCGTTGTAAACTTCGTAATAACAGCCATACCTATGATATTGAGAACGGTACAGAATGCAGCGGGCACCGCTCTTGCAATTATATTGTAGGTAAAATTACCTTTAATTCGGTTTTTATTAGGCTGCAAAGCAAGCACAAAGGACGGCAAACCTACCGTAAGAGCACCGACAAGTGAAAAATGAATAGGCTCAAATGGATATGGCATATGAAAGAATATGAAGAATACCGAAAGTATGATTGTATAAATTGTTTTTACAATATACAAAGCCGAACTGCGTTCAAGGTTATTGATTGTTCGTCTGCCCTCTGCCACAACACCCGGCATTGATGCAAAATCATTATTAACGAGCACAAGCTGTGACACATTTCTTGCGGCGTCACTTCCTGCCGCCATTGCGATTGAACAGTCTGCCTCTTTTAATGCAAGCACATCGTTTACACCGTCGCCCGTCATAGCAACAGAATGACCTTTTTTCTTAAGCGCAATTACAAGCTGTTTTTTCTGTTGAGGAGTAACTCTGCCGAACACACTGCAATTTTCCGCCGCTTTTTCAAGTTCTTCCTGTGTTTTTACAGTAGTCATATCAATTGCGTTTTCCGCACCTGTTATTCCCGTATCTTTTGCGATATTCTGAACGGTTTTTACACTGTCGCCCGAAATAACCTTAAGTGCCACTCCCTGTTCTTTAAAATAATTTATGGTATCGTTTACATTTTCACGGAGTTTATCTTTAATAAGAACAACGGCAAGCGGAGTAATATCGTCGGGCAAACCGTTACCGAGCGACTTTTCGGAAGAGGCAAGAACAATAATTCTTACCGTATCGTTAATGCTTTCAATGGTATCAAATACCTCTTTATACTTATTCTTATCCTTAAATATAAATTCAGCGGCACCCATTACATAGGATTTACCGTTATCAAAATCGCCGCCCGACCACTTGGTTTCGGACGAGAACGGATAGAATTTTTTACAGCCGATATGCTTTTGTCCTTTTGCGTACTTTTCAATTGCAAGCAAAGTTGCGTTTTTGTCGTCGGAATATTTTGCGATTGAGGCAAGCGCCGTGCCGATTTCTTCCTTATTACACATAGTGATAACATCAGTAACATTCATCTCATCGGTAGTGAGAGTGCCCGTTTTGTCAAGGCAGAGTACATCAACCCTTGCGAGAGTTTCTATGCAATACATCTCCTGCACAAGCACCTTTTTCCGTGTCAATCGTATAATAGAAACAGCGAGCACGGAACTTGTAAGCAAAATCATACCCTTAGGAATCATACCGAGCAAAGCCGCAACCGTACTTACAACAGTAGCCTGCAAATCGCCGTCATTGATACCAAACTGTCTTATAAAGAAAGCGATGCCTACGGGAAAAAGAATAAAAGTACATATTTTTATAATAAAATTAAAGGAACGCAAAATTTCCGAATTAACTTTCTTTATGTACTTTGCCTCATCGTTAATTTTTGCCGCATAGCTTTCTGCGCCGACTTTGTTTGCCTTTGCGTAACATTTGCCAAGACTGATAAAACTGCCCGAAAGCAGTTCGTCACCGACCTTTTTTTCTATAAGATCCGATTCGCCTGTAAGCAGGCTTTCATTTACCTTGCATTCGCCCTCACACACAATACAGTCGGCGGGAATCTGCGAGCCTCTGGAAAGAACAACCACATCGTCCTGTACAATTTCATCTCTGCTTATTTCACACTCTCTGCCGTCACGCACGACAGTAACTTTCTTTTCGGAAAGGATAGTCAGTTTATCTACACTTTTCTTTGAACGAATTTCCTGCACTATACCGATTGTTGTGTTGGCAATCATAATGCCGATAAAAAGCATATTTTTGTAAGAGCCGACAAACGCAAGCGCCGCAAGCAACACAACATTGATTGCGTTAAACAAAGTACAAATGTTATCTCTGAATATTCTGCCGATTGATTTTGTTTTTAAATTTGAGGTAATATTTATCTTACCTTCCGCTACTCTGCGACTTACCTCTTGCGAAGTAAGTCCTTTTAAATTAGTATCCATTCTAATTCCTTTCAATGTAAAATTTTTTAATTTATAAAAATAATAACATTTTTGACTTACAAGCTGCTTTAATTACTTTTTATCTTCCAAAAAAATTTTTAATAATAAAAAATCCTGTTTTCTTATATTATAAATGCAAAAACTAAGAATGGCAACGGAAAGTGGGTGATTTTTTTGATTTTTTTTAAATTTTTTAATAAATTTTTATCAGTTGCCCTTACAGCTATTATTTCACTTTCTGCCACTGCTATTCCCTGCAACAGCGGAGAACTGCCGGAATATGTTTATCTCGGCGGTGAACCGTTCGGACTTAAAATGTATTCGGACGGTGTTATGATAGTAGAACTCGAAAGTTATTTTGACGGCAGTAAATATGTTTGTCCCGCAAAAAAAGGCGGACTTAAAGAAAGCGATATTATAAAGGAAATTAACGGTACTAAAATTACAAGCAATGAAACATTGCGTGAAGCTACGCTTAATTCAGACGGAAATACCCTTGAAGTAACCTTTGAGCGTGACAACAAAACGCTTACAAAAGAGATAGCTCCTATAAAAAACACGGCCGGCAATTATCTCATAGGCGCTTGGGTGCGTGACAGTAGTGCAGGCATAGGCACTGTAACCTATTATGACAAAAGCGAAAATTACTTTGCGGGTCTTGGTCACGGCATTTGCGACTGCGACACTTACACGCTTATGCCGCTTGCCTCGGGTGAAGCGGTTATAGCGGAAATAAGCAGTGTAACAAAAAGCACAAACGGCTCCCCCGGCAGTCTTAACGGATATTTCTCCGACAAAGTTATAGGAAAAATTACCGATAACTGCGACATCGGAATATACGGCACATTTGATACTTCGCTTACAGAAAATAAAGAAAAACTTGAAGTTGCAAAAGAATCCGAACTGAAAACGGGTAAAGCGACTGTTTATACCACTCTTGAGGGCAATACGCCGAAAGCATACAGCATTGAAATTACAAGCATAAGCAGAAACACAAACTCTGCCGAAAGTTTTACGCTTAAAGTAACCGATGAAGAATTACTTGATAAAGCAGGCGGTATTGTTCAGGGTATGAGCGGCAGTCCTATTGTTATGGACGGTAAACTTGTAGGCGCTGTTACCCATGTTTTTGTAAACTCCACTAACGAGGGTTACGGAATATATGTTGGTAATATGATGCAAAATTACAAATAATTTAGCTAAATCCGTTGATTTTTGGCAGTTAATTATTTTAACCAAAAAAATTTTATTATTTATTGAATTTTTTTGCTTGGAAAGTATTGCCAAAATTACCATTTTATGGTAATATAATCTCATAGAAAAATTACTGGGGGAAATAATCAATGGAAAAAGCAATCAAACTCATCATCACAGAAGAAGCATCCGAATTTTCGCAGGAAAGCAATGCAACAATGGAAAATTACAACATTACGCCTGCTTTCTGCTCAAAAGACGGAGAAGAACTGTTGAACCGCATTAAGGCAGAACAGCCGGATGTAGTCCTTATGGATTCATTTATGACCAGACTCGACGCAATAGGCGTAATGCGCAGTGTAAGACGAGATAAACTTAAAGCTCCGCTTTTCATAGTATTCTCATCATTCCACAACGCAATTCTCGAACAGCAGGTTATGAATTCGGGAGCGTCTTATTTTGTACTCAAGCCGTATGACATTTCAGAACTTTGTCAGAATATTGTAAATATGACAAAGCGCAGTAAAGAAAGTTTCATCGGAAATCCCGTAACTTTTGACGCATTCGGCATTGAGCTTAAAGTAACTGAAATTTTGCACGAAATCGGCGTTCCCGCTCATATCAAAGGCTATCACTATTTAAGGGATTCAATTATTATGTCGGTTGAACATCCCGAAATAATCAATGCGGTTACAAAACAATTATATCCGTCTGTAGCAAAGAAATACGAAACCACATCATCCAGAGTTGAAAGAGCAATTCGCCATGCAATTGAAGTTGCTTGGGACAGAGGAGATGTTGATGTGCTTAATTCCTACTTCGGCTACACTATCCACAACGACAGAGGCAAGCCAACCAACAGCGAATTTATTGCTATGATTTCTGATAAGTTAAGATTACAGATTAAAAACGCAAGCTGATAAATTTTACTCAAGGGCTGTCCGAATGGGCAGTCCTTGAAAATATTATACCGTTTTATTCCGTGAATATTCTTTTTTAAATTTAATCGAAATCCGCACTCCCCCGCCTACATAAAAAAGCCTCTACAAATGTAAAGGCTTTAGTTGAAATTTATTATTTAATCTAAAATTTTACCGTCAGTGGAAATTGTAACAACCTGCCACGGTATAAACTTTCCGCTGTTTTGCAACGCTCTTTTTACAGCGTACTCAAGACCTCCGCAGCACGGTACTTCCATACGAACTACGGTTACGCTCCAAATATTGTTATTTGCAATTATACTTTCAAGTTTTTCGCTGTAATCGATATCGTCAAGTTTAGGGCAGCCTATGAGTGTAATTTTTCCACGCATAAAATCATTGTGCATCTGCGCATAAGCATATGCTGTGCAGTCGGCGGCAATAAGCAGCTTTGCGCCGTCAAAGTACGGAGCGTTTACAGGCACAAGTTTTATCTGACACGGCCACTGACCAAGGTGTGACGGCATTTTTACGTCTTCCGCAAAAGCAGTATTTTTAGAGCTTTCTCTGTTAAATGTCTGCAGTCTGTGTCCGGGGCAGCCGCCGAATGCTTCTGACTTTTTCTTCATATTGGCTTTTACCGCCTCTTCATCATATGCGAGAGCCTCACGCTCAACAAAAGAAATCGCACCCGTAGGGCAGGTTGGCAGACAGTCACCGAGTCCGTCGCAATAATCATCACGCAAAAGTTTAGCCTTACCGTTTACCATTGTAATCGCACCCTCGTGACAGGCATTTGCACAAGCACCGCAACCGTTACACTTTTCTTCATCTATATTTATAATTCTTCTTATCATCTTAAATACCTCCGTATTGATTTTGCAAATAAATTATAATATAATCAGAAAAGAAATTATGTTGTTATAGCAACGAAATGAGGCTTTTATGAAATTTTGTGATATACTTTTATTTAAAAATATGTCCGAACAGGAAATTACTCAAATGAACAAGAGTAAATTTATGAAAAAACGCATTTATGCCAAAAACACACATATTTATCATATGGGAGATGTTATAGACAGCGTAGGAATTGTGCTCTCGGGAAATGTCATTATAGAGAACATTGATATATGGGGCAATAAAAGTATAATCAGTTATGCAAATGAAGGAGAAATTTTTGCGGAAACCTATGCCCTTTCGCAAACTCCGATGATGGTCGATGTTGTATGCGCCGAATGTTGCGAAATTTTATTTATAAATTTAAAAAACGCTCTTAAACCGGAAAACAGCAATCAGCCGTGGTACCCGAAATTTATGAACAGTCTGCTTATGCTTTCGGCTCAAAAAAATCTTGCTCTTTCACGAAGAATTTTTTGCACTTCATCAAAAGCAGTGCGTACAAGAGTTCTTGCCTATCTGTCGGAAGAATCGGTAAAAGCCGATTCCACAGACTTTGAAATACCGTTTGACCGTCAGCAGATGGCAGATTACTTAAATCTCGACCGCAGTGCTCTTTCTAAAGAACTTAGCAAAATGAAATCAGACGGTATTTTAGACTACAGAAAAAATCATTTTGTTTTGCTTGATACAGGAACTGATTTGTAAGAGGTTATTTGGGATTTATAGTATTGGGAAATTTTTTAATTGCATAACGAAACACTACGCTATCCCATAATTATCATACTATCATAAAAATTCATTACAACTTATTGCACAATTAAATATAAAAGCAAAAAGGTGACTGAGTTTTCAGCCACCTTTTACTCTGCTTTTAAATTTCGCAATCATCAAGAATACTGCGCAAAGTATCGGCAGATTTCTTAAGATTGATTTCTTCGTCCTCGCTAAGAGAAATCGGAACTTTAGTTTCAATACCGTTTGCACCCACAATCGACGGCATACTAAGCACTACATCGTCAATACCAAACTCGCCGTGCATCAGTGAAGAAATAGGAAGTATGGATTTTTCGTCACGGATAATTGCCTCGCAAATTCTCTTTACCGCCATAGCAACACCGTAATATGTAGCACGCTTTTTCGCAATTATTTCATAGGCACTGTTTTTAACCTTTTCTGCGATATTTTCCTGCGATTTATCGTGATTATAGTGACCTCTCATCTCACAGAAATCATCAAGCGGAATACCCGAAACATTTGCACTGCTCCATACGGCAATTTCGCTGTCACCGTGCTCACCTATAATATATGCGTGCACACTCTGACTGTCAACCGACAAATGCTCACCGAGCTGACATTTAAGTCTTGCGGTATCAAGCACCGTACCCGAACCGATAACCCTGTTCTCCTCAAAACCCGAAAGTTTAAGAGCCGTATATGTAAGAATATCAACAGGGTTTGCAACCACAAGCAATATGCCGCGGCATTTTCTTTTTGCAATTTCAGGAATAATACTCTTAAAAATTCCGACATTCTTATGTACCAGGTCAAGTCTTGTTTCACCCGGCTTTTGTCCCGCACCGGCAGTAATTACAATAATTGAAGCATCAACTATATCGTCATAGCTACCTGCATAGATTTTCATATTTCCGACAAAAGGAATACCGTGGCTTATATCCATAGCCTCGCCCTCTGCCTTATCTTTGTCTGCGTCAATCAACACGATTTCCGAAAACATTTTGCTCTGCATTAACGCAAAAGCCGATGCCGAACCTACAAATCCGCAACCTATTATTGCGATTTTTCTTAAATTAACTTTATCCATTGTTTAACCCCCTAAAATAAAGTTTCTATTACGCTAAATCAGATAACTTAGTAATCACTACTTATTTTACTTTATTATATCACATATTTTGGAAAAATCAAGCAAAATAATAATAATTCTTATTTTATATACTTTATTTTTAAATTGCTTGACAATGTATATTAATATTTTATATAATTATAATGTATTTTGCCTTTTAGGAGATTATTTATGGAAAGAGAAAATTTTAAATCCAAACTCGGATTTATACTTGTCAGCGCAGGCTGTGCAATCGGTATCGGCAATGTATGGCGATTTCCTTATGTTACAGGTCAGAACGGCGGCGGAATATTTGTACTCCTTTACCTGCTGTTCCTCGTAATTATGGGCATACCCGTGCTGACTATGGAACTTGCAATCGGCAGAGCAAGTAAAAAAAGTGCCGTACTCGCATACAAAAAACTTGAAAAACCAAAAAGCAAGTGGCACATTCACGGTTGGTTCTGCATACTCGGCTGCTATCTGCTTATGATGTACTACACACCTGTATCGGGTTGGATGCTAAGCTACTTTTTCAAATTTGCAACGGGTACATTTGAAAGCGGAATGACGGCGGAACAGGTCGGCAATGTATTTTCAAATCTGATGTCTAATCCTGTTGAGATGATAATATGGATGGCTGTTATGGCTATTGCAGGATTTTTTGTGTGCAGCAAAGGCATACAAAACGGAATTGAAAAAGTCAGCAAGGTTATGATGATTTTATTGCTTGCGCTGATTGTTATTCTTGCGATAAACAGTCTTACTTTATCGGGTGCTGCCGAGGGCATAAAGTTTTACCTTGTTCCTGATTTAGAAAAAGTGCAGTCAATCGGAATCGGACATATAATTACATCAGCAATGAGCCAGGCATTCTTTACACTAAGCCTTGGCATTGCTTCTATGGAAATTTTAGGCAGTTATATGACAAGAGAAAAAACTTTGCCGAGCGAATCAATTAAAATTTGCATACTTGATACTTTTGTCGCTATCACCGCAGGACTTATCATCTTCCCTGCCTGTTTTTCATACGGAGTTGAGCCGAATCAAGGTCCTGCTCTTATATTTGTTACACTGCCGAATGTATTTGTAAATATGGCGGGCGGCAGAATTTGGGGCACGCTGTTCTTTATGTTTATGACCTTTGCGTGTTTCTCAACCGTAATTGCGGTGTTTGAAAATCTGATTTCGTTCTGTATTGATATGTTCAATATGAGCCGCACAAAATCCGTAATTATAAATGCAATAATTATGCTTATAGGCTGTCTGCCTTGCATTTTTGGATTTAATCTTTTAAGCGGATTCAATATTTTAGGCAAAGGCGTACTTGATATTGAGGACTTTGCTGTAAGCAATATTCTTCTTCCTGTAGGTGCATTCTTGTATTCGCTCTTCTGTTCAACAAAATTTGGTTGGGGATTTGACGGCTATTTGAATGAGTGTAATCAGGGCGAGGGTATCAAATTTCCAAGATTTTTTAAACCGTATATAAAATATGTATTACCTGTTCTTGTATTGATTGTATTTATTTCAGGATTTATTCCGCAGGGATAAATTTAAAGCTCATCGGTTTTAGATTATTTGCAAAACCAATGAGCTTTTCGTTTTATTTTTTTAATTCAAAAATATTAATAATTTATGGTTTAGCGTATTTGAGGCTAAATAATTAAAACAAACACTCCGCCTTGGCAATCCAAAGCGGAGTGTTTCACTGCTTTTTCAGCAGAATTTATCTTCTGTTGTTGTTTCTTCTCTCATTAAAAGGTCTGCGTGGGCGTGGCTTTCTCTCTGTATCTACATCGTTTTCAGGAGTAAGACCGTCAACATCTATGAGAACCTGACGACGGGAAAGGTTAAGTCTGCCCTTATCGTCGATTTCCATTACCTTAACACGGATAACATCGCCTACATTTACTACATCAGTAACCTTGTCTACACGCTTTACATCAAGCTGTGAAATGTGTACAAGACCCTCTCTGCCCGGAGCAATCTCTACAAATGCACCGAAGTCCATAAGTCTTGTTACCTTACCGAGGTACATAGCACCCGGCTCCGGATCAATAGCGATAGTCTTGATAATCTCAATAGCTCTGTTGCATTTGTCAGCATCAATACCCGATACGAATACCTTACCGTAATCGCCGTCTTCTTCAATGTCAACTTTAACTTCACATTCAGCCTGAATTTCCTTGATAACCTTACCGCTCTTACCGATAACCTCGCTGATTTTCTCGGCAGGAATTGTAGTTGTGTACATCTTAGGAGCATACGGAGAAAGTTCTTTTCTCGGCTCTGCAATAGCCTTGAGCATAACCTCATCGAGAATATAGTTACGAGCCTTATGTGTCTTTGCAAGAGCCTCTTTAATCATTTCAGGTGTAAGACCGCTGATTTTAAGGTCCATCTGAATAGCTGTAATGCCGTCTTTTGTACCTGCTACCTTAAAGTCCATATCGCCAAAGAAGTCCTCAAGGCCCTGAATGTCAACCATTGTCATCCAACGCTCGCCCTCTGTAATAAGACCGCAAGAAATACCTGCAACAGGAGCTTTAATCGGAACACCGGCATCCATAAGTGCAAGTGTAGAACCGCAGATTGAACCCTGTGAGGTTGAGCCGTTTGAAGAAAGAACCTCTGATACAAGTCTTAATGCATATGGGAACTCTTCAACAGGCGGAATTACAGGAACGAGAGCACGCTCTGCAAGTGCGCCGTGACCGATTTCTCTTCTGCCCGGACCTCTGCTTGGCTTTGTTTCGCCTACTGAATAGCTCGGGAAGTTATAGTGGTGAATGTAACGCTTCTCTGTTTCGCCGTCAATACCGTCAAGCAACTGCTTGTCAGATACAGGGCCGAGAGTAGCGATTGTAAGAACCTGTGTCTGTCCTCTTGTAAACAAACCCGAACCGTGAACTCTCGGAAGTACAGAAACTTCTGCTGCGAGCGGACGAATATCATCCATACCTCTGCCGTCAACACGCTTCTGCTCGTCAAGCAGCCAACGACGAACGATAAACTTCTGTGTCTTGTAAAGGCACTCGTCAATAAGCGCTTCACTGTCAGGATAAATCTCATCAAATTTTGCGTGAACAGCCTCGTAAATAGGCTTTAATCTCTCGTCACGAACTGTCTTGTCATCGGTGTCAAGAGCAACCTTTACATCTTCCTCTGCAAATGCCTTGATAGCCTCAAACATATCGTGGTCAGGCTCAAGACTTGCAAACTCAAACTTAGGCTTGCCGATTTCAGCCTTGATGCCCTCAATAAACTTAATAATCTTCTGGTTAGCCTCGTGACCTGCCATAATGGCATTGTACATCTCATCATCTGTAACGCAGTCTGCACCTGCCTCAATCATAGCAATTCTTGTGCTTGTTGACGCAACGGTAGTAGCCATCTTAGAAACCGCTCTCTGTGCCTCTGTCGGGTTGATGATGTACTCGCCGTCAATCATACCTACAGAACAACCTGAAATAGGGCCGTTCCACGGAACATCAGAAATTGAAATAGCGATTGACGCACCTATCATAGCTGTAATTTCAGGTGAGCAGTCCAAGTCAACGCTCATTACGGTACAAACGATAGAAACATCGTTTCTCATGCTCTTGTCAAAAAGCGGACGGATCGGACGGTCAATTACACGGCTTGTAAGGATAGCCTTTTCAGACGGTCTGCCTTCCCTCTTGAGATAGGCACCCGGAATCTTACCTACGGCATACATCTTCTCTTCATAGTCAACTGAAAGCGGGAAAAAGTCAACGCCCTCTCTCGGCTTTGGAGATGCGGTAACAGCAACATGAACTGTTGTATCACCGTAATGTACAAGACAAGCACCGTTGGCAAGCTGTGTCATTTTACCTGTTTCAACCTTTAAAGGCCTGCCGGCAAATTCTGTTTCAAACACTCTGTATTTGTCGAATGTCATTAATCTATTCATTGTAAAAATCCTTTCTGAAATCATACGATTTCTGTAATAAACATCTTGCGGATTTTCACGCTGTTTTAGCAATAAAACCGATAAAAACAATAAAATTTTACAGATTTTTTACCCGTTTTACCGCTAAAATACAGCTGAGAAAATTTACGCAAAAACGGAATTTAGGGCAAGCTTGCGCTTGCCCTGATTTGCAAAATTACTTACGGATACCAAGTCTTGCAATAATAGAACGGTATCTCTCAATGTCTACCTTAATGAGGTAGTTGAGAAGGCTTCTTCTCTGACCAACCATCTTAAGAAGACCTCTTCTGCTGTGATGGTCTTTCTTATGAACCTTGAGGTGCTCTGTAAGGTCATTAATTCTCTTTGTAAGGAGAGCAATCTGTACCTCAGGAGAACCTGTGTCGCCTTCGTGAGTAGCGTACTCGGCCATGATAGCCTGCTTTTCTTCTTTTAACATTTGCGTTTCCACCTTTGTAAAAATTTTAGCCAACCGTCCCAGAGTAAGGCTGTGAAAATCCGAATTATCGGCTTAACCCTTGTTCCGAGGCAGCGGTCAACAAGTTGATTATAACACAAAGGATAATAAATGTAAAGGATTTTTACAAATTTTTATGTTCATTTTATGCGTGATTTTATTACATTTATTAATCCAAAATTAACCCCATGCTATCCGAAATCACTTATTAACAATTCCCAATTTTTCTTTCATCTTATTAAGTGTATCCGCTTTATTTTCGTCGGACATTGCTCTGTAAGCAATCAAAAGCTTTTTTTCGTCATTTGAAAGATTATACAGTTTCAAAGTATCGTCAGGATCCTGAACTATCGGTAAGAAAGAACTTCCGTTACCAAGCAAAGTGTTATAATCCGTGCCGAAAATAGAAACAATTTTTCTTAAAACTTCATGGCTCGGCTCGGACACACCTGTTTCGTACTTTGTATAGGTTGTTCTGTTAATATTCAAAATATCGGCAACCTGCTGCTGTGTAAGTCTGCAAAGTTCACGATGTTGTTTTAGTCTTAATGCAAAAGAACTGTTTTTTCCTTCGTATTTAGCCAATTCTACACACCCTTTGTATATAAATGCTTGATATATATTTTAACTATTACAACAATTATAATACAAAGTTTATAATAATTCCACAAAAGTGAATATAAATCACTGTAAATTATTACCATATTGTTCCCAAAATAAGTCTTGAAATTTTCAAATATTCGTTGTATAATAGACATTGTTAGTCACGATTTGCTGGTGTGGCGCAGTTGGTAGCGCAACTGATTCGTAATCAGTAGGTCGACGGTTCAAGTCCGTTCACCAGCTCCACAAATAAACCGCATAACCAAGCCATTTTTTAAGGCTTGTGTGCGGTTTTTCTTTTTGCCTGTTTCCCGTAAAACATTGCTTTTAACTGTATTATAATATGCAAATACAGTAAAAACCCCTCACCTACTTCTATTAACTAAGCAAGTCACTGATTTTATATGCTTATATTCTTTATGTTTTTAATACAAGGTTGATTTTAAATCAAATGCAAAATAACCGTTTACATCTAAATAATACTAAATTATGCCGTAAAATTAAGGTGTAGTAACACATACCCATAACAATTTTCGTTAAAACGGTTATTTATCACAAGTTTTGGTAAATTATGGTTTAGAAAACTATTTCATCAAGCAATTGTAAAAGTTTGGTCGACCTTTTCAAAGGTTGTGGGTGTGGGCAAAGCCCACAAATACTTTCCGTTTATGCAATCTGACGATAGGTGCTGTAAAAAGCAGCATATCAAAAAGCCGAGATTCACGAAAAAGTGAGCCTCGGTGATTTTTTTTGCTTGCATTCTTGAAATTGTATAAAAATATGATATGAAAATATAAAGAATGTTAAAAATGTTTAAAATTTGGGCATAACTCGAAAAGGTGCAAAACCAAGCACCTTTAATGTAGAAAACTTTTTAGTTTTATGTACCTTGTTGATATGGCTTTTCGTTGATAGTAAATTATATCACAAAAATGACTGCATTCCTACCTTTCGGTTAGAATGCAGTCGTTTTTTATTTGGGCTGTTTTTTACAGCTCCTTTAAATGCCGTTTAAAATCGTTTGATTTGCATTTTAATTGATTAGTGGTGTAACTTTACATTTTTAATTAAAATGCGATATAAGACAATTTTATGCATTTGATTTATTAGCATAAACATTATCGTACAATATATCATCATATACTTTTTGAGCTTGTCTTCCCAAGTCACTATAGTCATAACCATTTTCATCCCAACAATCAGGATTCATATCAAGCCAATCCGAAAAAGCCTCAAGAGCATCTCTTACTGAAGCTGAGTTTAATATTTCATCTGCTTTTGGAATGTGATTTTTAACAAATTTTTTATTTTTATCATTTATTATAATCATAATATCCTCTCCGAATGATGTAGCTTGAACAGCCAATTTGTCTTTTGTGCTATATATGAAAGAACAACTTTTACCAGTAATATTTATGCTTTCATCCAGATATTCCTCACCATTCTTTTTCATATTTTTAAAAAACGGTTCTGAAATTTTTCGGGGATTGGCAATACTATCTTTAAGTTGCTCTATGGTTGTACCTAATCGCATTCCTTCGTGACTTGTTGAGGTTTGACCTAACACTCTGTCAATAAAATGCGTAGAGAAGTCTGTTATTTCATAATTTATGTCATTACTAATTTTCAGACCAACAAGCTCATCTTTAATTTCTTTGGCTTTAATTTCATATAAATCAAAACCTATCAAAGGAGAAATATCACCTTTATTAACAGCTTTAACATATTCCTGAAGAAGTGCATACTGCTTACTATCATTATACTTCACATTATAATAATCTGCAAGAGTTTTAATGCTATTTATGTTATGCTCTTTACTCCAATCAAGATAATGTTTATTTGCAGAGCTAACCGCCTTTTGTGCTGTACTCCTGCCAAAACCAACATTAATTTTCATAGATTTTGCGCTATGAATGTTATTAATAAAAGGTAGCATATAGATTTAAGTTTTCTTTCTTAAAATATTTTTTAATATATTCATCTTTTATCGGAGATAATATGTCATTGATCAGTTTAACTTTTTTTGGAATAATATCAACAGCAATAACTTTATTGTGTTGAGCAAGCAAAGTGGCAATAGATAAGCCAACATATCATGTTCCGGCTACGGCTATTTTCATTTTAATTACGCCTTTCGCTTTTTTAATTTATTCAGCAGGTTATTAATTGGCACACGAATAACATCCTTCTCATAATCATTCATGGAGAAGAACCAACTACCAACTGAATATAATACTACATATATCAAAGCAGTAAATAAAAATACACTCCAGGAATAAAAATTCACAAAATTTGACACTATAAATGTCATTACACATAATAGTGTAGGAATCCATGACATACATAAAATATTCTTCCAAAACAAAGGAATATTGATTTTAGTAACTTTGTAATAATATATATTCATTATTATTCCTTGACCTAAAATATAGGATACACAAGAACACAGTGCAGCTCCGATACCACCCAAATAAGGTACTATAAAATATGTGGATACTGCATTTAATATGGCTATTGCTAAATAAACCAAAGAACGAAATTTATGCTTATTTTGAGCTATTACAATTGTTAGTCCGGTATTTTGAATATACGGAATTACCAAAGGTATCATTGTTACCAGTGCTATATAGTAAGATTCTCCATAATTTTCACCTGCCCACATAATTAAAAATGGGTGACCTAAAGCTATAAAACCCGAAACTACTAATGCCAACAAAAGATACTGTAATCTTCCGACTCTAATAAAAACCTCGGACAAAGCTTGAGTATTTTCTCCATCCAAAGTAACCATTGAATTGATTTTAGGACCAATTACACCGGATACAGCTTGCGACAACTGCATCAATATATTATTAAATGTCGAGCCAACATTATAAATTGCAACAACTGCAGTTCCTACCAACGCACCTAAAATAACCTTATCTGTGGTCCAAAACAGCATATCTACCAAAGTTCCTATAAACATGTACACTGAAAATACGAGCAGTTCTTTAATAAATACACTTTCAAATCGTACAAATTTTGGTATTATTTTTAAAACCTTAAAGCAATAGTATATATTGACAGGGCAGGCAATAAAATTAAGTAAGAGTCCTGAGAATGTCATACCGATTGAGCCAAATCCACAATATAATAGTATAATGTTAGCAACTGGAGCTAAAACTGTAGAAAAAATATCAATAACTCTTCTAAATATGAATCTTTCATATGCAGTAATAATTGATGAAAAAACACTAATTGGAAAGGCAATGGCTGTGTTAAATGCCATCATAACAATCAATATTTTAAGTTTATCTACTTCCTGTTGCGTAAGACCCTTAGAAAAACATGAATCAGTACATAACATTAATATAAATCCGCCGATAATTACTAAAACAGATACTATCCCGTATATTATCAAAAATAAACCAAATATGCTTCTTACTTGTTCTTTCTTGCCTTCGGCTCTATACTTACATATATATCTAATAATTGTACTGCCAAATCCAAAATTCAATAATGATAAATATCCAACAATAGAGTTTGACAAACTGTATAAGCCATACTCAGCTTGACCAAGTATTCTTAACATAATTGGGGTATATATCATAGGTATAATACTACCTATTGCAAGATTGACATACGATAGTAACGTACCCACACGAAGTTGATTAACTTTCATTATGCAGTCTCCTTAATACCGAGTTAAAAAATATCTTTAATGGATTAGTTTTTCTGCCACTTTTCTGTATTTACTTAATTAGCTTTTTACGATTCAGTGGATATGTTTCACCATAATATAATTTATTTAAAACTGTCTTATATTCAAAAGCAGCATTGAATTAAGCTCATACTCCATAACTGAATTATTTTCCGAGAATGCTTTCCGGCCACTGATAATAATAGTACATCACTTCATTTGTAAATACAATTTTCTTACATTTATTAATTAGATGATGACTCATATAAATATCTTCAAAAATTTTACCGTCAGGATATTGTAATCCGTTATATAAATCCTTTTTAATAAGCTTAGCCCAAGAGGCAGCCATAATAAAAGAATAATGATCATTTTTATAAATTAATTCTAACCCTCTTTTATTATCAAAACACTCAACGGCAATATCATTACTATCTTGAAATATATAGTCTGTTTCACTGCCTTTTATAAAATCGCATATAGAAATATATGCGTCACATTTAATTAAATTTTCATACAGCTTTTCAATTATATTTTCTTTTATATAATCATCACTATCTATCCAGAATATGTAATTACCTTTAGCTAATTTTACTCCGAAATTACGAACATATGAAATACCATGATTTTCTTGATGTATTACTTTTATTCGATTATCGGTATTAGCATACTTTTTACATATATTGTAACTGTTATCAGTTGAACCATCATCTATAATCAATATTTCAAGATTTTTATATGTTTGTCTTAATACTGATTCTATACAATATGCAATATTATTTTCAACATTATAAACGGGTATTATAACAGACACAAGAGCTTCGCAGTTTTCTGTTTTAACCATTAATTAATCCTTTCGAGTACTCTTCTTTAAGTTCAGAATACTCTTTAATCTTATCGTTTAATGTAATTTTTATTTTATCTGTATTTTTTTCAAGCCATAAAAAAGAATTTAATAAATTGTTTTTCTGATTCAAATCCTGCACAGGAATAACATAATTATCATATGTACCAAACAAATCTTTAGCAATTCCTTTTGCTTTCACAGAATATCCTACAACTAAAGTTGGTACGCCGGTAGAATACGCAGCAATGGTTGAATGCGTTCTGGCACCAATAAAATAAGCACATTGACTTATAATATATTTTTGCTGCCTACAATTATGATCATCTACAATAGAAATTCTATTTTTGTCTGATATTTTTTTATATAATTGTTGCAATACTTTTCTATCATCATTAGAATCCCATATTACATGCGGAATTAATGCAATATTATAATCAGTTTGTTCAATGATATAATCAATTAAACATTCATAGTTTTCAAATGTTTTTCCACGGTTCTTTTCATAATCTAAAATCATCGGACTGATATTAATACCTATTGTGTTACCTTTTACAAAGTTTTTGGGTAACTCTGTCTTTTCAATATTAAGAAAAAATGCGGGATCAGGCAATAATATTGTATTAGGATTTACTTGCTTTATAGCATTATAAGATATACTTTCTCTTGCAATAATTAAATCGAATTTTTTAATGTCTTTTCTTATTCTATTATTTTCTAATACAGAAGGTTCAACAGATGTACCCCACAGCACAAGTTTTTTGACTTTTTTTCTTATTAAGTTATTCACAATAGGATACACTTCTGCATCAGAGTAGCAATAATTATCTCCTCCTACAAATAAACCAATATCCATATTATTAATTTGATTAATTGATTGCTTATGAAGTAAAGCGTCCATATAAATAGATTTATTAAAAATTTTCTGCATAAAATATGCTTTAACAAAATCTAAAGACTTTCGATTAATTGTATTTATCTCCTGTCGCAATTGTACAACAGAATCTAAACCATACTGAAGATCTTCACTGCAATTATATGACAAAAGTATAGATTGATTTAAATCTAATTTAAGCAATTGTGCAGTCGATCTTACTATAGCTTCACAACCATGGTTTTTACTCCCGCCATGGACATACATTACTACTTTCATATTATCTACCCAGTTTTCTTCTTATTTTTAATAAGATAAAAATAAGACTATATTTGTTTTTATTATATAAACATAAAATAACTTTTATTAATATTGAATTTACTTCTTTGGGATTAACTCTTTGGATAGTATTTTTTAATCGTTTATAATCAAATAAATATGATTTATATGAATTACAGTTACAATTAATTAATATTGTGTATATGTATCCGGCAACTCTTTTCATATATAGATTTTTTTCATTTTCTCCAAAAGAGTTGTGATTTTCCAAAAAAGTTCTTGTTTTATTTTGTATTTCAATTTGCTTTATAAAATCAATTTTTTTATCAGACATACCAATGGCGGAATTGTCTGTACCGATTAAATAAAAATATCCGGAATAATCTAAAAATAGTATACTATCTAATTTATTATAAATTTTAAGAAAAAAATCATAATCCTCTGATAAGTTTATACTTTTGTCAAATGAAATACTATTATCAGTTATAATACTTTTTCTAATACATTTACCTGCCACAAATCCATAAATACCGGTGTCCATCTGTTCTTTATAAAAATTTTTACATATATCATCTATTTTGATTACACCATTGTTAAGAGGTTTAATTGTATCTATCAGTTCACTGTTCTTACTTACTTTTGATAAACCTGAAATTATAAAATCATACTGTGGCTGATACAAATTTTCCAAATAATCACTTGCTACATAATCATCAGCATCAATAAAAGTTACAAAATCGCCACAAGACATATTCAAACCAATGTTTCTTGCATTAGAAACACCGTTATTTTCAATACTTATAACTTTTATTTTTTCATTTTCATACTTTTTACATAAGCTAAGCGACTTATCTATTGAACCGTCATCTACAATTATTAATTCCCATTCTTTAAAATTTTGACCGATAATTGATTGTATAGCCCTGTCTATATATTCTTCTTTATTATATACAGGCATAATAATCGAAAGTAAAGTCATTTTTTCATCCTTTTTTATTATATATTTTATATAATACTTTGGTTTTCTTATGATTCATTAGATATAATTGAAATCTTAATTTTATGGAAATATCTGATAAGTGCAAATTTTTAAAAGCTGTTTTTAACTCTTGTGAATTTAATATCATATTCATTTCATATAAAGCATCTTCTTCAGACAACTTAGAAGCCATACCTAAACAATTACATGCATAATATATCATATGGATTTTAAGTTGTTCAGAAAAATCATAATCAGAAATTTGATCAAAAAAATTATGTAAATACTCATTCATTTTGCAGTAAACATTCCATGCTCCCGCTCTATATGAAGTTGTGATAGTTCCCGGATTGGAATAATAATGATATAAATATTCGGTTTTTAAATAATAAAAGCTATTACATTTATATCCGACAATAGCACTAAACAAATTATCTTCTGACCATTTTACATCATTTGCGAAAGTAATAGAATTATCAGTCAAAAACTGACGCTTATATAGACAAAGGCAAACCGAAAGTAATGGTCCATAGTCAATATTACTTCCCATAATCAACGCAGGAAAAATATCGCTTCTGATTTTTTCTTTATCATAAAAGCCGGAATCAATATCAAGTGTTTTGTTGAAATTAGTACTGTTACTATTAATTCTTTGATAATCGCACATAACAAAGTCAACTTTATATTTAAGCGCTGCATTATACATTTTTTCATACATATCAGTTTCAATATCATCATCAGAGTCCACAAAACCTATATATTCACCTGTAGCTATCTTCAAGCCTGCATTTCTTGCACTGCTTAAACCACCATTTGCTTTATGTACAACTTTAATTCTATTATCTTTATCAGCAAATGAATCGCACATTATTCCGCAATTATCAGGAGAACCATCATCTACTAAAATTATTTCAAGTTCACTGAGAGATTGCTTAATAATAGAATTAACACATCTCTCTAAATATTTTTCAACTTTGTATACAGGAACTACAACACTAACTTTAACTTTATTCATAAAAATATCCTAACACATAATTAACTATTTTCAATAATTTCATATATTTTATTTATTTCTTGAGAATTTGAATAATCATTTTCAGCACAATTTTCAGAAAGCTGTTGCATAAGTACTTTATTATTTAATAACTTTGCTATGCCATCTGCACATCCTTGATTATACATAGGAACTATAATACCATCATAACCGTCTTTCAATTGACTTGATGATGTAGCAAATTTTGTAATAACAACCGGTTTGCAAAGCATTTGAGCTTCACGAACAGTTACAGCTTTTCCCTCATATCTTGACGGCTGTACATATAAATCACAATTTTTTATGTATGGATATGGATTTATTTTTTTGCCAAGAATAATAACATTATCTTCCATATCAAATTCTTTTATTTTACTTCTGATAATTTCCTCATCTGTGCCATAACCAATTAAATACCATTTTATATTTAACCCTTTTTCTAGTATAAGTTTACATATTGCAGGGACATTATCAAAATTTTTAGCTTCACAAAATCTACCGATTGAGAGTATTATAATTGAATTTTCTTTAAAATCCGTTATTTTTTCTTTTGATTGAAATTCCAAAAATTTAGAACTTAAGATATTCTCTATTGTTATTGACTTAGAAATAAATTCCGGATAATATTTCAAAAATTTTCTTGTACAATCATCTGACACATTTGCGATATAATCTATCTTTGAATAAACTAATCTATCATATCTTCTTGATGGATTTAGTGTATCATAGTCTGTATGAATCCAGGCGATTTTTGTTTTAGCATTAATTTTGTTAACCAAAACATCAGGAACGCCCAAAAAAGAGATAGCACAATCATATTCACCGGGTATATTAGGTAAAATCCACTGTAAAAAACGAGAAGTATATTGCATATGCATCCATACTCCCTCTTTTTCTTTAGACAGTAAACAATGTAATTTTAAAAATATTTTGCTTATAATCCTCGAAATGCCAAATAAATACAATTTACTTTTTATTAAACCAACTATAGGAACATCAAATGTTTTATATTTATTTATTTCCGGTATAATTGTCACTTTAGGATTAATAAATTCTAAAAATTCTCCTTCGTGTCTATATAAAAAAAGTTCAACATCATACTTATTATAATCAATAGCGTCGAGTAATCCCAATAAACTTCTCTCTGCGCCTCCCATAAACATAGAAGGCATAGTAAAAAGAATTCTTTTTTTCATGCTTTATCCTCAATATGTCTTATTTTCAAATTATTTTGCAATGTTACTATAGATTTAGACGGTATATCGTCCTTAATAATACACCCGGCACCTATTACGCAATTATCGCCTATAGACACCCCTTTTAAAATAATAACATCAGAGGAAATCCAACATTTTTTACCAATTTTTATTGGTGATGATTTATGTAACGGCAGCACTCCTTCATTAGAAGTAAACATATGATTATTATCAAAAATCTTCACATTTGGACCAAACTGGCATCCATCACCTATTTCCACAGATGATTTAACACTAATCATATTATTTTCATTAAAATAAACATTATTACCGATTATTAATTTTGCATTGTCATCTACAATTATTGTAATACGACCGTCATTAATAATTTTATCACCTAAATAAACACTGGATTTTTTTGAAAACAAAAGCTTTGAATTATACGAAAACAATTGATATCCGAATAGTTTTAATTGTTTACATTTAATAACTTTTATATAAGTTAATTTAATTTTATTAATAATTACTTTTAAATATGGTTTCATCTAATTTACCTTAACATTCTATGTATTGGTTTCATAATAGCACATCTTAACCTTTTATTTTTACTCATCCAAGAAGCTGAAAACCAATGAATCGAATAAGTATTACTTGTTTTTTCTAATATTCCTGTGGGAGCATCATAAGGATTAAAATAGTCCGAAGCATATACGGTTATACCATTTAAATATTGAGTTTTTCCATTAAGCTGCAATCCTAATTTTTTTATAGCTTCTGTATTTAAAATAGGACAACCTACTGTACCGCTTTTTCCATCCAAAAGTTTATCATATTCATTTATCATTAATTTTATTGCAGAACTGTCTTTCTCTGCTCCAAAGCCAATACCGGTATTAATATATTCATTAACTTCAAAGCCAACAAAAGCTTTATTTTTTAATAAATCGTTAATTGGTTTTATTACCTCAACATCAGTATCATAATAGATACCGCCTTCATAATATACAATCAACAATCTGGCATAATCGCTCAAAAACGCATATTTCTTATTATCATAGCAATATTTAGTATAAGCGTTTTGATACACATCAAAGTTATCTTCATTCCATTCGACAATTTCATAGTCCGGACAATATTTTCTCCAACTTTCAATGCATTTTTTGATTTTTTTGGATTTCTCTCCTCTGCCAAACCAACAATAATGTATTTTTTTAGGTATCATTTTATTCTCCATTTGTATTAAAACACTAAACTAAAAAGTTCACATAACATTTTGTAGCATATTCCTTTGAATGAATTTTTGCAGGATTTCCCAATACTACCGAATGATCAGGTACATCAAAATTAATAAAGCTGTTTGGTGCAATCATAACATCATTTCCTATATTGACTTTACCGACAATAGTAGAATTTATACCAACCGACACATTATTACCAATTTTAGGAACACCTGCTCTATCTCCTCTATTTTCTCTGCCTATAGTACATCCTTTATGTAAATTAACATTATCACCGATTATAACATCTGATGCCACAGTAATATTGTATGGATGCCCTAAATATAACCCTTTTCCAATTGTGGCTGACAGTGAAATTTCTAAACCATATTTTTTAGTCAATCTATATAATCTTGCTCTGTTAATACAGTTATTTTTTACTTTTAATTTTCTCCATAAATACATAAATTTAAGTTGATGATATAAAAATAAACTAAATTTAGCTTTAAAAGAAAAAGAATAGCTATTACCTGTCATTCTATAGTAATCATATTTAAAAATCTCATTCATAAGCTGCACCTTTTAAAAATTTATATCCAAGATACTTGTCCATAGCTGTTAGTAAAAAATTGGTAATTAGTATGCCATCCCATACCATAAGTAAATACGATTTGATATATAAAATATAATGTATAGCAGATATATGCCGCATTTTTTATCCACGGAATTTTTGAATTAACTACCATCTCGTTAACATTCCATACCAATAGCAATACAGAAAATACTTCGAAATATATATTAAATCTGGCATACACAGATGAAAACACTCCTGCCATTGTAAATACAGTGAAAAACAGAGCCATATTAAATACAGTGTTGTAATATTTATATTTATTTTTCATTAGATCTTTATTGAAAAAAGCTAAAACAATCGGCACAACACTTACCAATACTCTGAAGATATTTATGCTGTAATTCCATTCTTGTCCGGAATATCTATCACCATAATCCGATCCCGATAACAGGTTATCAACAAATCCTCCTGTCAATGGGGATGTAATTACAATTAATATTGAAAAAACTAAAATAAATTTTGTCACTTTACCGCAAGCTTCTGTATTTGTTATAAAATACAAAAGCAAAATAATATATGCCGATGTATGTATTTGAGCAACAATAAATACTAACGGTAAAAACAAATACCATTTTCTGTTCGCTAAAAGTTGAAATCCCGCAACTATTATTGCAGTAGCCAAATACTGTCTCAGTCCATTCATTGAATGTTCCCAACAGCCGGACATTATAAAAATATAAAAAGCAAATTTTAAATCACCGCTATAATTATATAAAAAATACATTAAAGGGAAAATAGTTATTAATGAAGTAATTTCAATAAAAACTCTCGGGTCAGTAGATATATAAGTATGTATGAACGACATATAAAACTGAAACAGCCATTCGTTTCCAATTGAAAAGGAGGATATGCACTCATCAATCGGCATAGCTTTAGTAAAGATTTCCCAATATGCTATAGTATCACCAAAATCAAATCTTTGTCCTGTTACATACACTAATAACAATGTTCCTAAAATAAAAAACAATGTATTTGTATCTCTTATCTTAGTCTTTTCGGTTTCAATTGTAAAATTTTTATCAAGCGGTTTTCTGCCAACATAAAACAATATTAATACTAATACTGTTGTATATACAAATACATTCATTAACTAAATCCCTTCAACCTTCATATAAGAAGATTTTGATTTTTTTACAACGATTATCTTTAACAGAAATCCAAGCGGAACGCTTAATACTGTTAAAAACTTTTCCGGTGATTCTTTTATAAAGTGTTTATTTTTAGCTATTAAAGAACTTGAAACATAGTGAATACAAGCCTTTATCTTTTGTTTGGTATTTATACTGTGTTTCATTTGTTCTTTTCTCCAAAAAGCAAATCCTTTTGGATTCCTTACATATTGTCTGTACATATTTGTACTCGAACCGTCCATTTGATAATCAACAATACAAACACATTCATTAAGTATTTTTAATTCATATTTTTCATCAATCAGATGATACTTATATGCAAGTGCAACATATTTCTCATTATCAAACACAGGATACGGAGGCGTTTGTTTTATTATATCTGTACTGTAAATTAGTTTTTTATCACCAAAGCCACCATTATTATAATACCCCATAAGGGTTGTGCTTTCTTTGTCTGTTGGCAATTCTTTGCCAATTACTTTTTTTGTTGAATCGGCAAAATCGAGTGCAATTATACCGGCATAACCTTTATTTTTGTTTTTATTCCAACAATCAATAATCAATTGCACCGCATTATCCGGCATATAATCATCCGAATCTACACAAACATTAAGTTCGGTATCAATATTTTCGTATGCCGTATTATGCGCTGTATGCATTCCGCCATTTTCTTTGTAAACATACTTTATTTCAAAGCCATTATTAATTTTAATCCATTCCTTTATAATCTCATATGGATTATCAGTAGAACCGTCATCAATAATCAGCCAAACAAAATCCTTAGATGTTTGTCTTTTTAAACTTTCATAAGTTCTTTTTAAAGTATTTATTCTATTATATAATGGTGTAAATACAGTTAAAGTTGCCATTTTCATTCTCCATAACAAAACGAAGTGTAAAAGTTTTGCAGTTTATTTGCATTATTTTTAATATCAAATCCAGAAGCTACAATTTCATCATATGTATCATTTTTCTCAATTTTTGCAGCCTCTATTATTTTATTCGCCCAAAAATCTAAAGGTTTTTCTAAACTATAATGAAAAACTCTATCTGTTTTTATACACTCCGGTGGAACATTATCGGATATAACGCATGGTAATCCGGCAGCTTGAGCTTCAATTATAGAAAGCGGCAAACCCTCGTAAAGTGACGGAAAAAGAAATACATCCATAGCCTGTAAAATTTTATTTACATCGGTTCGGTTACCTAAAAATAAAACACTATCAGATAATGCAAGAGATTCTACTTTTTCTTTAATTGCTTTCTGTCCATCGCCTGTACCAACAAGCACCAGTTTCGCCGCTGCATTCTTTTTATGCACAAAATTAAATACATCAATTATAAAATTATGATTTTTTTGAGGATTAAATCTGCCTACATGGCCGATAACAAAATCTTCTTGGTTAAAGCCAAGTTGTTCTCTCATTTCTTCACGAATTTGTTTATCGAAACGATAAGATTGGGCATCTATTGCATTATTTAAAATTGTATACGGCTTTCCGTTAAACATCCAATCGCCTGCCTCTTTTCCACAAGAAAGCAAATGTGTAGCGTACTTTGGAATTAATCTCTTAGAATATAATTTAATCGGATATTTTAAATTTTTATCTTGACTTTTATTGTGTGAATGAGCAATCCTAACTCTTACACCATTTTTTTGGGCTATTTTTAAAGGGTATGCGCTCATACAATCTAAATGACAATGTACAATATCATATTTATGTTCTTTAAAAAATGAATCCAAAGCATTAAAATAAGATTTTGAAAAAGGATTTAACATTGGCATATGATAAATTTTACCGCCCAAAGCAACTATTTCTTTATCATAATCAGCTTCTTCCTGACGATGAACAAGAAAGTCAAACTGAACTTTATTGCGATCAATATTTCTATAATAGTTCATTATCATAGTTTCAAGACCGCCTCTGCCCATATATGTTACAATTTGTAATACTCTTATCATACTAATCCTTCCAACAATCTATATTAAACATTTAATTTAAATCTAATGCGGCTATAGTTTGTTTCACAATCGAATTTTTGTCAAACTCTTTTTCCATTTTTTTACGAGCTTTCTTTCCCATTTCTTCACGAGTAGTAATATTTGTATTTAAAAACATTTTCATCTTTTCGTAAAGATTATCTGCATTTTTCGATTCACACAGCCAGCCTGTAATTCCGTCTTCCACAGATTCTCTGCATCCGGGAATATTTGTGGTAATTACCGGTCTGCCGGTAGCAGAAGCCTCAAGATTGACATTACTCATTCCCTCATGATAACTGGGCATCACTACACAGTCTGCTTTTGCATAATAAGGTCGAGGTTCTTCCTGGAAGCCGTGAAATGCAACAATGCCTTTCTCAACAAGTCGGTCAACTTTTTCTTTATACTCATCTTCAAAAAAGCCAACTAAATCCAGAATAAATTTCTCGCCGTTATTGTGCAGTTTCTCCGATGCCTCAAAAAGTTCATCCATACCCTTTTCTTTCATAATTCTGCCAAGATATAAAAATCTTGGCGGTTTATTATGCGGATATGGTTGGTAATTATATATTTCTAAATTTATGCCTGCACCGTTTAATACGGTTTCTTTTTCAGGTTGTATGATTTTTCTGCTTGTAAATTCATCAGCATTAACCTGATTTTCAAAAAATACAGTTTGTACTTTTTTAAAAGCGGTTTTATACAATAAAGTAACAAATTGGGCAAGACCTTTTGTTTGAAAAGCTGTTCCTAAGCCCTGAACATTAGCATAAAAAGGAATTTTTAGCTTAGAACACATTAGTCCACCATAAATATTAGGCTTAATTGAATATGTTATAACTAAATCGGGTTTTTCTTCTTTTAGCATTTTCTTATAAAAATTCATTAAAGAAAGATCGGTAAAAGGATTTATACCTCTTCGCTCCATTTTTGTTTCTATACAGTACAAACCCATATTCATAAAATCTTCATGATGACCGACAAAAGGCATACTTAATATTACCTCATTATTCTTCATCAACTCTTCAATTAACTCTTTCCTGAAACGATAAAGCATATATGAATGGTTAGTCAGAATCAAAATTTTCTTTTTCTTATTGCTCATCACTCATAGCTCCTGTTCCGCCTTCTACTACTCCCTCATGTTTAAATACGCTGACAACTGTCATAAACAAACACTTAACATCAAACGCAAAGCTCAAATTATCATAATAAACCTTGTCCATCTGTACTTTTTCAGGTATAGGAAGTTCATCTCTTCCGTTAATCTGAGCCCAACCGGTCAACCCTGGGGTTAAATTATTAATGTTATATTCATCTCTTTCAGCTATTAAATCATCTTGATTCCACAGTGCAGGTCTAGGTCCTATAACACTCATATCACCTTTAAATATATTAAAAATTTGCGGCAATTCATCTAAACTTGTTTTTCTTAGAAATTTGCCAACTTTAGTGATATATTGTTCCGGATTTTTTAACAAATGAGTAGGACAATCTTTCGGAGTATCAATTCTCATTGTTCTGAATTTAAGTATATTAAAATATTTTTTATTTATTCCGATTCTCTTTTGCTTAAAGAAAATCGGGCCTTTACTTGTACATTTTATAACTACACAAATCGGTAAATAAACTATTGAGAGAAATACAATTGCCATAAAAGAGCATATAACATCTAAAATTCTCTTAATTATTCTATTGTAAATTGTTTTTTCTCTGTTCATAATTAATACCTCTTAATATATGCACACATTTACACACTACACTTTTTCATAATTATATCACATAAAGTTCAATATATCAACAAAATAGCTTATTTAAGATTAATATTACTAATAAATTGTCATTTTTCCTTAATATATGCATATTAACCAATACAAATTTGACTATTTTGCATTTTTTTACAAAATCATTGTTAATTTGCAAGAAAACCTACAATTAAATTTGATTATAGTACACAAAATTTTGGGTTCAGCTTTATTTGCAAAAACAGCAGCAATCCTTGCCCCTGAGAGAGTGAAAACAAATACCAACCAATCAGGAGTTCTGCAAATCATAGAGTGCTTTTAAAATTTTTTATTATTTTTAGGGGTCATATCATATACAATATTATTTTATATTATATTAAATTATTGCGATATAAAAATCTTATATAAATGCTATAAATCATAGTCTATACCACTATCCGATCTCGGCAACCGTTTTATCATAGTTATCTAATAAAATATAATTATGTTTAAATATTTGCTTATCTCAATTTGCAATACATCTCTCGACCTAATAAACAAAACACTTAGGCTGAATTGCACTTTCATCACCAATAATAGCTATTATATAGTTTCACGACAAAGTTTCTTTCAGCACTTAAATATAACATATTAGCTAAATTTTCGATATTTTTCTCTAATTTATTGCAATATTCTATATCAATATGGTATAATTTTAAATACATACTACCCAATAAAAGCTGCAGCAGGTGATTAACTTGAACGAAAGCGAAAAACTTTTAAAAGCAAAATCATATCTTGACAAACTCGCCAACGGAATAAATCCAATAACCAATGAATTGGCGTCAGAAAACGATACTATAAATAATATACATATTTCAAGATGTCTTTTTTATGTTTCCGATGTACTTAGAAATTTAATTGAAAATAACAACAATCCGCAAAAAAGAAAAACAATAAAATTTCCTTTTCTGTTACACCGCAGCAATTAGCAGATTATGTTTTTGATGATAACCCAATTACAGTTACCGAAATTACCAAAAAGCTTAACAATTTGATTGATACAGAGGAAATGAAAGGAATTAAAACAACAAGCATAACTAATTGGCTTATAAAAATTAATATGCTTGAATATTTTGCAGACGAAAACGGTAAAAATCATAAAATCCCAACTGAAAACGGTATTCAACTCGGCATCACAACACAGGAACGCTTGAGGATGTACGGTTCATATAAAGTCGTTTTATATGACAGCAATGTCCAACAATTTATACTTGACAATATAGACACAATTGCGTATTACAACACTCAAAAGAAATCATATAATTTTAATACGGAGGGCAACATATGAAAAAAAGTACACTTGCCAACAATTTCATCTATTATCTTTTTTGCGGGTTCAGCGGTGCGGTAATAGCCTGTATAGTATGGCTATTTCTTAAATTAATAAGCCTTGGAATCAGCTTTATATGGGAAACTGTTCCATCATATATTAATTTTACATATTATCCTCTTGCAGTTTGTACAATCGGCGGAATACTGCTTGGAATATATCAAAAAATCTCAAAAGCAGTCCCCGACGAGCTTGAAGAAGTAATGAAAAAAGTTAAGCGAGATAAATTTTATCCGTACAATAAAGTGCTGTTGCTTTGTATTTCCGCACTTATTCCACTGCTTTTCGGCGGCAGTATCGGACCGGAAGCAGGACTTACAGGAGTTATTGTCGGACTTTGTTACTGGGCAGGCAATCATATGAAGAATGCACAAAGTAAGATACCCGAACTTATGCAAACAGGTGTGAGCGCCACATTAACAGCTATTTTTTATGCACCGCTTTTCGGTCTTGCCGCAGCAAATGAAGAACAATTAGATACCCAAGACAAAGCAACCGATATACGCACAGGCAAATTAATTTCAAATATCGTAGCTGTGCTGTTTGCAACAGGAACAATATTTTTACTGAATCAAGCTTTCGGCGGCAGTATGGGATTACCGAGAATAGGCGAATACAACATTACAAATACTGAAAGACTATGGGGTATTCCTCTTGCACTTCTCGGCACTTTAGCTGGACTTTTATTTATAATATCAGAAAAACTGCTCAAAATTTTATTTGATAAAATTCAGAGCAGTTTAGGAATAATAATAAGCACCACACTCGGCGGAATTATTCTTGGAATTTTCGGTACATACCTTCCGCTTGTGATGTTTTCGGGTGAAGACAGCATTAACGAGATAAATAACGGAATTGGAGAATTTGCGCCGTGGATACTGATAATTTCAGGATTATTAAAACTTGTAATAACAAATGTTTGCATTAAATCAGGATGGAAAGGCGGTCATTTCTTCCCCGTTATTTTCTGCGGAGTGAGCATCGGCTTTGGTGTAGCCCTACTTATGGGACTTGATACCGCATTTTGCGCAGCAGTAATTACCGCCGCACTTCTCGGTGTTACAATGCGAAAACCTCTTGCAGTAACCGTACTTCTCCTACTCTGCTTCGATGCAAGAATTCTTCCATGGATTTTGCTTGCGGCTTTTTTGAGCAGTTTGGTGGTAGGGAAAGTATTAAATAAAAATAAACATCAAAACAAATAAATAGCAAAAAGGAATCAAAACTTCAAAAATTTGATTCCTTTTTTCCATCATCACGGAAAAATGTGGATAATCAAAAGTAAATATTGAAAAAGAGCATAGGAAGCTCCGGAATTGTAGTTGACAAGACAAACAACGGAGGAGAGAAACCTATGCTCTTTTTAGATGACATCAAAGTCGAATTTTAAAGTAAAGGATTTCAAGGAACACATATAGGAGTCAGCCATAATAAAGATAAAAGCGTACTGTTTTTGGAGAGCGTAAGGTCAACGCAGTCAATCCGATGCCCTTATTGCAGAGGCAGTGTATATATTTATGAAAACGGACAAGTCAAACTCAAAGATATTCCATTACAGAAAAATGACTGCATTCCTACCTTTCGGTTAGAATGCAGTCATTTTTTATTTGGGCTGTTCTTTTACAGCACCTTTAAAATTCAAATAATCACTATACTTTGGCAGAAATAAAATTACTTAGAAAGTAACTTCTTAATTCTTTCAACTGCCTCAATTGTGTTTTCTCTGTCACCGAATGAAGTAAGACGGAAGTAACCTGCACCGTTCTTACCAAAGCCCTCACCCGGAGTACCTACTACATTAGCCTCGTTAAGAAGGAGGTCAAAGAATTCCCAGCTGCCCATATCATTAGGGCACTTGAGCCAAATATACGGTGAGTTCTTACCGCCTGTATAATAAATGCCGAGTTCATCCATAGCTGATGAGATAATTTTTGCATTATCCTGGTAGTAAGAAATATTCTCCTTAATCTGCTTCTGACCCTCTTCACTGAATACAGCG
Organism: Ruminococcus sp. BSD2780120874_150323_B10; assembly: GCF_015553695.1. Taxonomy (NCBI): domain Bacteria; kingdom Bacillati; phylum Bacillota; class Clostridia; order Eubacteriales; family Oscillospiraceae; genus Ruminococcus; species Ruminococcus sp. BSD2780120874_150323_B10. Next base: position 42,024 of record NZ_JADNHD010000001.1, read on the forward strand.
GCAGCTGCACACTGTACAGGCCAAGAAACGCCGTTAAACTTAGTTGCCTGACGGCGATACCAAGTATTGTAGATGTTGTGACCGTCACGCTCAAGCTCTCTCGGAATGATTGTGTAGCCGCATCTTGTACCTGTAAAGCCTGCTGTCTTTGAAAGTGAGCACATCTCAATTGCGCACTTTCTTGCACCCTCAATTGCGAAAATTGAACGAGGGAGATCCTCTGTAATAAATGCCTCATATGCTGCATCATAGAGAATGATAGCGTCATTCTTGATTGCATAGTCAACCCACTGCTTTAACTCGTCAGCTGTATAGGCTGAACCTGTTGGGTTATTAGGTGAACAGAGATAGATGATGTCAGCCTTTACATTCTCATCAGGAAGAGCCGCAAAGTTATTCTCACGGTTTGAGTTAGCATAAACAATCTTTCTGCCTGCCATAATGTTTGAGTCAACATATACAGGGTAAACAGGGTCTGTAACGAGTACAACATTATCCTTGCCGAAAATATCGCCAATGTTGCCGCAGTCTGACTTTGCACCGTCTGATACAAAGACTTCGTTTGCGCCAACTGTTACGCCAAAACCTGCATAGTAGTTAGAGATTGCCTCTCTGAGGAAAGCGTAACCCTCATAGTCAGGATAACCCTTGAATGTATCCTTATGTGCAAGGTCTTCTGCGCCCTTTTTCATAGCCTCAATTACAACAGGAGCAAGCGGAAGTGTTACATCGCCGATACCGAGCTTAATTACCTTCTTGTCAGGGTGTTCCTGCATATACTTATTTGTTCTTGATGCAACCTCTGCAAAAAGATAGTTTGGCACGAGGTTGTCAAAATTTCTGTTAATCTGCATTATTATCAATCCTTTTCTGATATATGGGCAAAAGGTTAGTGACAAATAATTGCCAAAACCAAGAAAATTCCAAAATCACTTATCAAGCGAAGCCTTAATAAACTCTCTGAAAAGCGGATGTGCTCTGTTAGGACGGGACTTAAATTCAGGGTGATACTGAACACCGATGTAGAACTTATTGGCAGGAATTTCAACTGCCTCAACAAGCATACCGTTAGGTGATGTACCTGTAATAATCATACCTGCCTTTTCAATTTCTTCTCTGTAATCATTATTAAATTCATAACGATGACGGTGGCGCTCCTGTACTTCAGGCTTACCGTAAGCTCTTTCCATAATTGAGCCTTTCTTGATAACGCAAGGATAAGCACCGAGGCGCATTGTACCGCCCATATCTTCAATACCGAGCTGTTCAGGCATAAGGTCGATTACATTGTGCTTGCCCTCCGGAGCAAACTCACCGCTGTTTGCATCCTCATATCCGAGTACATGCTTAGCAAATTCAATTACTGCTGTCTGCATACCAAGGCAGATACCGAGGTACGGAATATCGTGCTCACGAGCATATTTTGCAGCCATTACCTTACCTTCAACACCTCTGTTGCCAAAGCCGCCCGGAACAAGAATACCGTCAACATCGCCTAAAAGGTCATCTGCCGAATACTTTGTGATAAGCTCACAGTCAACCCACTTGATTTCAACATCAGCGGAATTTTCGTAACCTGCGTGACGAAGTGCCTCGGCTACTGAAAGGTATGCGTCGTGAAGTGCAACATATTTACCGCAAAGAGCAATTTTGCATTTCTTTGAACGGTTATTGATTCTTTCAAGCATTTCTTTCCACTCTGTAAGGTCAGGTGTTTTGTCTGTAGCTATGTTAAGTTCACGGCAAACAACATTTGAGAAGTTGCTCTCTTCAAGCATAAGCGGTGCCTGATAAAGAGTCGGAAGTGTAATGTTCTCAATTACACAGTCAGGCTTTACATTACAGAACAAAGCAATTTTCTTAAAGATACTCTCTTCAAGCGGTTCGTCACAACGAAGAACAATAATATCAGGGTTGATACCGAGTGAACGGAGTTCCTTAACCGAATGCTGTGTCGGCTTTGATTTATGCTCTTCACTGCCCTTAATGTACGGAACAAGTGTAACATGAATGAAAATACTGTTTTCTCTGCCGACTTCAAGCGAAACCTGACGGATTGACTCAAGGAAAGGCTGGCTTTCAATGTCGCCTACTGTACCGCCGATTTCCGTAATTACAATATCGGCGTCAGTCTTTTCACCTACATTGTAAATAAAAGACTTAATTTCATTTGTAATGTGTGGGATTACCTGTACTGTTTTGCCGAGGTAATCGCCGTGACGCTCTTTTTCAAGTACATTTGAATAAACCTTACCTGTTGTAAGATTTGAATACTTGTTGAGGTCTTCGTCAATAAAACGCTCATAGTGACCGAGGTCGAGGTCGGTTTCTGCGCCGTCCTCAGTTACATAAACCTCACCGTGCTGATACGGGCTCATTGTACCTGGGTCAACATTGATGTACGGATCAAGTTTTTGAGCGACTACCTTAAGGCCTCTTGCCTTAAGGAGTCTGCCGAGAGAAGCTGCTGTAATACCCTTACCAAGACCGGATACTACGCCGCCTGTTACAAATATATATTTTTTAGCTTTTTTTTCAGTATGATTAGCCATAAATTATACCTCAATCTCTCCTTCAAATACTTTTTCGGCGTTACCTGTCATATATACGGTTTCGTCTGTGTAATTGATGACAAGGTCACCGCCCTTGAGCTTGATTTTAATATCGTCGCCCTTTTTGCAGAAGCCGTTTTCACAAGCCGCAACAGCTACCGCACAAGCGCCTGTACCGCAAGCCCATGTTTCGCCTGAACCTCTCTCCCATACTCTCATCTTGATTGTATGGTCGTCAAGAACTGTAACAAATTCTGTATTAACTCTCTCCGGGAAGAGTTTATCGTTTTCAAACATAGGACCAATCTTTTCAATGTCAAGATTGTCAATGTCATCCATAAATACAACGCAGTGTGGATTACCCATAGATACGCAGGTAATGTTGTATTCCTTGTCGCCGATTGTAACAGGCTCGTTTACAATCTTGTCCTTATTCATAGCAACAGGGATTTCCTTTGGATCAAGAATTGCCTTGCCCATATCTACTCTAAGGCTTGTTACCTCACCGTTGGTTGTGTAAGCCTTAAGGCTCTTGATACCTGAAAGAGTTTCAATTGTGATTTCGTCTTTCTCCTTGTAATCAACCATACCGTGGTCATAGAGGAACTTACCCACGCAACGGATACCGTTACCGCACATCTTACCCTCTGAACCGTCAAGGTTGTACATCTTCATCTTAGCGTCAGCAACCTTAGATGGGCAAACAAGAATAATACCATCGCCGCCGATACCGAAGTGTCTGTCTGAAAGTCTTACAGAGAGAGCCTCCGGATTGTTGATTTCCTGATCAAAAGTGCTGAAATAAATATAGTCATTACCGATGCCCTGCATCTTTGTAAATTTAAGCATTTCTTTTTCATCCCTCATATGGTTAATATCTATAAGCTCTGTACTGTGCTGTGAATAATGGCTCTTAAGGCAATCCGCAAGTGCGTTTGCGGTATCAAGAGCTGTAAGACAAGGAATGTTTCTCTCAACTGTCTTTCTGCGGATTTTAACAGAATCTCTTGACGGAATTCTGCCCTTTGCGGAAGTTGAAATTACATACTGAATCTTACCCGACTCAATAAGTGTGAGTGTGTTGTCTGTCTTGCACTCGTGAATCTTCTTTACGGCAACAGCGTCAATACCGTATTTCTTAAGTACGGCTGCTGTACCCTCTGTAGCATAAATCTTAAAGCCGAGGTCATAATACTTCTTGGCAATTTCGCCGATTTCTGCCTTATCGGAATTACGAACAGTAATAAATACACCGCCGTTTTTCTTCATCTTGTAACCTGCACCGATAAGTCCCTTATAAAGAGCCTCTTCAAGAGTACCTGCAACACCGAGAACTTCACCTGTTGACTTCATTTCAGGTCCGAGGTGGTTATCAACATTGATAAGCTTTTCAAAGCTGAATACCGGAACTTTTACTGCAATGTAAGGGCTCTTTCTGTAAAGACCTGTGCCGTAACCCATATCCTTGAGCTTTTCGCCGAGCATTGCTCTTGTAGCGAGGTCAACCATAGGTACGCCTGTAACCTTACTGATATAAGGAATTGTTCTTGATGAACGGGGATTTACCTCAATTACATAAAGCTCATCGTTATAGATAAGGTACTGAATATTTACAAGGCCCTTTGTCTGTAACTCAATAGCAAGGTTCTTAGAACTTTCAATGATTGTCTGTGTCATCTTGTCAGAAATATTCCAAGCAGGATATACAGCGATTGAGTCACCGGAATGGATACCGGCTCTCTCAATATGCTCCATAATACCCGGAATGAGAATATCCTCACCGTCACATATAGCGTCAACTTCAAGCTCTGTACCCTGTAAGTATTTATCAATAAGGATTGGGTTCTCTATATTCTGTGCAAGAATAATAGCCATATACTCCTTAACATCAGCCTCGTTAAATGCGATAATCATATTCTGACCGCCAAGTACATAAGACGGACGGAGAAGTACAGGATAGCCGATTGTTTCGGCAACCTCAAGAGCCTCATCGGTTGTCATAACCGTTACGCCTCTCGGACGCTTAATGTGGTATTTCTCAAGGAGTTCGTCAAAACGCTCTCTGTCCTCTGCCATATCAATGGCATCATATGAAGTACCGAGAATATTAACACCGCAGTCGCTCATATGCTTTGTAAGTTTGATAGCTGTCTGACCGCCGAATGCTACTACAACACCGTATGGCTTTTCTGTATTGATGATACCCATAACATCTTCTGTTGTAAGCGGCTCAAAGTAAAGTCTGTCGGCAGTGTCGAAGTCGGTAGATACGGTTTCAGGGTTGTTGTTTACGATAACAACATCATAGCCTGCCTTTTTAAGTGCCCATACGCAGTGAACCGACGCATAGTCAAATTCGATACCCTGACCGATTCTGATAGGGCCTGAACCGAATACGATTACTGTCTTTTTATCTGATTTATTATTTTTAATAAACTCTTCTGCCTCGTTTTCCTTATCAAAGGTTGAGTAGAAGTAAGGTGTCTGTGCCTCAAATTCAGCGGCGCAGGTATCAACCATTTTATATACAGGCAAAAGGTTCTTTTCGCATTTCTTACCTGTAATAGCCTCAATAGTTCTGTTAAGGAATCCCATTCTCTTTGCTCTGTAGTAGAGGTCATCTGTAAGCTCGCTGTTTTTAAGCTCATTCTCAACAGCAATGATATTCTTGAGTTTCTCCAAGAACCACTCGTCAATAAGTGTAACTTCGTGAATCTGCTCTACAGTAATGCCTCTCTTGAGTGCCTCATATACGCAGAAAATTCTCTTATCATCGCAAACGCTTAATCTGTCGTAAACAGACGCATTTGAAAGTTGAGCAAATTCCTTATCATCGAGTGTATCGTGAGAAATCTCTGCACCTCTTACAGCCTTCATAATAGCCTGCTCAAATGTAGGAGCAATAGCCATAACCTCGCCTGTTGCTTTCATCTGAGTACCGAGTGTGCGGTTTGCATATACAAATTTATCGAACGGCCATTTTGGGAATTTAACTACAACATAGTCGAGAGCAGGCTCAAAGCAAGCGTATGTTGTACCCGTTACGGCATTCTTGATTTCATTAAGTGTGTAACCGATAGCAATCTTAGCCGCTACCTTTGCAATAGGATAACCTGTTGCCTTTGACGCAAGAGCAGATGAACGGGAAACTCTTGGGTTTACCTCGATTACGGCATAATCAAATGTTTCCGGATTAAGTGCGAACTGGCAGTTACAGCCACCCTCTACCTTTAAGGCAGAGATAATATCGAGCGCCGCACTTCTGAGCATCTGATACTCTTTATCTGCAAGAGTAACGGTAGGAGCAATAACGATACTGTCGCCTGTATGTACGCCGACAGGGTCAAAGTTCTCCATTGAGCAGACAGTAATAACATTGCCGTCGCTGTCACGCATTACCTCAAACTCTATTTCTTTCCAACCCGAAATACATTTCTCTACAAGAACCTGTGTAATCGGTGAAAGCTCAAGACCGTTTGAAGTAATCTCTCTTAATTCTTCCTCATCATTTACGATACCGCCGCCTGTACCGCCGAGTGTAAATGCAGGACGAATAATTACAGGGTAGCCGATTTCATCTGCAAATTTTACTGCAGACTCAACATCGTTTACAACGAGTGACGGAATAACAGGCTGTCCGATTTCGAGCATTGTGTCCTTGAACATCTGTCTGTCCTCTGCCTTGTCAATTGTTTCGGGATTAGCGCCGAGGAGCTGAACTCCGTATTTATCGAGGAAACCTTCCTTTGCAAGCTGCATAGAAAGTGTAAGACCTGTCTGACCGCCGAGTGTGGAAAGAAGGCTGTCGGGACGCTCTTTTTTAATAATTCTTTTAACTGTTTCAAGTGTAAGCGGCTCGATATAAATTTTATCAGCCATTGCATTATCTGTCATAATGGTAGCAGGGTTAGAGTTTACGAGAATAACCTCAAGTCCCTCTTCCTTAAGCGCACGGCAAGCCTGTGTGCCTGCGTAGTCAAATTCAGCAGCCTGACCGATTACAATCGGACCCGAACCGATTACCATAACTCTTTTAATGTTGCTTTTAAGTGGCATAAAATCATTCCTTATCCTTATTTAAAAATCAAATTCGTATATAAATTATGGATAGTTTTATTTGTTGTTTTTCATCAAATCAATGAAACGGTCAAACAAAAACGCTGTGTCGTGCGGACCGCCGCAAGCCTCCGGGTGGAACTGAACAGAGAAAGCAGGCATATTTGTATACTTAACACCCTCACAAGTATCATCATTGCCGTTTACAAAACTCTCTACAGCATTTTCAGGCATACTGTCGCTTACAACAGCATAGCCGTGGTTCTGTGAAGTAATGTAAACTCTGCCTGTCTCAACCTCTTTTGCAGGTTGGTTAGCTCCTCTGTGGCCGTATTTAAGTTTTTCTGTCTTAGCGCCCTGGCTAAGTGCCAAAAGCTGATGTCCTAAGCAGATACCGAATGTAGGAATTTTATATTCGCAAAGCTTTTTAAGCTCGGCAATAATTGCAGTGTTGTCTGATGGATCTCCCGGACCGTTTGAAAGCATAATGCCGTCAGGATTCATAGCTTTAATCTGCTCTGCTGTTGTATGAGCAGGTACTACCGTAACATTGCAGCCACGCTTAACAAGCTCTCTGCCTATGTTGTGCTTTGCACCGAAATCCATAAGAACAACATTGAGGTCGCCGTTTTCAGCTTTGAATTCTTCTTTTTCGCTGATTGTTGTGCTCTCTACAGCCTGTTCGATTTTATAAGCCTTAATCTCTGCAAGCTCTTCTTCGGTAACTTCGCCCGAATAAGCGATTTTGCAGTTAAGCACACCATACTCACGAACAATTCTTGTAAGCGCTCTGGTGTCGAGTCCATAGATGCCCGGAATATCCGACTCTTTTAAAAAGGTGTCAAGATCGCCCTCACAACGGAAGTTAGAGGGAGCTTGGCACCATTCTCTTACAATATAACCTCTGAGTGAGGGCACTTTGCTCTCGAAATCAGAGGGAATTACACCATAGTTACCGATTAAAGGGAAAGTCTGAATAACCACCTGACCGAAATAAGAAGGGTCGGTGAGTGTTTCAAGATAACCGGTCATAGCTGTAGTAAAAACCAATTCTCCCATAGTTTCTTTTTCTGCACCAAATGATTTGCCCTCAAAAACAGTTCCGTTTTCAAGTATCAAATATGCTTTACGGCTCATAAACACACATTCCTTTCAGAAATTTTGCATAATTAGTTTTCGTAAGTTTTAATAACCTGCATTGCAATCTGCATTTTGCTCATTCTCATATCCATCGCCTGTTTTTCAAGGTAGCGATGCGCTTCCTGTTCTGTCATATTAAGGCAGGTAATAAGCAGAAGCTTGGCTCTGTTTATTATCTTCATATCCTCCACAATATGGCGGAGCTTTTCATTTTCCTCGTTTACGGTCAACATTCTCATTCTGAAACATTCCGTAAACTGCAAATAGTGATGAAACAAATGCTTATTAATAGGTTTGGCTATTACAAGCACACCGTGCTCGGTCAAAGCATCGTTTACATCGTCTGCGTTTTTTTGAGGAACAATAATAACCACGCTTGAACGGGTTACTCTCGCAAAATGCATGGAAAGCTCAATACCGCTTTCCTCTGCAAGAGGTGCATTAATACAGATAAGGTCAAACTCATCGTTCTCAACAAGTTTTTTTGCTGTTTTAGAATTATCAGCAATAGAAATCTGCGTAAAATACTCAATTTTAAGCAGCTGTGAAAGAGCCTCGGCACTTTGCACAGAGTGAGAAATAATTAAAGCTTTTTTCATAACCTTATCACCTCAGTCACTTATCTTCAACATCATATTTTACAAGATTTCGGAGTATTCTAATTTACATAAAGGAATTATAATATATTTTTTTATTGATTTCGACAATTACAATTCTTGTATCGCAAAATAGTTACATAAAAATTAAAAAATGATGAAAATTATAAAGTATTTACAAAAAGGCTGTTTCATTTGTGAAGATGAAACAGCCCCGTTGCTGTGAAATAAAATTTTAATCAAATTTGACAAAAACAAAATCTTATTTTTCGCCTTTGCTCAAAAGCATTCTGTCATTTTCAAGTTTAGAACCGCTCGCCTTTTCAAACTTCTGCAAGAGGTCGTCAACGGTGAGTTTTTTCTTTTCTTCACCTGAAATATCAAGTATAACCTTTCCGTTGCCCATCATAATAAGGCGGTTACCGTGCACAATCGCATCGTGCATATTATGTGTAACCATAAGGGCTGTAAGGTTATTTTCGGCAATAATCTTATCGCTCAGTTCAAGCACCTTTGCCGCAGTCTTAGGGTCAAGCGCCGCTGTATGCTCGTCAAGAAGCAAAAGTTTAGGCTTATTGATTGTAGCCATTAAAAGGGTGATTGCCTGACGCTGTCCGCCCGAAAGAAGACCTACCTTTGATGTCATTCTGTCCTCAAGACCGAGTTCAAACTGCTTTAAAAGTGTTCTGTATTCTTCTTTTTCGGATTTCTTAACGCCCCAGCTAAGACCTCTTTTCTTGCCTCTTCTTGCCGCAAGGGCAAGGTTTTCCAAAATTTCCATATCGGCAACAGTACCTGTCATAGGGTCTTGGAAAACTCTGCCGAGATACTTTGCCCTTTTATGCTCGGGAAGTCCCGTTACATCTACGCCGTCAATAAGAATCTGACCGCTGTCAACAGGCCATACACCGGCAACGGCATTAAGTGTAGTTGACTTACCCGCACCGTTGCCGCCGATTATTGTACAGAAATCGCCTTCGTTTAAGTGAAGTGTTACACCGTCAAGTGCAACCTTCTCATTTATTGTGCCTTTATTAAAGGTTTTGTGAATATTAATAATATCAAGCATTTTCACTGCCTCCGTTTGCCTTGTTAGCCTTTAAATTCATTTTAGCTACCTTTTTAAAGGAGGTTTTACTCTTCTTTTGTAAATAAGGTACTGCAAGGAAGATTGCAACTATAATTGCTGTGAAGAGCTTTGTATCGTCTGTCGGCATCTTGAGCCAAAGAACAATACCCATTGCAATATAATAAAGAATACCGCCCACAATAACGAAGAGCATTTTTACAACAAAGTTCATACGCTTACGGAAGATAGCCTCGCCGAGGACTTCACCGATAATAACTGCGGCAAGACCGATTACGATAGCACCTCTGCCCATATTGATGTCTGCAAAGCCCTGGTACTGTGCAAAAAGTGAGCCTGCAAGAGCAACAAGACCGTTTGAAAGCGCAAGTGCAATTACTTTTGCGACATTGATATTAATGCCCTGTGCCTTACTCATAGCAGGGTTTGAACCTGTTGAACGGATTGTAGAGCCCTGTTCTGTTCCGAAATACCAATACATAGCCGCAATAACAATAGCCGCAATTCCGAGGGCGATGATAATTGATAAATTAATATCGCTTGCGGAAATTACAAGCGCATAGTTTCTGTAGCTGATAGGAAGATTTGACCTTCCCATAATGTTCAAGTTGATTGAATAAAGCGCAATCTGCGTAAGAATACCTGCAAGAATATCGGGAATACCGAGCAAAGTATGTAAAAGTCCCGTTATAAGACCTGCCGCAATGCCCGCAAGAATAGCAACTATAAGCGCTACCCATACAGAACAGCCGTTAATAAGCATAACAGCGGTAACCGCACCGCCTGTTGCAAAAGAACCGTCAACGCTAAGGTCGGCAAAATTCAAAAGTTTGTAGGTAATAAAAACACCAAGACCCATAAGTCCCCAGATAATACCCTGCGCAATATTACCCGGCAAAGCCGCAAGAAAGTTTGCAGGATTAAGAGAACCGAAGTATTCTGCTAAAAATTCCATAAAAACCACCAATACATAAAAGATTGGGGTGTCGCTTTCACGGCACCCCACCGTTTTTTAATTTATAAATTAAGGATTATTACTCCTCAATAGCCTCATAATCGTCAGGAATTTTAATTCCGTAAGCATCGCAACGGCTCTTTACATATTTCTTGGTAACATTAGGAGCTGACTCAACTTTCAAAGAAGTTATATCGGCACCGTTTACAAGAATATCATAAGCCATCTCGCCTGTTTTCTGACCAAGTTCATAGTAGCTGATAGAAAGTGTTGCAACACCGCAGCCCTTACAAATACCCTCTTCACCTGCGATGATAGGAGTTTTTGCAGCTGTAGCCGTATTGTCGATAATACCTGTATTTGAAGCCGCTGTGTTATCTGTAGGAATGTAAAGAACATCGTTTTCGTCACAAGCTGTCTTTGCTACAGCCGCAACATCGTTTGAATCTGCAAATGAATATGTCTTTACAGTGTAGCCCGCACTCTCAAAGAAAGGTGTGATTGTATCGCTCTGATATTTTGAGTTAGCCTCTGCCGAGCAATAGAGAATACCGATTGTTTTAGCGTCAGGGAAAAGTTCCTTGAGCATATCAGCCTGCTTGTCAAGCGGAGCAAGGTCTGTTGTACCGGATACATTCATACCCGAAACGCCTGTCCACTCTGCCATATCAAGAGCTGTGCCATAGTCTGTAATCGAAGTACCGAGAATAGGAATAGACGGTGTTGCCGTGTATGCAGCCTGAAGAGCCGCAGTACCGTTACCGAGAATAAGGTCATAATTTGAAGAAACAAACTGGTTACAGATTGTAGCGCAAGTAGCCGAATCGCCCTGTGCGTTCTGCTCGTCAAACTTAACCTTGTCTGCGCCGAGTTTTTCAGTAAGAGTGTCTTTAAAGCCCTTAGTTGCGGCGTCAAGAGCCTCATGCTGAACAAGCTGACAAATACCGATATTATATACTTTGTTTGCATCTGCCTGTGAAGGAGCAGCTTTTGAAGTTGTTGATGAAGTACCGCCTGTACAGCCTGCGAGTGCAGCTGTTACTGTAAGCGCTGCTGTTGCGGTTGCCAAAATTCTTTTTGTCATTTTCATAAAAATTCGTCCTCCCGTTTTCACTTTAGTACTTAAACAAACATATGCTTTAAAGTTTTTATGCGTTAAAGTGAATATCATATATAGTATTATATACCTATTAAACGAATTTTGCAATAGCTAAAAGGTGAATTTATATGTTTTCGATAGTGATTTTATAAAGAATTTGTTTATTTTACCGCTACATTTTCATCACCAAGCTGATGTTTAAGCTCTTTTATCATAACATCATTAAGGCTCACCCACATATTTGCAGGGGCTTTTACCTTGCGTTTTGAATCGGTAAGATAAAAAATAATCGGTGTTCTGCCGTCGAAAATATCCGTAACTCTCTTTGCTCGACGGTACATATCCGTATTAAGGTCATCAATTCTCAAATAAAGTGCCTGCGGTACATAAGGCTTTTGATATGTGCTTTTATGTTCTGCCGCTGCCCTGTTTTGTTCGTAATTTGCGGCAGACATATTTTTACATTCCTCATTATTAAAGGCTTTTGCAATGCTGTCGCAAATTATTTTCGGTTCTTCGTTTTCTTTAAAATTCAATGTGCCTTTTATAATAACGGGTATGTTTTCATTTAAAAGAATAGTGCTTTTTTCATACACATTCGGAAAAACAACCGCTTCCATTATGCCGTACTTATCTTCTACATTTATAAAAGCCATAAGTTTGTTGCTTTTGGTAAGTTGAGTTTTCACTTTGGAAATAATACCTACAATCAGCACTTTCTTGCCGTCGGGATAGTGTCCTGTTTCGTCATTTATAATTTCGCCTATTCTGTCGGCTTTCATTCTCTCGGAATAAAGGTTGTAATTATCGGCAGGGTGGCCGCTTAGGTATATGCCTGCTATTTCCTTTTCCATTCTCAAAAGCTCATCAGTCGAAAATTCTTTCAAATCAGGCAGTTGGGGCTCTGATGTAGCCTTTGTACTGTCATCACCCATATCAAAAAACGAAAGCTGTCCGCCTTGATTCTTTTTAGCCTCATATTCAACATCGTCAAGCACGGTTTTGCTTATTGCAAGCAGTTGTCTGCGGTTAGCACCAAGTCCGTCAAGCGCACCGCACTTTATAAGACTTTCTATAGCACGGCTGTTCATATTTTTGCCGCAAAGTCTTTTACAAAAATCGTAAAGGCTTGTATAAGGCTTTAATCTGCGCTCTTTAATTATCTGATCAATAAAAGCTCTGCCGAGATTTTTGATTGCAAGCAATCCGTAGCGTATATTGTTACCGCTGACAGTAAAGCCGAGATCGCTTTCGTTTACACTCGGAGGCAAAACTTTTATTCCAAGCCGCTGACATTCGCCTATATATGCTGCAAGTTTGTTTTGGTTATCAAGCACACTTGTGAGCAATGCCGCCATATACTCCTGCGGATAATGACATTTTAAATATGCGGTTTTGTATGAAATCATAGAATATGCCGCTGCGTGTGACTTATTGAAAGCGTAAGAAGCAAAACTTTCGATTTCGTCATAAATTGAATTGGCGATTTTCTCGTCAATACCTCTGCGAATACAACCGTCAACAATTACTTTGCCGTTTTCATCTGTAATGCCGTGAAGAAAAATCTCTCTTTGCTTTGCCATTTCTGCGGCTTTCTTTTTACTCATGGCACGGCGAACAATATCCGCTCTGCCAAGACTGAAACCTGCAAGCACTCTTAAAATCTGCATTACCTGTTCCTGATAGACAATACAGCCGTAGGTAACCTCAAGTATAGGCTTTAATAACGGGTGCTTATAGGTAATGTGCGATGGATTGTGGCGGCAGTCGATGTAACGGGGAATACTGTCCATAGGTCCGGGTCGATAAAGCGAAACCACGGCGATTAAATCCTCGATCGAATCGGGCTTTAGTCGCATAAGAACATTTTTCATACCCTGGCTTTCAAACTGAAACACACCCTCCGTATTGCCTTGAGAAATCATAGCAAAAACTTTTTCGTCTTTATCGTTTATATTATCGGGATTGTACTCGGGATGATTTTTTCGTATCTGTTTATCCGCATAGTCAATTACCGTAAGATTGCGAAGTCCGAGAAAGTCCATTTTGAGCAAACCGAGCTCCTCAAGTGTGGTCATGGTAAACTGTGTTACCACATTGTCATCATTTTTTGAAAGCGGAACATAATCAGATACGGGACGGTCGGTAATCACTACACCTGCGGCGTGCATTGTAGCGTGTCTTGGCATTCCCTCAATGCTCTTTGCAATGTCAAGCAATTTCTTTGTCTGTTCGTCCTCTTCATAGCGATGTCTTAATTCGGGACTTGCCTTGAGTGCGGAATCTATAGTAACCTTTAATTCCATAGGTACAAGTTTGGCAACCGAGTCAACCGTGGCATACGGAATTGCAAGCACTCTGCCGACATCTCTTATAGCGCCTCTTGCCGCCATAGTACCGAATGATATAATCTGCGCAACTCTGTCCGTGCCGTATTTACGCACTACATAGTCAATTACTTCTCCTCGGCGCTCGGTACAGAAATCGACATCAAAGTCGGGCATACTTACACGCTCAGGGTTTAAAAATCTTTCAAAAAGAAGATTATACTTGATCGGATCTATCGCTGTAATTCCTATGCAATAGGCGCAAAGCGAACCTGCACCCGAACCTCTGCCGGGTCCGACAGGGATTTTTTCACTCTTTGCATACTGTACAAAATCATTTACGATAAGGTAATAATCGACAAAGCCCATTTTTGAAACAGTTGCAAGTTCGTATTCAAGTCGGTCAATCAAAGACTTATCGGGATTTTCTCCGTAATGTCTGTAAAGACCCTCATAGCATTTTCGGCGAAAATACTCGTAATGATCTTCATTATTCGGCACATCAAATCGTGGCAGTTTACGCACGCCGAACTCAAACTCAACATTACAGCGGTCGGCAATTTTCTGTGTATTATCATATGCCTGCGGCAGATTTGGAAAGAGCGAGCGCATTTCTTCCTCTGTTTTAAGGTAAAACTCGCTCGTTTTAAACTCCATTCTGTCCACATCATTTACCGTCTTATTGGTCTGGATACAAAGCAAAATACTGTGCGTAAAGCTGTCCTTTTTATCTATATAATGGCTGTCGTTTGTAACCACAAGTTCGGCACCGATTTCTTCGGCAATGCGAATAAGCTGCGGATTAATTCGTTTTTGCTCCTCTATGCCGTGGTCCTGAAGTTCTATAAAAAAGTTATCCTTACCGAAAAGCGATTGATAAAAAAGAGCCTTCTGCTTTGCTCCGTCATAGTTTCCGTCAAGCAGATTCTGCGGAATTTCACCGGCAAGACAGGCAGAAAGGCAGATTAGGCCCTTGTGATATTCTTTCAAAAGCTCATCGTCAATTCTCGGCTTTGAATAAAAGCCCTCGGTAAAACCTTTTGAAACAAGTTTAATTAAATTTTGATAGCCCTCGTTATTTTCGCAAAGCAGCACCATATGATAATACTTTTCATACGCCGAAGTTTTGTCAAAACGAGAGTGCGGCGCAACATAAACTTCACAGCCGATAACAGGCTTTATCCCCTGCTTTTTACAGGCTCGGTAAAAGTCAATGACGCCGTACATTACACCGTGGTCGGTAATGGCAAGAGCGGTTTGTCCCTTTTCCTTTGCCGTTTCCACAAGTTTGTTTATTCTGCTTGCTCCGTCAAGCAAGCTGTATTCGGTATGATTATGAAGATGTGTAAAAGCCATAGTTATTCACCACATACCTTTGCGTTTATTTTACCGTCACTCAAAATAACAGTGAAATCGTCGCCGTTTTTAAGCTGTTTTGATGAGGTAATGATTTTTTCGTCCTTTTCGGCGATTGCATAACCACGATTCAATACATTAAGCGGATTCAAACCGTCAAGTTTGCCCTTTGCGGCAATAAGTTTATTTTCTTTATCAGAAATATAAATATTCATAAACCGTGTCAGCTTTTCGCTCTTTGCCGAAAGCTGTTTTTCAAGCTGTTCCGCTTTGAGCTTCGGCGATGACGCAGACATTCTTCTCTGCTGATTTTCAAGTCTTAACTGCGCCGTTTTTATCTTTCTGTCAAGCATAGCTGATATATATTGCTTTTGCTTAAAATAGTAAGACATAAGCTCCTGCCTGTCGGGTACGGCAAGTTCTGCCGCAGCAGACGGAGTAGAGGCACGAACATCGGCGACAAAGTCACAGACAGTAAAATCTGTTTCGTGTCCCACACCCGAAATTATGGGAGTTTCGCAATTATAGACAGCATATGCAAGTTGTTCGTCATTAAACGCCCATAAGTCTTCGGCAGAACCGCCGCCTCTGCCTATGATAATCACATCGGCAATCTTGCTTGCACTGAATTTATTTACGGCACGCACAAGCTGCTCGGGCGCACTTTCTCCCTGAACAAGCACAGGTGCGAGCACTATATCCGCACTCGGAAATCTTCGTCTGATAATATTCGTTATATCCTGAACCGCCGCACCCGTGGGAGAAGTTATGACGCCGATTGTTTTAGGAAATTTAGGCAGCGGCTTTTTATGTGCATTGTCAAACAGTCCTTTTTGAGCAAGGCTCTTTTTAAGCTGTTCAAACGCAAGCGTAAGCGCACCCACACCGTCTGGCTGCATATCTTCAATATAAAGCTGATACCTGCCGCTCGGCTCATATACAGAAATTCTGCCACGACAAATTACTTTCATTCCGTTTTCAATGCGGAACTTAAGTCGTCTTGCGTTGCCTGCAAACATAACGGCACTTATAACTGAATTGCTGTCTTTAAGCGAAAGGTAAATATGACCGCTGCGTTGGTGCACGGTAAGATTAGAGATTTCACCTGTTACAAGCACAAACTGCAAACTGCCGTCATTCTCGATAATTGACTTTATATAAAAATTTATTTGTGAAACAGAAAGCACTCTCGGCTTTTGAATCTGCGGTGAATACATCTCTTTACCTCCCGCTGATGAAGTATTTTAATATTTTTACACTTATAATCGTCTTAGATTTCCGTATATTTCTTATATGCCAAATACGCAATACCCGCTGCGTTATCGGCAGAATATTCGGGTTTTGCAAATGTAGCGCCGAATTTCTCGGTCAGAGCATTTCTTATAATGGAATTTGACATTACTCCGCCCGCAAAAATCACAGGCAAATTGCCGAATTGCTCGAGCAATTTTTCAGTCATTTTTTCAAGCGTAGCCTGAATAAAAGCAATGCAAAAAGCAGCGATTTTTTCTTTGCTTTCGCCGTTATCAAGCATTTTTTTACACTGATTTTCAAGTCCGCTCAAACAGCAATCAGCGCCCTTGAGAGTAGGACGAACTTTGAATTTTTCTGTATTATTAAGCGCAAGCTGTTCAAGCTGCTGACCGCACGGAAATTTTAAACCGAGCATAAGCCCCACTCTGTCAACTGCCTGTCCGGCATTTAAGTCAAGTGTTTTTGCAGCCTCTTTAACGGCAAACGAGCTTGTACTGCCCTTTGCGAGCACCGCCTCCGTTGTGCCTCCGCTTATATGAAATGCTAAAAATTCTTTTTCAAACAAATCTTCTCTTGCGGCTGAAAACAGTGCTGCGGCAATATGCCCCTCCTGATGTGAAAATGTCAGGAGAGGCTTTTTTATCACTGCCGATATAATTCTTGCTGTGTTTTCTCCAACCGTAAAGCACGGCATATATGAGCCGTCAACCGGACGGGGGCGTGTTGATACGCCTAATGCAGACACACCCGACAAGTCAACTTCCTTTGCAATGTCCTCAACAAGAGTGTGAAGCTGTTGTGTGTGATGAAAAACCGCATCGCTCTGTCTTAAGCCAAGCTGTCCCTGTTTTACGGGCAAAAGCTGCTTTCGCTGCAGCATTTCGCCGTTTTCGCTGTTATATACCGCAACCGAAGTTGTGTAGTTAGAGGTATCTATACCAAGGAAAAGGCTCATTACTTTTCTCCGTTATCTCTTACAAATGAGCCTAATATTCCGTTGACAAATCCGCTCTCGTCAATAGTGTACTTCTTTGCAAGTTCTACCGCCTCGTTGATTGCTACGCTTGCGGGAACATTGTCAAGATACTTGATTTCATACACTGCAAGTTCAAGGATTGCAAGCGACGGCTTTGAAATTCTTGAAAGAGTCCATCCTTTTTTTAGATAGCGTGAAATAATCTCGTCAAGTTCTTCTTTAGCCGATACAATACCCTCAACTTCTGCCTGTGCAAGTGCGCTTACTCCGCCCATAAAGAGTTCCGAGCTGTCCTGCACCATATTGTCGACAGATGTGTTTGTAAATGACTTTGAAAATAAAAGCATAAATACCTGCTCACGCTGTTCGGAGCGTGTAAGTTTAATCTGTACTGCTTCGTTTTCATTTTCTTCTGTTACTTCCTGAGAAGTTACATTTATCTCTTCAGACATATTATCCCAACTTTACAATAAATTATCAGGATAATTATATCACATAAAATTTTGATTGTAAACTATATTCACGCACCTACAACAGATATTGCGTCACTTGCAATTTCATAGTGCGTTGTTACGGCATCGTATATTGACAAAACGGTATTTTCGTTAAGCTCGTTTTCCGGAACTATAACGGTTACACCCATATCGGTTATACAGCAAAGGCAATCGGAAAAGCCTTTCGCTTTCACAATGGTTTCTATGGTATCCTGCGTTGTAAAAAAGCTGATGATTCGCTCTACATTTTCTTGCGCCTCGGTAAGCTCCGTGTCTGAACTCGAGTCGGAATCGAGTATCTCCTCCGCATCGTCAATTACCTTGTCTTGCGTGTTCTGCCTTTTAGTGCGTTCGGATGCAAAGAAATCCTGCTGCTCTTTCGATAGTGCCATTGCCGCTGCCGCCTCGTCGGAGGTTGCTGTTTCCCCGACTGTTGCATTTACATATGACGCTGCCCCCAGCTCCTTTGCAGGTGAAGTTGTACGAGCCTGCGAAATCTGATAGTTTATGTAAACCGCCGTTGCCAGAGCAAGTACAAGTGATGTCATTACAATATGTTTCTTCTGAATTTTCATAATACCTCTACCTTCGTTCTGTTAATTTTGTAACACATACCTTTGCCGATGAAATATCCAGTGCCCTTGTTACCGCTTGTGTGACCGTTTGTGTTACGACGGGATCATCTCCGCCCTCGCATACAACAAGCACACCGCGGATAACAGGCTGAATTTCCTTTGTCTTGGTGGTACTGTCCTCAAGATATACATATTCGACCGAGTTTTCTATGGTAAGAAGCACCTTTGTTTCTCCGCAGCCGCTGATACTTGAAAGGATTTTTTGCAAATCGCTTTCAATCTCCGTGCTGTAGGTAGTAACCGAAAAGCCCTCGGTTTCCGTTTTTTTATCGGTATTAATTCCCGAAATTGAAGAAATAAAAATAAGTGCTATTCCGATAATACCGATAATTACTATAATTTTTCTTGCTTTGTCACTTTCAAACAGCTTTTTTATTCCGTTTGTTTTTTCTTCCATAGCTTTGCACCCTTAAATAAAAGTTATTCTCGGATATGCTCCGAAGCTTTCAAAAACAATTGAGCCGATTTTATCTTTCCGGCTTTTATATTCATTACTCATATATATGCTGATGTCACCGATAATTATGCTGTTTGACTGCGATTTTGCAAGTACGATTTTACATTCGGATATTTTTATGTTGTTTTGAGCAAGCAGGTCGGTAAGGCTTTGTTCAAGATTTTGTTGTGCCTGTTTAATCACAACATTTGCGTAGGCTTCGTCGGAAGTGGAAACTTGATCTTCGCTGTAATCAACAGGTTCGGCATCAAAATCTATAGAAGAAATTGCCGAGGTTATCGGCGAAATAAGACAGCATACCATAAACGCACCGATTACAAGGGCAACGGTTTTTTTGGTAGTACCCTCGGGTACAAATGCCGACAGCAGACTGCAAATAAGAGCACCGGCACAAACTGTTATAACCGCAGAAATCATACCGCTCATATTCCGCCGCCTCCCATCAAAAGCACAAGTGCAGTTGAAATTATGTAAACCGACATAATGCACAATACAATTGCAAGCAAGGTTGAAAGCACGGTACCGACACCCTCAAGCAAATCTTTTACCTGATTTATGCCGAGTATCTCCGCAAGTAACTTTCCTGCCGATAAAGTAAATATCCACAAAAGGCTGTTAAGTATTATAGGCAGAAACACAAAAGCAATAGATACTATAACAAAAATTCCAAGTCCCGATTTAAGCAAGTTTACACTACCCTGTACGGTTTTGTATGCATCTGAAAGTGCTGAGCCTACTATCGGAATAAATGAATTTAAAGTAAATCGCACGGCTCGTGTAGAAACATCGTCAACCGAGGTTGTTATCATCTGCTTAAAAGAAAGTACGGCTGTAAATACAGTCATAACAAACCCGAGTACCCATTTTACGGCTTTTGAAATTATTGAAGTTATACCCGTAAGTTTTGATTCCGAGCATACGCTTGCCGTTACTGATACACCGAGAAACATATTAAGAAAAGGAACTATTACCTTTGAGCTTAGTTGTCCCACTCCCTCTCCTGCGCCGATCATCATTGCGTAATATGACGCACCGCTTACGGCGTGTCCCGTGCTCGACATAATCATAACCATTACAGGCACAAATGCAAGCATAAAACTTGATGCCGTTTTTACTACCGTTGACATATCTGAAATTACTTCAATTACGGGGAGTGCAGCCGTACAGGTAGCACACAGTACGGCTGCTATGCCAAGTGAGGAGGAAAGTTCACTTGAAAGCGAATTTTTGTACGAAGATAAAAGCGAGCATATAAGCAAGAGTGCGGTAAGCGAGATTACCGCTTTTAACGGCCCTGCGCTGTTTTCGCCCGCAAGTTTTACAATTTCATTCACAACTTCTCCGAACGAAATCTGCGAAAGCTCATTGCTGTCTATGCCGTTTATCCCTATATTTTCAAGGCTCTGCTTTACATCGTCAGACAGGCTGTCATATAAAGCAGAGGTATCGTAAATGCTGTTAATATCATTTGTTGTACTTTCGGTTTTGGCTGTTGTATCGGCTGCAAATACAGTAATCTGCGACAGAAAAACAACCGCAATCACAACTAAAAACACCGCTGTTTTTTTCAACATCAACACTCCTTCAGGAGTTTTCTACAAGTGACACCACTGTATTTAAAATTTCCGTATAAAGCGGAAGTGATGTTACCATAATCAATATTTTACCTGCAAGCGTAACATTTGTTGCTATTGCCTGCTGTCCCGACTCCTTACATACACTGACGGCAAGCTCTGTTACAATGCATATTCCTATTACCTTGAGCAATATTTTTATATACTCAATATTCATATCAGACGCTGCCGCAATTTTATTTACCGTCTGCAAAATCGTAGCCGCAAACGAAATTACGGCTGTAAGCAATATTACTCCGCAGGCAATTGAAAGCATAAGCGAGATTTCACCGTTATGCTTTTTTATTGCTACGGCAGAAATTGCAGATACAATTGCGACAGCGGCTATAGTAATAATATTCATACTTTATTCCTAAAAGCCGAATAACTGCTTTATCGTGTTAAACAAGGCGCTTATCTGCGTGACAATCAGAGTAAGCACAACTATAAGACCCGCAAGCGTCGTAAGCATTGCCTGTTCTTCTCTGCCGCTGCGTATGAGCACCTGACACAACACGGCTACAATTATACCGATTGCAGCTATTTTAAAAATCAGTTCAACATCCATAGCTATCCTTTCAGATTATAACAAGTGCGGCTGCCGTGCCGACAAAAAATCCCATAGTTTTGTAAAGCCGTGATTTTTGTTTTATTTCATTTTTACTGTCATCAAGATGAGCGTTCGCAAGCCCTTTGTAAAGCTCAATATGTTTGAGCTGTCCCTCTACATCGGTTATGCCGAGTTTTTCTCCGAATGAGCATAAAAGCTGTTTATCCTCGTGCTTTAAAGCGTAACCGTCGGAAATATCCGCTACCGCATTTTTCCATTTTTTAAAAAATGTACCGTCGTATTTTTCGTACGCACCGTATATTGCTTTTCCGAATCTGTCTTCGCTTTTGGAAAAAATAATCGAAAGTTCATCTGTACTGTAGCGAATATTTGTCGCAAGAGTATCAAGGAAAACCAAAAAGTCTTTTATAAAATCTCTGCGTTTGTACAGCCGTTGGGCTTTTTTAAATCCCATAAGAGTTGTTGCGCTCACAAGCAAGATACAGCCGATAATTTTAATTACCAAATACATCACCGACTCTCATAATCTTGCTCACTCTGCCGGCAGACGCTCTGTTATCAAGGAAAACAAGGGTTTTAAAGCCGCCGCAGGAAACGAGTTTACGGATATTATCTTTTCTTCTAAGTTCGTCAACGCTTGAACAATGCAAGGTAGAAATAAAAGATACACCCGAATTCACGGAATATTCCACAGCGTCAATATCTCTCTGCGTACCGATTTCGTCGCAAACAATAATATCGGGCGACATACTGCGTATAGCCTGAATAATTCCGCTCGGCTTATCGTAAAGGTCAAACACATCACAAAGTCCGATGTCATTTTGCAGGATACCCGAGGAAGTGCCCGCAAGTTCTCCCCTTTCGTCAATCAAAGAAATTCTCTTGCCGTATTCGGTCGAGAGTATTCTTGCCATATCCCTTAAGAGCGTGGTTTTGCCCGTGCATGGCGCACCGCAAATAAGCACGCCGCCAAAGTCGGGATTAAGAGTGTCAATAACAGCTCTTGAACACTCTTTATGCTCTCTTGCAATTCTGATGTTAATTGACGAAATATCACGGATATTTATTACCTTGTCACCCTCACAAATTGCCGTACCGCAGATACCCGCTCTGTGACCGCCGTGCATTGAAACAAAGCCGTTTATAATTTCACTTTGTTTTGAATATACCGAGTAATTGCAAATGTTGTGAAAAGTATCCGTAAGGTCGCCACGGCTGACTGTGAGCATTGAGCCGTCAAGTATAGTGTTGGTAAGCCCGCCCTTTTCCGTAAGAAAATATGTAGTATCCGGGCAAACAACCGCTACAGGTCTGTTTACACGCAATCTTATTTCCTGCGCAGTATCGCAGAATTTTTGCGACAGCGGTAAAATTCTCTGATAAATATTCTGACTTAGCGAGCGTATGGCAAGTACAAACCTGCCCTCATTATTAAGACTTGTCATTTTTATCGTCCTTTCCTTGGCTTTGTTAATATGTATGCAGACAAGCACATAAAAAGAACAAGGTTTAAATATTTTTTGAATGATAGATTGTAAGCAAAAACAAAAAACTATCCTACTTATGTAAGATAGTCCTTTGTGTTATAGTCATATATTTTGCGGACAGTGCAGTCCCCGTGATAATAGCTATAGTTAATTTATTTTTAGGTTAGCGCATTTCTTATTAAATTCATTCAGCAAGCATATTTAATAATTCTTCTTCCGAAATAATTGCAATACCGAGTTGCTGTGCTTTTGTCAGTTTACTTCCGGCGTCTTCGCCCGCAAGCACATAGTCGGTTTTTTTAGATACGGAAGAGCTTGTTTTTCCGCCGTTCTGCTCAATCAGTTTGCCTGCCTCACTTCTTTTCATAGTCGGCAGAGTGCCTGTAAGAACAAAGGTTTTGCCCTCAAGAATTCCGCCCTTTTTCTTCTGTTCGGACGGTTTCATTTCAAGTCCGAGTTCTTTCAGTTCGTCAATCAGATTTTTTGTGCTTTCGGCAGAAAAATAATTCACTACGCTTTCCGCCATAATCAGGCCAAAGCCCTCTATTGCGGAAATATCCTCTGTTTTTGCATTCATAAGGTCATCAATATTCGCAAAATTTTCGCATAAAAGTTTTGCGGCTTTAAGACCTATATTTCTGATGCCAAGTGCAAAAACAAGGCGATATAATTCATTGTGTTTTGATTTTTCAATTGAATTAATAAGATTTTGCGCAGATTTTTCGGCTTTTCTGTCAAGGGCGGTTATGCTGTCAACCGTTAATCTGTAAAGGTCGGCAGGAGATTTTATCAGTCCCTCATTCACAAGCTGTTCAAGCACAGCAGGTCCGAGACCGTCAATATCCATAGCATCTCTGCCTACAAAATGGATAAGATGGCGCATAAGCTGGGCAGGGCAATCGGTGTTTGTACAGCGAATAGCAGCCTCGTTTTCGTCACGCACAACAGGAGTGTGACAGGACGGGCAAAGTTTCGGAAACTCAAAAGGCACCGCATTTTCGCCGTGTTCTTTTACAGAAAGAACCTCCGGAATAATCTCTCCGGCTTTACGGATAATTACCGTATCACCTACGCAAATACCTTTTTCATCTATAAAATCTTTGTTGTGGAGCGTTGCACGGCTTACTGTCGTACCTGCAAGAAATACAGGTTCAAAAATTCCGACAGGAGTAAGCACGCCTGTTCTGCCGACATTTATTTCAACTTCAAGCAATTTTGTCGCCTTTTCTTCGGGCGGATATTTATATGCCTCCGCCCATTTCGGATATTTTGCGGTACTGCCCAATAATTCTCTTGTTGCAAAATCATCAACCTTTACAACCGCACCGTCAATCGCATAATCAAATGTACCTCGCATATTTCCTATACGCTCAATTTCTTCAACAGCCTCTTGCATATCCTCGAAAATATTATAAAACGCAGTCGGAAATCCAAGCTCGGTAAGGTAATCCAAACCCTGATGATGACTTGTAATTTCAACGCCCTCGATTTGTTGGATATTAAATACAAAAATATCAAGTTTGCGCTTTGCGGTAATCTTAGAATTTTTTTGCCTTAATGAGCCTGCGGCGGCATTTCTCGGATTTTTAAACGGCTTTTCTTCGTTATCTTCCTGTTCCTTGACAAGTTCGTTAAAGCTGTCAAAAGACATATAAACTTCGCCACGCACCTCTAAAAATTCAGGCGCATTTTCAATCTTTTTCGGGAGTGAGCGTATTGTCATAAGATTATCCGTAACATCTTCACCGACTGTTCCGTCACCCCTTGTCGAGCCTCGAACAAATACACCGTTGCGATACTCGCAAGATACGGAAAGACCGTCAAATTTTGGCTCAACAACATATTTTACACTCGGAGCAACCTCACGCACTCTTCTGTCAAAATCAAACAATTCCGAGTGAGAAAAGCTGTCGTGCAAACTTTCCATCGGCACTGTGTGAGTTACGGGAGAGAATTTTTCTCCACGCTCGCCGCCTACTTTATTTGTCGGCGAAAGCGGTGACTTGAGTGTAGGAAAATCGTTTTCAAGGTTTTCAAGCTCACGCAAAAGCATATCATAATCGTAATCGGAAATTTCGGGATTATCGAGATTATAATAACGATTATTGTGATACTCAATCGTCTTTGTAAGCTCTTTTATTCTTTGTTCTGCCAAAATTATATCCATAAAATCATCCTTATTTAACATTCCATAAAACAAGCGGTATTATATGCCAAAAATAAAGCAAAAGTGAAAATTACTTGTTTACGGCCGAAGTGCCCTTTTCTTTCAAATATGTTGATTCAAGGTCTGCAAGGTGGAGCTTTACGGCAAGCGGATAACGCTCGTATGCAAGAGAAATTGAATTGCTGTTTTTATCACCAAACTCTCCCATATGCCAACGGATTGCCATTGCCTCATCAATCTTTAAGTGCATTTTGCGCTCAATAAGAAAAACCGATTTTTCGCCGTGACCGTACGGGAATTGGTCGTCAATTGCATAATAAGGCACTTTTTCCCATACGCCTGTCTGCTCGTTTTTTACATTTCTTGACGAAACCTTGTAAAACTGCGCCTTGCATAAATCGTGCAGAAGTCCGCATATTGCAAAACTTTCAATATTATCGGTTTCTTCGTCATAATGCTTTTCCATCATTGTATTAAACACGCTGACAGAGTGCATTACAAGTCCGCCCTCGCAAGCACAATGATATTTCGTACTTGCAGGAGCAGTAAAAAAGTCTGTGCGCTTGAGCCATTCAAGTAATTCTTCTGCACCGTTGCGTGTTATGTACTTTGTATAAATCTCAATAAATTCTTCTTTTGGAGTCATTTTTTATCGCTCCTTTTGCGGTTTATTATATAAAATAGAACAACAGGGCATCCCTATAATGGAATGCCCTGTTTAATAACAAATTATTCAGCAACCTCTTCAGTAGCCTCAGCAGGAGCCTGCTCGTCCTCAGGAAGGAGTGCACGCATTGAAAGGCTTACACGCTTCTTGTCGAAGTCAATAGCAGTAATCTTAGCTTCTACTGTTTCGCCAACTGAAAGTACATCTGCGGGCTTTTCAATTCTCTTGTTAGCAATCTGAGAAATGTGGATAAGACCGTCAATACCCGGGATGATGTTTGCAAAAGCACCGAATGATGTAAGACCAACGATTGTAGCCTTAACAACTGTGCCCACCGGATACTGGTTCTTGAGGATCTCCCATGGATTCTCGTCAGCGTTCTTAAAGCCGAGAGAAATCTTCTTTGTTTCCTCGTTGATGTCCTTTACATATACTTCTACAGTATCGCCAACATTTACAACCTCACTTGGGTGCTTAATGTGTGTCCAAGAAAGCTCTGAAATGTGGATCATACCAAATACACCGCCAAGGTCAACAAATGCACCGTAGCTTGTAAGTGACTTAACAACACCTGTGTACTTCTTACCAATTTCGCAGTTCTTCCAGAACTCCTCACGCTGAGCAGCTCTCTGCTCCTTAAGTACGCTTCTGATTGAGCCGATAGCTCTCTTTCTTCTGCCACGCTGTGAAACCTCAATAAGTCTGAACTGTACTTCTTTACCTACGAGATCCTCAAGGCTCTCGTCACGAGTAGCAGTTGCCTGCGAAGCAGGAATAAATACTCTTACATCGTTGTAGATAACGATTACACCGCCCTTAACAGCCTCTGTAACCTTACCTGTAAGAACTTCCTGTGAGTCAACCTTAGACTCAAGAATTTCCCAGCCCTTAGCTGCGTCTACTCTGCGCTTAGAAAGCATAATTGTGCCTTCCTGATCATTTGTCTTCATAATAAGAAGCTCGATCTTGTCGCCAACCTTTACGATATCCTCCGGCTTAGCGTTAGGATCGTTAGAAAGCTCACTGGCAGGAATAAAGCCTGTCTGCTTTCTGCCGACATCAACCTGAACCTCGTTAGGCGCAATGCTGAGCACTGTACCCATTACCCTCTCATTTGTATTTAAGTTTTTGAGGGATTCCTCAAGCAATGCCTCAAAAGATTCTTCACCATTTGTTACACCGGATTTAATTTCACTCATTGTATCCAGTACCTCCTTTATTATCCTTGCCGGAGTAGATGCACCGGCAGTAACGCCAATTTTTTCAGCAACGCTGACTTGTAAAGCATCAAGCTCATCCGCTGTTTCAATAAGAACTGTGTTATCGCACTGCCTTTTGCATATATCAAAAAGCTTGCCCGTGTTTGAGCTGTGCCTGTCGCCTATTACTACCATAAAATCGGATTGAGCCGCAAGTAAGTCAGCTTCGGTCTGTCTAACTGACGTTGCATTACATATTGTATCAAATATTTTTGCATTTGTACATAGTTTTTTAATCTTTTTTACACACTTTTTCCATTCTTTTGTGTCAAATGTGGTCTGTGCGACAACAAAAACCTGTTTATTATTCTTTTTTAGAACAATATTGTAAATCTCGTCAATTTCTTCACTGTTTTTAAAGGTGTGACATTCGGTGCTGCAATGACCTATAATGCCCTCAACCTCGGGGTGAACGCTGTTGCCTGCGATTAAAACTATGCCGTCCTTGTTGTCGGGATTTGCCACTATATTGTGTATCTTCTTAACAAAAGGACATGTTGCATCTTCATATTTTACACCATTTTCATCTAATTTGTCAATAACATATTTTGGAACACCGTGAGAACGGATAACAAGAGTAGCGTCTTTTTCTACCTCGTCAATATTATCAACCGCTTTACAGCCACGGCTTCCAAGTTCGTTTACGACTTCCATATTATGAATGATAGGTCCGAGAGTAGATACTTTTACATTCTTGTCAAGCAAACTGTTCACAATATTTATTGCTCTGTTTACGCCAAAGCAAAAGCCGGCAGATTTTGCAACGGTTATGCTCATTTTCTGTCCTGCTCCCTCATCTTCTTGATTTCGTCCATAATCATATTTGTGGCATTTTTAAGCTGTCGTCTGTCACCGTCGGGTGTAAGTCCGAGCTGCTGCGGAGTAAGCGGATCGCCGAAATGAATTACTCTCTTTGCAAAGCGGTACTTCGGATTACCCGTAATTGTGATGCACGCAGGAATAACAGGCACCTGCATTTGTTGAGCAACAAGTGCGCAGCCGCTTCTCGGACGCATAAATTCGCCTGTCTTTGTTCTGCCTCCCTCAATAAAGATAGTCATTACATTGCCCTCTTTTATGAGGTCTTCACCTGTTTTTATAGCTTTGCCGTCACCTGCGCCACGCTCAACGGGAAACGCACCGAGTGCACGGATTAATCCTGCAAAAAACTTGTTTTTAAAAAGTTCCTGTTTTGCCATAAAGAAAAGTCTGCGCCTTTGACCGAGACCTAAAAGCACAGGGTCAGAAAACGACATATGATTGCTTGCAATTATATATGCTCCCTCATGCGGAATAGAGTTGTTATTTATAAATTTATATCTGTAAAACACTTTCATAATCGGACGGCAAACCGCCTGACCGACTCTGTAAAGCACCTTAGACTGTCCCATTAAACATTCTCCTTTATAACGGAAATTATTTTATCTACCGACTGTTCAAAATCAAGTTCTGTAGTATCTACAAACACACAACCCTCGGCAGGCTTGAGCGGAGCGGTTTTGCGGTGAGAATCGTTGTAATCCCGCTCGTTTACATCTTTGAGAACATCGTCATAGCTGACATTCATTCCCTTTTCCAAAAGTTCTTTGTATCGTCTTTCGGCTCTTGCCTCGGGAGATGCGGTAAGAAAGATTTTTACTTTTGCATCGGGAAGAACAACCGTACCGATATCTCTGCCGTCCATAATCACATTATTTTTCTTTGCCATATCTCTCTGCAAATCAAGCAAATACGCTCTTACTTCGGGAATTGCGGAAATTTTTGACGCTGTCATAGATACTTCGGGAGTTCTGATAAGTGAAGAAACATCTTCGCCGTCAAGCAAAACTATCTGCTCCATTTTATCGTTAAAGGCAATTTCAACCTTAATTTTCGAAAGCATATCACTCACTTCTTTTGATTCGACAGGCTCAATATTTCTTCTCATTGCGCTAAGACCGATTGTGCGGTAAAGAGCGCCCGTATCAATATATATATAATCAAGAGCTTTCGCTGCTCTTTTTGCTATAGTGGATTTACCTGCACCTGCAGGACCATCGAGTGCTATTGCAACAGACATTTTATTCTTCCTTTCTTAATAAGCGGCTCTTTCGCCTGCAAGATTACCTGTACTCCATGCTATCTGTAAGTTAAAGCCGCCCGTATAGGCATCACAATCTATTACTTCGCCTGCAAAGTAAAGTCCCTTTACAAGTCGGCTTTCCATAGTTTTGGGATTGATTTCAGAGGTTTTTACGCCGCCCGAAGTAATAATTGCCTCTTCAATAGGACGAAAACCGCTGATTTCTACGGTAAAAGCCTTTAAAAGTTCGCAAAGTCGTCTGCGCTCCTCTTTGGTAATTGAGTTGCACTTTTTCTCAAAGGGTACTCCCCACCTTTTGAGAACAGGCACAACGAGCTTTTTTGGCAACAGCTTTGTAAATGAATTTGAAACATCTTTGTTGTGATTTTCGTCAAAATCACGCTGAAGTCGCTTTTCAAGCTGTTCGTGGGTAAGCGCCGGCTTTATGTCGATTACGGCATTGTATCTGCCGTCCGAAATATCACGGATATGTGAGCTTGCGGAGAGTACCATAGGACCGCTCATACCGAAATGAGTAAACAGCATTTCTCCGAAATCATCGTAAACCGTTTTACCGCTCTGTGTATCAACAATCTTAAGACCCACATTTTTAAGTGCAAGGCCCTGCATTGATTTACAGTCGAGATTTTTGCTTTCGAGCGGAACAAGCGACGGTTTTAGCGGTACTATTGTATGTCCCGCCTGCTTTGCGAGAGTGTATCCGTCACCTGTAGAACCTGTGAGAGGATAGCTTTTACCGCCACAGCATATAATCACACTGTCCGCATAATATGTTTTGTTCTTACACTTAACTCCGACTGCCTCACCGTTTTCAAGCAAAAGTTCTTCGGCGGTGTCTTCCACAATTTTACAGCCGCAGTTTTTTACATAGTTATACAATGTATCAACCACATCAACAGCTTTGTCGGACTGCGGAAAAACCCTGTTGCCACGCTCTGTTTTAAGAGAAAGTCCAAGTCCCTCAAAGAACGCAACAGTGTCTTCGGGAGTTAATTTGTTGATTGCCGAATAAAGAAATTTTCCGTTTGTAGGAACATTTCTTATAAAAGTTTCGACATCGCAGTTATTGCAAACATTACATCTGCCTTTGCCCGTAATCATAATTTTTCTGCCGACACGCTTGTTTTTTTCTATTAATGTTACGCTTGCGCCGTACATTGCCGCTGCCGATGCAGCCATAAGACCCGCCGCACCTGCGCCGACCACAACTACCTTTTTACTTTCCATTCTTCTTTCCCGCTTCCGTCGTTTCTTCCTCGTCCTTCTCTCCGCTTGCGTAAACTCCCTCTCTGTTCCATACGGTTTCAAGTCTGCGGAAGTTTTCGGATACTTCGTCTTTCTTTTTAAGAACAGTCGCAACAATAAGCGCATTTATAAGGCTTAACGGGGCTACAAGCGAATCGACTATTGACGCCATATCGCTTCTTGCAATAAGCACAGAGTCGGCTGATTTTACAAGAGGCGACACCATACTGTCGGTAATTGCAATAGCGTGAGCACCCTGCGAACGAGCATAGTTCATAGCGTCAACCGCCATTGTGCTGTATCGTGGAAAAGAAATTCCGATCATAACATCCTTGTCGGTCATTCTGAAAATTCTTTCGTATGTGGTTGTGTGGCTTGTTGAGTCAATAACTCTGACATTATCAAAAATAAGCTCAAAATAATAGCCTAAAAAACTTGCGATTGCAGCGGTGGATCGAACACCGAAAATATAAATTCTGTCGGCATTGCAGATTTTGTCTACAGCCCTTTCAAAATCCTCGTGCGAGGTTTCTTCAATGGTTCTGCGGATTTTATCAATATCCTGATTCAGCACGCTGTTTAAAACATCGTCATTGCCGATTCTGCTTGAAGTAACCTCAATTCGCTGAACAGAAGTGAGCTTATCCCTTATCATTTCCTGCATGGCTTTCTGCAGCTTTGGGTAGCCGTCATAGCCAAGCTCTGTGGCAAATCTTACAACCGTACTTTCCGAAACGCCGACGGTTTCGCCGAGCTTTGAGGCAGTCATAAAAGCCGCTTTGTCATAATGCTCCTCTATATAAAGTGCAATTCGCTTTTGACCTTTTGAAAGCGAGTGCATACTCAAATCTATTCTTGTCAATAAATGAGTGATCATCAAATAACCTTCTTTTAAAAATTCTGTAATTATGAGCAACCTGCAAACGCAGGATTTTTCTTAATTTTACATACATATTTAATTGTAGCACACAAGTTATTTTAATTCAACCGAAAAACAGGTTAATTTTTTATTTTTTGAAATAATGAATTATCGCACTGTTTTTCTTGCAAAAAGCGAGCAAATATGCTAATATACTACTATGCTGAAATGTAATCGGGAGGACAGATTATGATTGCTATAATTGACTACGGCGCAGGAAATATTCAGAGCGTAAACAAGGCTTTGAAATATATCGGCTGTGACTGTGTTGTTACAAGAGATAAAGATATGATTTTAAAGGCAGACGGTGCCGTTTTGCCGGGCGTAGGCTCATTCGGAGATACAATGGACACCATGGAAAGCTACGGCATTAAAGACACCGTACTTGATTTTATAAAGACAAAAAAGCATTTCTTAGGTATTTGCCTTGGATTGCAGTTGCTTTTTCCCGAAAGCGAAGAAAGCCCTAATAAAAAAGGCTTATCTGTTTTTGACGGCAGCATAACAAAAATTCCTGCCGATACAGGCTTAAAGATACCGCATATAGGTTGGAACAGTCTTGATATTGTAAAAAAGGACGGCATTTTTAAAGGTATAGAAGACAATGCCTATGTATATTTTGTTCACTCATACTTTTTAACGGCAAAGAACCCTGAAATTGTTGCCGCAAGGACAAACTACGGAGTTCAAATTGATGCGGCAATCGAATGGGAAAATGTTTCCGCAACGCAATTTCATCCCGAAAAAAGCGGTGAAGTCGGATTAAAAATTCTTAAAAACTTTGCCGATATGGTAAACGGAAAGTAAGGAGAAAAGATATGTATGCAAAAAGAATTATCCCCTGCCTTGATGTAAAAAACGGCAGAGTTGTAAAAGGTATGAGCTTTGTTAATCTTGTAGATGCGGGCGACCCCGTGGAATGTGCAAAGCAATACGATAAAGAAGGCGCAGACGAGCTTGTATTTCTCGACATTACAGCTTCAAGCGATTCAAGAAATATTACAATTGATATGGTTGAAAAAGTAGCAAATTCAATTTTCATTCCGTTCACCGTAGGCGGCGGTATAAGAAGTGTTGATGATTTCAATTTACTTTTAAGAGCAGGCGCAGACAAAGTTTCCGTTAATTCCGCTGCCGTTCATCGACCTGAACTTATCAGCGAGGCGGCTTATAAATTCGGCAGTCAGTGCGTAGTTGCCGCCATTGACGCAAAGCGAAAAGAAAACGGTTGGGAAGTTTATGTGAACGGAGGAAGAACTCCTGTAGGCCTTGATGCGGTTGAATGGGCTGTAAAATGTGAACAGCTCGGCGCAGGCGAAATTCTGCTTACAAGTATGGACGAGGACGGACAGAAAAAAGGCTATGACATCGCACTTACAAGAGCAATCTCGGAAAAAGTTTCAATTCCCGTAATCGCCAGTGGCGGCGCAGGCGCTCTTGAGCATTTCTATGACGCATTCACAGAGGGCAAAGCAGACGCAGTCCTCGCAGCCTCTCTCTTCCATTTCGGCGAAATTCCGATTCCCACATTAAAAAAATATCTTAACGAAAAAAATATTCCTGTAAGACTTTAACATCAAAGAGCAAACAGCCATCAGACTAAAATAAGTTTGATGGCTGTAATTTTTATACCCGATAATCTATAAATCTATAATACAAAAGCCGCTCTGAGGCGGCAATTGTAATAATAATTTTTACTTTTTAATTATGCACTGTAACTGTCACGGTTATTCTTATCCGATGCAAGTTCTCGCTTTCTTTCGTCAAGCTGACTTTGCATTTTTTCAAGAATTTGAGGATTTTCCGTATTTGCGATTATCTCGGCAAAAAGGTCGGGAATATTCTCTTCTTTAAAACCTTTTTGAGAAAAAATCCGCTTTACGGAATAAGCGTACTTTGACATTGTAGGCTGAAAAGTGCGGGCATAATTCTTTGTCATCTGTTTTACACCCACAACCTCAATCATTTGCTTGTTAAGCAATGAATTGATTAAAAGGTTAATGTAACTTTTGCGCCATGTTCTGTTTACAGATTTGCTTACAATCTCAGAACTTGCCAGAGGCTCGCCCACCTCCCATAATAAATTCATAATCTCTTCTTCGCTTTTAGTCAGCATTGCCAATCATCCTTCCGTAATTTTCTTTATATATACCGCAAAATTCTTTAAGCCAAAGCCTTGTGCTGTGGCAATTATCAATTAAACATACCCAATAAATGCGAAAAAACGAAAAATATACAATTTATTTTTAATCTATTGTACTTTATTGCAGTAATTAAGTCAATATATATCTATCAATATTTTTAAAATTTTGAGCAAAAACACAGTTTTATGTCTAATTTATAACAATACTTGACATACACAAATTTCCACAATAAAATTATATGTGTATATTATTAAACATTATAATCATTATTATATATTTGTAATTTGGAGGCTGTTATGTCAGAATTTAAAACTAATGTAATGCGTATTCTCGAAAAAGCAAAAATAGATTATACAGCACACGAATATCCGCACGGAAAAGACGCTGTTGACGGCATAAGCGTTGCCAAACTTTTGGGGCAAAATCCCGAATGTGTATTCAAAACGCTTGTCACAAAAGGCGTAAGCGGCAGCTACTTTGTATTTGTTGTTCCCGTTGCGGCGGAACTCGACCTTAAAAAAGCCGCAAAATCAGTTGGCGAAAAATCCGTTGAGATGATTCATGTAAAAGATATTTTAAAAGTAACAGGCTACATTCGAGGAGGCTGCTCACCTATCGGAATGAAAAAGCAATACCCTACCGTTTTCCACGAAAGCTGCCTTAACAATCCGAACATTATTGTAAGTGCGGGAAAAATCGGTTATCAGATTGACCTTGACCCTCAAACTTTAATTGAATTCACAAAAGGAAAATGTGCTGACATTATTAAGTAGTTTGTACACAAAAACTTCACATAACATTTGTGTTACCTTTATTGACTAAGGATTTATATAATGCTAAAATTATAGCAAATATGATAACCTGTCACATCAGGAGGTAATAGGTATGATTAAAAAAACATTTTACAATCTTCCGTACGAAAAAAGAAAGCGTATTACCGACGCTGTCATAAAAGAGTTTATGGAACGGCCTAACGAAAAGGTTTCTATAAACAGAATTATAAAGACCGCTGAAATTTCCCGAGGCAGTTTTTATCAGTATTTTGACGACAAGGTAGATTTGATAGAAATTATCACTAAAACTATGTTTGAAGAATCAAGCAACAAAGCCAAAGAAATTTTAAAACTTTCATGCGGCGACCTTTTTGTTATGTACATTAAAATGTTTGATTATTTTGGCGATTACAGCAGTCAAAAGCAAACAATGAAAATTATGAGAAATATTGTTGACAGCTTTAAAGCAAACGATGACCTTGTGAGCGAATATCTGAAAAATCGCTTTAATATGGCACTCACCAACAACGAGATTTACACTATGGTGGACAGACAAAATCTGAAATTTCAGGATAACGAAAGCGTTAAATGCCTCATAGAAATTCTTACACAAGTGCTTAAAAATGCAATTTTCGATGTTTTTGTCGCAGGCAGTGACCGTGAAGAAGTGCGTGAACGCCTTATCAAAAAAATCGACATAATTAAACAAGGCGCAGTCAAGTGATATTAGGTAATAAATAAATTTATTAAACAGTAATTTTATGGAAATAATCGAAATAATCAATGAAAGAGGAATGATATGCTGCCAAAACTAAGTGTAAAAAAGCCGATGACAATTTTTGTGGCGGTTATTGTGGTAATTGTATTGGGTATAGTGTCGGTATTTAAAATGACGCCTGACTTACTGCCTAATATGGATTTTCCGTATGCAATAATCCTTACAACCTATCCGGGACAAACTCCGGAAACAGTTGAATCGGTGGTAACAAAACCTCTTGAACAGTCACTCTCAACCATTGACGGCGTAAAAACCATCACCTCCACCTCATCTGACAACTATTCAATATTGACACTTGAGTTTGAGGACGGTACAAATATGGACACCGCTACCGTTGATATGAGAGGCAATCTTGACACTATCAAAGATGCATGGCCTGACGGTGTAGGCAGTCCGTACCTTATGAAAATTAACCCTAATATGATGCCTGTAGCTATGGTTGCGGTTGATTACGACGGTTACGATACAGTGCAAATTTCCGACTATGTAAACAACGAACTGAAAAATCAGCTTGAGGGAATTGACGGTGTAGCCTCTGTATCTACAAAAGGTATTGTAACTCAAAAGGAAAATGTTATTATTTCTCAAACCAAGATTGACGCTCTCAACGCAAAAATCAATGACGCTCTCAATGACAAATTCGGCGATGCGGAAAAGAAAATTTCCGATGCAAAGAAAGAATTGCAGGACAATATTTCTAAAGCGGAGCAAGGCAGTGATACCATTGAGCAGTCAATAAATGACTTAAATTCTCAACAGGAAGAAGTTGCAAAACAGCTTGCTGACGCCCAAGGTAAGGCACAAAGCGGTTACACTGAAATTTTGAATGCAAAAATGCAGTTGCTTGACCAACAGCAGTCGCTTACTGCAACCAAGCAAACTTTGACAATCGCCTACCAAACATTAACACAGATAAAAGAAAAACTTGACAGTTTGCAGGACGAAAAAGTACAGCTTACACAACAGATAGAAACTTTTGAAAAAATATACAACGACTACAAAGATGCGCTTAGCAAACTTGCAAACCCCGATCTTACAGACGAGCAGCTTGCACAGGTAAGAGCAATCCTTGCTAAAATAGATGAAGAACTTGATAAATACGGTTTTCCGAAAGAAGAGCTTGAAGAAAGACTTAATAATGCAAAAAATGCTCTTACAAATGTAGATAAAGCAATAACTCAAACAGTTGAGGCATTAAAAGGACTTGACACCACAGAGGAAAAACTTGATGATACAATAGCGGAAATTGCGGATAAAATATCTCAAGTAGACGGCGGTATTACACAAATTGCAGCCGCTGTAAAAGGTCTTGACAACAATACCGTATCTGTAAATCAGGCACTTTCAGAGATAGAAAAACAGCAATCTCTTGCGGCATATCAGCTTTCGGGCGGACTTTCTGCGCTAAACACAAAGCAAAGTGAAGTAAACAGTGCATTAACCCAGCTTAATTCCGCTCAAGAAGAATTAAAATCCGCAAGTGATGAACTCTCCGACCAAAAAGATAAAGCCAAAAAAGCCGCCGATATGACAAACACTGTTACAATAAGCAATGTTTCAAATATTCTTACGGCACAAAATTTCTCAATGCCGGCAGGATATGTAAGTGATGACGAAAATATTAAATATCTTGTGCGTGTCGGCGACAAAATAGACGGCGATAAAGAAATGCAGTCGCTTGCTCTTTTTGACACGGGAATTGACGGTATCGGCGTTGTAAAACTAAGCGATGTTGCAGATGTATTTATAGCTGACGATTCGGACGAGGTATTCACAAAGATTAACGGAAACTCCGGCGTTGTATTCAGTTTTTCAAAGCAGAGTGATGCCGCAACCGCTACTGTTTCCGAAAATATAGCCAAAAAGCTCAACTCTCTTACACAGGAAAACGAAGGTCTGCACTTTACCACCCTTATGGACCAGGGCGACTACATAGATATTATTATAAACAGCGTTTTACAGAATCTTCTTATGGGTGCTGTACTTGCAATTATAATTCTCTACCTTTTCTTAAGAGATATTAAACCAACCCTCATTGTTGCGCTTTCAATTCCTATCAGCGTTATTTTTGCACTTGTGCTGATGTATTTCAGCGGTGTTACTCTCAATATGATTTCGCTGTCGGGACTTGCAATCGGCGTAGGTATGCTTGTCGACAACTCGGTTGTAGTTATCGAAAATATTTACCGACTGCGCAATTTGGGTGTGCCGCCTGTAAAAGCCGCTTTAAACGGTGCTAAACAGGTTGCGGGCGCAATTGCATCGTCTACACTTACAACAATTTGCGTATTCTTCCCTATCGTATTCATAGAGGGTCTTACCCGTCAGATATTTATGGATATGGCGCTTACTATCACCTATTCCCTGCTTGCAAGCCTTATTGTTGCCCTTACGCTTGTGCCTGCTATGGGTCAGCGTATGCTAAGAAAGGTTAAACCTGTTAAGCACGGAATGTTTGATAAAATGCTCGGCGGCTACGAAAAATCTATTCGTTTTGTATTAAAGCACAGAGCAATCGCACTTATCGCTGCAGTTGTACTTCTCTTTGGCAGTATGTTCGGTGCTGTGGCAAGAGGCTTCAGTTTTATGCCGAATATGGCAAGCACGGAGCTTTCCGTAACAGTCAGCCTTGACGACTCGGCTACTATGGATGATACCATTGATGCCGCACAAAACCTACTCGACACTCTTTCCGAGTATGACGAATTTGAAACTGTTGGTGTTATGACAGGTTCAACAACAAGCCTTATGGGTCTTACAGGCTCTGTATCTTCTTCCGATGCAGACAAAGGTTCTGTTATGGCATATGCAGTATTCAAAGGCGACAAAGTAAAGAACAGCGAAAGTATCAGCAAAGAAATTGAAGCAGAACTTCAAAGTATTGACGGAGATGTGGTTGTAAGCGGCAGTTCTTCTTCAAGCTCAATGTCAGCTATGCTCGGTGATGACGGTGTATCAATCAAGCTTTACGGTGACGACCTCAAAACTTTGCAGAATACCGCAAAAGATATGGCGGAAAAACTTGCTGCGGTTGACGGTATTGACGAAACCGATAACGGTATCGGCGCTACTTCGGGCGAAATCAAGGTAACTGTCGATAAAACAAAGGCTGCCAAAAAGTCACTTACGGTTGCACAGGTATATCAGCAGATTGCCGCCGCAATCACCTCGGAAACTACATCTTCTACCCTTACAAACAGCGGCAAAGACCTTGATGTGGTTGTAATCAAAGACGAAAACAGCGATGTTACAAAGAACAATATCAAGGATATTAAACTCACTTATACAGACAAAGAAGGCAACGAAAAGACCACAAAACTCTCCGAAGTTGCCGAGATTTCAGATTCCGAATCAATGAATTCAATCACAAGAAGTGACCAAAAGCGTTATATTACAGTCAGCGGTACTTTAAAAGACGGTTATACAAACACCGATGTTTCAAACAAGGCAAAAGCTTTATTTGATGATTATAAACTTCCTGACGGCTGCAGTATTGAATACTCGGGTTCAAACGAGAGCACCATGGAGGCTGTAAATCAAATGCTGCTTATGATGCTTTTGGGCGTAATTCTTATTTACCTTATTATGGTTGCTCAATTCCAGAGCCTTAAGTCACCGTTTATCATTATGTTTACAATTCCTCTTGCATTTACGGGAGGATTTCTCGGATTGCTTATTACAGGTTTTGATGTCAGCGTTGTGGCATTGCTCGGTTTTGTAATGCTCTGCGGTATTATCGTAAACAACGGTATTGTACTTGTTGACTACATCAACAACCTAAGACTTGAGGGCAAAGAAAGACGAGAGGCAATTGTAGAGGCAGGCAAAACAAGAATGAGGCCTATCCTTATTACGGCAATCACAACCGTTCTCGGACTTTCAACAATGGCGCTCGGTATAGGCACAGGTTCAGAGATTATGCAGCCTATCGCTATTGTATGTATCGGCGGTTTGCTTTACGCAACAATTATGACTCTTTATATTGTTCCTGTAATTTACGATATTTTAAGCAAAAAAGAACTTCGCAAAGTTAGCGAAAGCGACCTTGAGGAAATAGATATTTAATTGAGGAGAAAAATTATGATACTTACTACTACAGAAACAATTTCAGGCAGAAACCTTGCCACACTCGGTCTTGTGCAAGGCAACACAATTCAGTCGAAGCATATGTTCAGCGATATGGGACAGAGCTTTAAGACTATGGTTGGCGGCGAGCTTAAATCATACACTGAAATGATGAACAAGGCGAGAGATATTGCCACTCAGCGTATGATTGATATGGCTGCAAGAATGGGGGCGGACGCTATTGTATGCGTTCGTTACACATCAGCTTCTGTTATGCAGCAGGCTGCCGAAGTGCTTGCTTACGGCACAGCAGTTAAATTTATTTAAAACTGTAAAACCTTAACAAAAAAACCTGTACGGCAACTGCTGTACAGGTTTTTACTTTACGCTTTGCTATATTAAATTAAAAGAACTTTGCAATATCCTCAATAGCCTTACGCTTTGGCATTGCAGGCTCTGCATTGCTGTAGCCTACTCCGATTACGCTTACTACCGCCTCGGTTTCGGGAATATTCAAAACTTCCTTGATTTTTTCGTTATCTCTTATACCCATTACAAGAGTTGAAAGTCCAAGTTCTGTTGCCTTAAGCAAAAGATTCATACTCTGCAAACCGCAGTCGTAAAATCCCCAACCGTTGCCTAGTTCGTTTGTCTGTGTACCGTCCTTTTCGTATCCGGAACGATTAAGCACAATTGCGGTAACAATAAGTGCGGGAGCGTCTGCAACATTTTTCTGATTGTAAGGCGACAATGCATTCTTAACATCTGCAAGTTTTTCGCCTGTTACCACATAGTAGCGTGATACCTGCGAGTTTTTCCATGACGGTGCAAGTTGAGCCGCCGCAATCATCTCTCTTAACTTTTCTGTTTCAACAGGTTTATTTATGTATTCTCTTACGCTTCTGCGAGTTTCCGTTACTTTTGATAATTCCATCATAATACCTCCGATTTCATTTTATTTTATAAGGTAATATTAGCACAAAATAAAATTTTTTACAATAAAATTAGCCTAATTTCTGCAATTTTTGCACTTTAAGCACTGTAAATGAAAAGTTTAACTTTTGGTATTATTTTTAATATTATACTAAAGTAAACTTTATCTATTTGAAAGGATGATTTTATGGCAAAAGTAAGCTGTGTTGATATTTCAGAATTTCAGCAAGGCATTAATTTTAACAAAATGAAAAACGACGGTATAAAAGCTGTCATTATAAGAGCAGGCTACGGCAGAGAATCAAGTCAGAAAGACAGTATGTTTGAAAGTCATTACAAAAACGCAAAAAGCGAAAATATGATGATTGGTGTGTACTGGTACAGTTACGCAGACAGCGTCGGCGATGCAGAAAAAGAGGCAAAGGCTTGCCTTGAATGCATTAATAACAAATCTCTTGATATGCCGATTTATTATGATTTGGAAGATAATTCACAAACTAAACTCGGCAAAGCAAAACTTACAGAAATTGCGGAACGCTTTTGCGAAACGATTAAGAAAAGTAACTACAGAGCAGGTGTATATGCTAATCTGAATTGGTTTAATAATTATCTCGATTACGCTAAATTAAAGAAAAAGTACAGTATCTGGCTTGCGCAATATAACTCCGTAAATGAATTAAACTGTGATATATGGCAGAACAGTTCAACAGGCAGGGTAAGCGGTTACGGCAAAAATATTGATACGAACATCATATTTAACGAAAGCGTTTTCAACAGCAAAAAAGAAGACGATAAAGGCAAAGGAAAAATAACCAAACCGGATATTTTCTACAGAGTGCGCTGTGACGGTGTTTGGCTGCCCGAAGTAAAAAATCTTGAAGATTACGCAGGTTTAAAAGGCAAAGCAATTACGGATATTGCAATAAAAGTAAGTGAAGGCAAGGTGTGGTATCAGGTTCACACTAAAAGCGGGTGGCTGCCGAAAGTCAGCGGATATGACATTGACGATTTAGAAAACGGTTATGCGGGCAACGGCAGTAAAATTGACGCAATCAGAGTGTATTACACCACACCGCAGAGTATTGCCGAAAGTCTTAACAAATATCTTGTTGCAAAATATAAAGTTTCGGCAATAAGCAAAGAGTATTTTGACTGGCAGCACGACGACCAAACTTCAAACGGTCAGGACGGCTACGCAGGACTTTTTGGTAACAACATAGACAGAGTTTTATTGGTGCTCGAATAATATATAAGGCGGTGGAAGCATCGCCTTATTTGCTTGAAATAAAAAATTTTGTGCTAAAATATTCATATACCTAAAATATTCATATACCTAAAATATTCATATACAATTACAAATCGGGAAATTAAACTCATAAAAATTGTTATTTGAGGGCAAAACATTTGTCCTCTTTGCTTTTATATATTTGTCAACTGTAAAAATAAACAAAAATACTTACTTTTATTTGTGCGAATAATTCCTATTTTAATATTGCATACAACAAGATGTTGTGCTATAATAGATTTACTCTACAAGATATATGCTTTTAAAGAATTAAAAGTTACATTATACATTAAAGAGGATTATGAAATTACGAAAGGGAAGGATTTATTATGACAGTAAATGTAAAGGGCGGAAAGCTCAGCAAAAAGGAAATTGAGGCATACACAACACAGCTTAGAGAGGCAAATCCGGATAAATATATCAAGAATGTTGAACTCACAGTTGACGGCGACTATGTTGATGTTAAATACGATTACGATTCTGTTCCGTTTGAAAGAATCCGCAGAATCACAGGCTATCTTGTAGGTACGGTAGACCGCTTTAACAATGCAAAGCGTGCCGAGGTTGAGGACAGAGTAAAACACAGCGTACCTTGTACAGAATGTTGTTCCGTTGATGAAATCGCATAATTTTTTTGTTTGATTATCCGATTTTATAATATACCTGTTATTTCTTGTTGACTTTTGTCGATATAACGGTATATAATTAAAACAATAAGTTAATATTTATCTTATCAAGAGCGACTGAGGGAACAGGCCCTGTGAAGTCCGGCAACCTGCATTTGCAAGGTGCCAAATCCTGCGGTATTTACCGAAAGATGAGTCTTAATAGCACCTTTCGGCTGAAAGGTGCTTATTTTTTGCAAAGGAGAATTATAATGGCAAAACATTTTTTCACTTCTGAGTCAGTAACAGAGGGACATCCCGACAAAGTTTGCGACCAGATTTCCGACGCTGTTCTTGACGCTATTCTCGAACAGGATAAAAACGCTCATGTTGCCTGCGAGGTAACCGCTACAACAGGTGTAGTTCATGTTATGGGCGAAATTTCTACAGACTGCTATGTTGACATTGCAAGTATCGCAAGAGATGTAATAAACGACATTGGCTACGATAATCAGGACTGCGGTTTTAACGGCAATACTTGCGCTGTACTCACTTCTATTGACCAGCAGAGCCCTGATATTGCAATGGGCGTAAACGAAAGCTACGAGCTTAAAGACGGCGAAAATGACGCCAACAATCAGATTGGTGCCGGCGACCAGGGTATGATGTTCGGTTATGCCTGCAACGAAACCAAAGAGCTTATGCCGCTTGCTATTTCACTTGCACATAAGCTTGCAAAGCAGCTTACAGCAGTAAGAAAAGACGGCACTCTCTCCTACCTTCGTCCTGACGGTAAAACACAGGTTACCGTTGAGTATGAGGGTGACACACCTGTAAGGGTAGACACCGTTGTTGTATCTACACAGCACGATGAAAAGGTTACACTGGAGCAGATCAGAAAAGATATGGTTGAATATGTAGTAAAGCCAATCATTCCTGCCGAGCTTTTAGACGAAAACACAAAATATTTCATCAACCCGACAGGCAGATTTGTAATCGGCGGCCCTGTAGGCGATTCAGGTCTTACAGGCAGAAAGATTATAGTTGATACCTACGGCGGATTTTCTCGTCACGGCGGCGGTGCATTCAGCGGTAAAGACCCGACAAAGGTTGACAGAAGTGCCGCTTACTACGCAAGATACATCGCAAAGAATATTGTTGCCGCAGGTCTTGCCGATAAGTGCGAGGTTCAGCTTGCATATGCAATCGGCGTTGCAAAGCCTGTTTCTATTATGGTTGACGCTTTCGGTTCATCAAGCTACACCAATGAACAGCTTTCAGACGCTGTGGAAAAGGTATTTGACTGCCGTCCGAATTCTATTATTGAGCAGTTAAAGCTTAAAGAAACAAAGTATCGTCCGCTTGCCGCTTACGGTCATATGGGCAGAGAAGAACTCGGCGTTGCTTGGGAAAAGACAGACAAAGTACAGGCTCTCGTTAAAGCTATTAACGAATAATTATTAAAACAAATACACAAACCGCTCTTCTAAAAAATTCTTAGGAGAGCGGTTTTTTATAATTTGTCGGTTCTATCCTTAAGTCAAAAAATTATAAAAGGTTGACCAAACTTTTATAATTATTTAGATTATAAAAGAAAGTTGTAAACAATTGCGAAATTCAAAACAATATATCCGTTGCAGATGATTTTAAAATATTTATCTGCGACCTCTTTGCCGAGACTGCGGCAGGTATGCTTGTGAACGGTTTTAAAAACAAAAAAATTCGGTGAAGATAAAGTAATATTAAATATACAGGTAATATTCAATTCTTTACCTGACATTTTAAGACGAGCACAGCAAAAATAAACTTAAAATTGCCCATTGCATATTTTGCAGTGGGCTTTCTGAATTTTATGTGAATTATATTGCTTTTTAAGTGCAAATTTTATAAAATTTAATTATTAATATATTGCGAGGTGGGTTATGAATAATCTTATAAACTATTTAAAATGGCGTGGCGATTTAGGTTTTGATATTTCACCTTTAAACGAAGTTGACGCTCTTATATTTTCAG
This sequence comes from Ruminococcus sp. BSD2780120874_150323_B10, assembly GCF_015553695.1. Taxonomy (NCBI): domain Bacteria; kingdom Bacillati; phylum Bacillota; class Clostridia; order Eubacteriales; family Oscillospiraceae; genus Ruminococcus; species Ruminococcus sp. BSD2780120874_150323_B10. The sequence continues at coordinate 85,615 of NZ_JADNHD010000001.1, forward strand.
AGCTTGTTTATCTTGATTTTTCGGGATATACAGAAAAATCACAGCTTCCGCTTTCCGACATAAATAAACTTTATTTTAAAGAAAAGCGTGATGTTGTTTTTAAAGATTACTATGTATTTAAAGATTTTTACAACACAGTCGGCAAGGAAATAACCAAGTTATTATCCGAATCAGCTAAAAGCAACAGGTTAAAAAATATATATGTATCGGATTTTGCGGCATATGACTGCGAAGATAATCCAATGCAATTCGGCGCTTGCACTTTTCATTTTGATACAGATAAATTATTTATCGCTTACCGTGGCACAGACAATACGCTCAACGGTTGGAAAGAAGATTGTATGATTGCCATAACCGACAATATTCCCTCACAGCTTAACGCAGCGGCATATCTGAGTATGGTTGCAAACAAATATCCAAACAGCGAAATATACCTCGGAGGTCACTCCAAAGGCGGAAATCTCGCAATCTATTCCGCTGTAAATACTTTTCCTGAAATCAAAGACAGAATAATAGCTGTATATAACAACGACGGTCCGGGTTTTTCAAAGGAATTCATAGAAAGTGAGCAGCACAAAGAAATTGCCGACAGAATCACTACCTTTGTTCCGCAGTCATCATTTGTGGGTATGTTACTTGAGCATGATGAAGATTATATAATAGTAAAAAGCGCAAGTCATTCTTTCTGGCAGCACGATGCTTTCAGTTGGAATGTAGTAGGCACACACTTTGTACACCTTGATGAAGATACCAAGAGTATTAAATTTGCCGAAAAAAATATGAAAGAGCTTATTGACGGACTTACAACCGAACAGAAAAAACAAATCATAGACTCTGTATTTCAAATTATGGCAGAAGGCGGTAAAATCACCTTTGACGACATACGAAAGGCAGGCATAAAAAATATACCGACTATGATTAAAGCATTTAATAAGATAGACAATGAATCTAAAAAGGCTCTTACGGACGGAATTGCATTGCTTGCAAAACTTTCCATTAAAAACGGCTATGAAATAAATAAACCCGAACCTAAAGGTAAACTAAAGAAAAAAGGGCTTGTTTAAGTTATTTTAGTTCTATATACGAATTATAATACAGTGCTGTACAAATAAATTTAATTGTTTATAAATTAAAGGTCAAATTTAGTCAAATTTCTCTTGACATTTCTAAAAAATGGTATAAAATATAATTAGCACTCAAAGATACAGAGTGCTAACCGAAATAACACATAAACTTTTTAGGAGGATTTATATTATGAGTATTAAACCATTACTTGACAGAGTAGTATTACAGGTTGAAGAAGCCGAAGAAAAAACAAAGAGCGGTATCATTCTTTCATCTGCCGCACAGGAAAAGCCACAGTTTGCAAGAGTAGTTGCAGTAGGCCCCGGCGGTGTTGTAGACGGCAACGAAGTTAAGATGTATGTAAATGTCGGCGACAAAGTAATCGCAAGCAAGTATGCAGGCACAGAAGTTAAGATTGACGGTGAAGAGTACACAATCGTTCGTCAGTCAGATATTCTTGCAACAGTAGAATAATTATTTTTATTTGATATATTTTGGAGGTAATTAATTATGGCTAAACAAATTGCTTATGGTGAAGAAGCAAGAAAATCTCTTATGAGAGGTATTGACCAGCTTGCTGATACAGTTAAAATCACACTCGGTCCTAAGGGCAGAAATGTTGTACTTGACAAAAAGTACGGCGCTCCGCTCATCACAAACGACGGTGTAACAATTGCTAAGGAAATTGAGCTTGACGACCCATTCGAGAATATGGGCGCACAGCTTGTTAAGGAAGTTTCAATCAAAACAAACGATGTTGCAGGTGACGGTACAACAACAGCTACACTTCTTGCTCAGGCTCTTATCAGAGAGGGTATGAAGAATGTAACAGCAGGCGCAAACCCAATGGTTCTTAAGAAAGGTATTGCAGACGCTATCAATGTTGCGGTAAAGGCTGTTTCTGACAACAGCAAGCAGGTTTCGGGTTCTGACGATATTGCAAGAGTTGCTACAGTTTCTTCACAGGATGAGTTCATCGGTAAGCTCATTGCCGAGGCTATGGAAAAGGTTACAACAGACGGTGTTATCACAGTTGAAGAGTCAAAGACAGCCGAAACTTACAGCGAAGTTGTAGAAGGTATGATGTTTGACCGTGGTTACATTGCTCCTTATATGGTAACAGATACAGACAAGATGGTTGCAGAACTTGACAACCCATACATTCTTATTACAGATAAGAAAATTTCAAATACACAGGAAATTCTCCCGATTCTTGAGCAGATTGTTCAGTCAGGCAGAAAACTCCTTATCATTGCCGAAGATGTAGAGGGCGAAGCTCTTACAACTCTCGTACTCAACAAGTTAAGAGGTACATTTACTTGTGTTGCTGTTAAGGCACCGGGCTTTGGCGACAGAAGAAAAGAAATGTTACAGGATATCGCAACACTTACAGGCGGTACAGTAATTACATCAGACTTAGGTCTTGAGCTTAAAGATACAACAATGGATCAGCTTGGTACTGCTCGTCAGGTAAAGGTTGAGAAAGAGAACACAATCATTGTTGACGGTGCAGGCGACAAGGACGCTATTAAGGGCAGAGTTGCACAGATTCGTCAGCAGATTGAAACAACAACATCTGATTTTGACCGTGAAAAACTTCAGGAACGTCTTGCTAAACTCGCAGGCGGCGTTGCAGTAATCAAAGTCGGTGCTGCTACCGAAATTGAAATGAAAGAAAAGAAACTCAGAATTGAAGATGCTCTTGCCGCTACTAAGGCTGCTGTTGAAGAGGGTATCGTAGCAGGCGGCGGTATCGCTTGTATGAACGCTATTCCTGCTGTTTCCGCTTTTGTTGATACACTTGAGGGCGATGCTAAGACAGGCGCTAAGATTGTTCTTAAAGCTCTTGAAGAGCCGCTCCGTCAGATTGCCGCAAATGCAGGTCTTGAGGGCAGCGTAATCTGCGAAAACATCAAGAAAGCTAACAAGGTTGGTTACGGCTTTAACGCTCTTACAGAGGAATACACAGATATGATTGAGGCAGGTATCGTTGACCCGACAAAGGTTACTCGTTCTGCTCTCCAGAACGCATCTTCTGTTGCTGCAATGGTACTCACAACAGAGTCACTCGTTGCAGATATTAAAGAGCCTGCAGCTCCTGCTGCTCCTGCTGCTCCTGATATGGGCGGTATGTACTAATTTAAAGCTCCTTATAAAATCCCTTAAAAATTCATCTGCCATACCTGATTTGGTATGGCAGATTTTTTATGTTTATAATTAAACATACTTAAACGGTTCTTTATAAAAATTAGAATAAATACGGTTTAGCGAAACACATAAGTCAAGCAATTATAAAAGTTTGGTCGAACTTTTCAAAGATTGAGGGTGTGGGCAAAGCCCACAAATATTTTCCTGTTTTGCTGCTTGAACACAATGGCAAAAGTTTATTAAAAAGTTTTGTAGCTTAAATTTTTCAAACTATTTACTTTTAGGCATAAACAACTTAGACATATCGACATTTTCAAATTTTAAAAGTTTTTCTTTAATATCAACACCACCCGCATAGCCTGTCAAACTTCCGTCCGTACCTACTACCCTGTGGCACGGAACAATGATTGAAATAGGATTATGTCCCACTGCGCCACCCACAGACTGTGCAGACATCTTCTCTACTCCCCTGTTTTCAGCCATAAGTTTAGCTATCTCACCGTATGTCATTATTTTACCGTACGGTATAGTCAAAAGTATTTTCCAAACTTCATTACGAAACGAAGTTGACGATAAAAACAAAGGCGGCGTAAAATCGGGATTTTTTCCGCTAAAATAAATATCAAGCCATTTTGCTGTCTGTTCAAAAACAGGCAGATTTTTTTGCTCATATTCTTTAGTAAGCGTAGAGGCAAAATATTTTTGCCCATCAAACCATAATCCCGTAAGTTCTTTTCCGTTGCTTGCAAAAGTAATTTTTCCAAGCGGTGAATTATAATGATTTATGTAGTGCATAATATTCTCCTGTGCCGATAAACAGTTTTATCCTGCTTATCGGCTTATTTACTTAACTTATCAACAAATGCAAGCATACGGCTTTCATAGGCTTTTTTATCAATGTAATGCGACTCGGCATGTTCGGAATCTTTCACTATATAAAGCTCTTTATATGCTTTGCAGTAAGAATAATTTTTCATAGTCATCCAAAGCGGTACAAATTCGTCATTTTCTCCGTGGATAAATAAAACAGGAATATCCGATTTTGCAATTTCCGCAGCGGTATTAACATCTTTATATCCGTATCCGGCACGAATTTTTGACATAATATTTGTAAGATAAATGATAGGGAATCTCGGAAGATGATAATCTCTTTTCAGTACATACTCAAAAATTTCGTCTACGCTTGTAAATCCGCAGTCTGCAATAATGCCACGCACATTTTTTGGCATAATACTGCTTGCCATAAGTACAGTTGCTCCGCCCATAGATATACCGTGCAAAAATATTTTTATATTACTGCCGAAACGATTTACAGTATATTTCACCCAATTGCGCAGATCTAATCTGTCAAGCACTCCAAAGCCTACATATTTGCCCTCACTTTGCCCGTGTGCCCTGTTATCCACAAGAAGTACATTATACCCGTTTAAATAATAAGTACGGGCAAGGCTTGCGAAATCCTTTTTACCGCTGCCTGTAAAGCCGTGAACACAAATAATAATTTTATCGGAAAATTTTTCGTTTTCAAGCAAAGCGCCGTATAATCGTAATCCGTCAAAAGACTTTATATAAACATTAATATATGGAATATTTTCAAGCCATAATCTGCCTGTTTTTGCAATCGGATAATGCCTGTACCAGCTTGCTACGGCATCAATGTCCTTTTGACAACTGCTCTTTTTTTGCCTGTAAATAATCATTTTAAACAGATATTCAGACACAAGCACACTGCAAACCACGAGAAGTACAACAAACAACAATATTCCCACTAAAATCTCAAGCACGGCTATTCCCCATTTCATAAGGCAAGGTTTTTACTGCTCTTAATAGTATATCCGTACCTGAAAGATTTTAGTATAAAATTAAAAGGATGTACCGAAAAAGTACATCCTTTATTGTTATCAAAGTGCGCTGTTGAAGATTTCTTCCGCGTTGCTCATCATTTTTCTTACTGTGCTTTGTCCGCATTTTGCAGAAATAAAGTCCAAAGCCTCTGTAAATGTGCGTGGGTCATTATGGGTCAATGAATGTGCATCACTGCCGATAACATCAATATATCCGCCTTTTATAAGCTTTATAAGCTTAAGTTTTGAGAAAAACGACGCTTTTTTGGTATAAGAATTGGTGTTGGTCTGGATAATTACACCCATATCCTTAAGCTCACCGATAATAGACGGATCGTTGATTAAAGCAGGGTATCTTTCAACATGAGTAAGAACAGGAATCATATTGTAATTCTCTGTAAGTTTTACAAAATACTCCATAGTGTGACTTGAAAACTGCGATGTGTAAGCAAACTCGGTAAGTATGTAATTGGAGTTGCCGTAACAAGCGCAGGAAAAGTCATCTCCGTTAAACATATATCGAGTGACATAAACTTCCGCACCAACAACAACTTTCATACCGTCAGGAATATGCGGCATAAGTTTATCAATCGCATGCTGTCTTTGTGCGGCAAAATCCTCTGCACTGATTTCATTTGTATAAAAATGAGGAGTAAGACAAACATTTGTTACGCCTTGTTTTTTTAGTTCATTTAATATAACAAGGCTTTTTTCTACGCTTGGCGCTCCGTCATCAATTCCAGGAAGTATATGCGAGTGCATATCGTACAACTGCATTTTACTCCTCCATTCTGTTAGATATTAAAGTGCCTCACATACGAGGTCGCCCATCTGCTCACAAGTAACCTTGTTTGTACCCTCTTCGTAAATATCCGGTGTACGGTTATTCTCAAGAACTTTGGTAACTGCTGCCTCAATAGCGTCTGCTGCCTTTGGCTGATCAAGTGAATAACGGAGCATCATTGCAACAGAAAGAATTGTTGCAAGCGGGTTTGCGATACCAAGACCTGCAATGTCAGGAGCTGAACCGTGGATTGGCTCGTAAAGACCACTCTTGCTCTCTGAAAGGCTTGCAGATGCGAGCATACCGATTGAACCGCTGATCATTGACGCCTCATCAGAAAGAATATCGCCAAAGATATTTGAAGTAACAATAACATCAAACTGACCCGGGTTTCTTACAAGCTGCATAGCACAGTTGTCAACATACATATAGTTAAGCTCAACTTCGGGATATTCCTTAGAAATTCTTGTTACTGTTTCTCTCCAAAGTCTTGATGACTCAAGTACATTTGCCTTATCAACGCTTGTGAGCTTTTTATTTCTCTTCATAGCAAGGTCAAAAGCTACTCTTGCAATTCTCTCTACTTCCGGTACGGAATACTGTTCTGTATCCCATGCGGCAGGCTGACCGTCAACTTCTGTTCTGCCTCTCTTACCAAAGTAAATACCGCCGGTGAGTTCACGAACGATCATAATATCGAGTGAACCGCCGATGATTTCATCTTTAATCGGAGATGCTTTCTTAAGAGGTTCAAAAATAACAGCAGGACGAAGGTTTGCAAAAAGTCCGAGTGCTCCTCTGATGCCGAGAAGACCTGCTTCGGGACGATTATTACCCGGCTGATTATCCCACTTAGGACCGCCTACTGCGCCTAAAAGCACACTGTCTGCTGCCTTACATTTAGCAACTGTTTCATCAGGGAGCGGAACTCCTGTTGCGTCAATAGCACAACCGCCGAGGAGTGCCTCGTCATATTCTACTGTAAAATTAAACTTTTCGCTTGCTTTGTCGAGTACCTTAACAGCCTGGTTTACGATTTCAGGACCGATACCGTCACCTTTTAACAAAACGATTTTGTAGTCTGCCATATTAATATCTCCTTTGAGTTAATATATTTGTCAGTATAGGCATAAATAAATGATTTTATTACACCTTTATATTACATTATTGCACAATCTTTCGCAAAAGATTGTAAACTGCGCTACAATTCGTACTATTTTAAAAATTAATCTTCAATATCCTTTTTTTCGGGAATTACCGAGAATACCTCCATAATCTTATCTCTCTGCCAAAGCTGTGGTGTAATTCTTACGGAGTAGCCGAAACCGTTGTCCATAACCCATTCAAAAGGCTTTGCCTGTGGCATTCCGTACACTGCAAGCAAAGTCATTATAACGCCGCCGTGTGTGACAATAACGCTTTCTGTTGTGCCTGTTTTGATAAGTCCCTCAACAATGCTTTCAAACATTTTGCAGATTCTGCGTGTGAAATCGGCATTGCTCTCACCTCTCGGGGGTTTTACCGAGGGGTCACCCGCAAGCCATTTTTGGAAATCTTCATCTTCGTTTAAATCATTTGCGGTTTTTCCCTCCCATTCGCCAAAATTACATTCCGAAAGATTGGCGATGACAAGCGGATTTTGCTCCGGATAAAGAATTTTGCAAGTCTGTGTACAACGCTTTAACGGACTTGTAAACACTGCCTGTGCACCCGGATAACGATATTCGTAATCAAGTTTTCTAAGTTCTGTTTTTCCTTTATCCGAAAGCGGAACATCAGTAGTGCCTATGTACTTGCCCGATAAAGTTTCGTCTATACTTCCGTGGCGAAGAAAGTGAATAATATAAGATTTCATAATTGTAACTCCTATGGTATTTACAAATTGTAATTAATATATTATACTGTTCGTATAAAAGAGGTGCTTTCAATGAACAGTGATTTTCCTATGATAATTTCAATGCTGCGAAGAGAACGCAGATTAAGCCAAAAGCAGGTAGCGGCGGACTTGGGTATTTCCCAGGCGCTGCTCTCTCATTACGAAAAAGGAATAAGAGAATGCGGACTTGATTTTCTCGTAAAAACCGCCGAATATTACGATGTGTCTTGTGATTATTTGCTTGGCAGAACACCGAACAGAAACGGTCAGCAGGCACAGCCTGTCAATATACCCGATGCGGAGATTCCGACAGCTGAGCCGGGCAGCAATATGGTCGCTATGATTAACAAAAAAGTTGTAATGAATACAAGCGCCGTTACTTTCGATATACTCGATAAACTCGGAAACAAAAAGCTGACAAACGCTGTAAGCAACTATCTTATGAATGCCCAGTATCAGGCATTTCGTTCGGTATATTCGTGTGAAGAAAGCAACCCGCAGGATTTATTTACGCTGAACAAAAGCAAGTACAGAAGTCTTTGCAGCGCAGCTATGACGCTCGACCTTGCTATGATTGACGCTATAATCGAAAGTAAGACCGAAAATACATCAATTGCTCTTTCACCCGATTTGCTTTCAAGATATTTTGAAAAAGGTACTGCTTCACTTTTTACATTGGTAAGGAATGCGGAAAAAAGCGTAAAAAGCAAGTTTAAATAAACGGTTCTTTGTAAAAAGTCGGATAATTATGGTTTTGCAAATTGATTTGTAATATAAATTTTAAATTCTTAAATCAAAATGGCTGAGTCAATATACAATTGATTCAGCCATTATTTTTAGCTTTAATATCAGGAAGTTGCTTGAGTTGTAGTCTGCTGTCTGCCCTTACTTACAATAATTATAATGTTAGAACCGCTTTCAAGAGTATCGCCTGCAACATGATTTTTGTAGCCGATAACTCTGTTTTCCGCTACTGTATCACTGTACTGATATTCAGCTGTAGCAAGAAGTCCCGCATCTGCAAGCGACTGCGCAGCCTCATCAATTTTATTACCCTGAATTGCAGGAAGTTCACGCATCTGAGCACCAAGACTGACTGTTACAGAAACTGTAATACCGTCTTCCTGCTCTACTTTAGAACCTGCCGGAGGATACTGTTCCATTACAACACCGTCGGCATATTTATCGCTGTAAGCATCATTGTAATCTCTGTAAACCACAACGCTGTCATCGGAAGCCGCAGCCTTTACAACATCTTCGTACTTCATTCCGACATAGTTAGGAACAACAGGACCTGTCCATTCCGTGCTTGATGTAGACGCTGCAGTGGCATCAGTATTACCCGAGAATAATCCTGCAAGCGGATTCTGCATAAGCCAAAATACACCGGCAACACCAAGTACAAGAACTGTAATTGCAACAGAAATAGTAACAATGGAAGCATGCGACATACCGTTATTACGGCGTGACTGCTCCTTTGTAATATTCATACTTGCTGTTCTCGAAATTTCGTCCTGAATAGCCTTTGCGGTATGTGCAACGGAAAGTTGAGAACGAAGCTCGTCAAAATCTGTAATTCTGTTCTCACGCTGAACCTGTAAACCGTTTGCAAGTGCAGATACAACATGAGGAGGCAAACTCTTTACAGTAGATGTGCTCATAAGAAGTCTGCTGTCTTTTAAACGCTCAACTGCACTCTTTGGAAGATGACCTGTAAGTGCATAGAAAAGTGTAGAACAAAGTCCGTAAATATCCGTAATATCATCAAGCGGAAAATTATCTTCATACTGTTCGGGTGCTGCTGCGCCTGAAAACAATTGAGATTTAAGCGCTGTACCACGCTTACGCTCATTTTCCGTAGCATAGCCTGCCATTCTGATTTTACCCGAAGCAGTAATAAACAGATTTTTAGGCGCTACCGCATAATGACCGACACCACGCTTATGAAGAGCCTCAAGTGCCGAAATTACGGGCATAAAGAGCGGTCTTGCAATATCCCAGTCAAGATGACCATTGCTGCGCTCAATATATTCTTCAAAAGGAATAAGGTCCTCTTTTTCTTCAATAGCATATGCTGTATTGTTTTCTTCAAAAACATCAACAATATTTGTAAGTGCCGAAAGATCTTTTAATTCTGAAATAATACGAAAATATGAAATAAACTCATCTCTAAGTTTATTAAAAGCAAGTCTGTCATCGTAATTAACTTTTAATTCAGTCTGTCCTTCATCTCTTGAAAAAAGACCGATCGGTAAAAATTCAGATACAATTACAACATCGCCCGTCTGCTTGTCAAAAGCAATATAGCGTGTTGATTCACCGTTAGTTTCAAGTCCGGTACCTGTTACATATCTGCCTGCAAGCTCTGTGCCGAAAGGCAGAAAAGGTGCCGACTGAACTTCTGAATTATCAAAATGGCAGTTCGGGCAGATTACACTACCGTTAAGTTCCTGCATACAACCCATACATAATGACATAAAAATTCAACTCCAAATAGAATAACACAAAACGAAATGATACTAATATATTATATCATAAGGTTATAATTCTTTTCAAGACTAATGAGTGTCATTATAATTACAATTTTGTTATTACAACCGTTTATATAACAATGACATCTCTTTATAAAACTAAGTGGTGGAGATAATGGGGCTTGAACCCATGACCTTCTGACTGCCAGTCAGACACTCTCCCAACTGAGCTATACCCCCATATTGGTGTTTAAAAATTACCGCATACTATATAATGTTTTTGTAAATTAAATTTAATTTATGAACTGATTAATAATAATTATTGCATTTCCGTAATTTATTTTTACATTTGCTCTGTCAGAAATAAAAATATTTGAAATGCCCATTGCTTCTTCCGCAGTTAAAATAAGATTCTCCGCCGAATACTCGGCACCTATATAAGATACATTCACACTGTCACAGGCAAAAGGAAAGACTGAAAAAGTTTTTCCTTTATTTCCGTCAAAATTATATTCGCCCATTTTCAAAAAGCGAATAATCTCTTTGTCGGAAACGATTATTCCGCTTGCACCTTTTTTATCAAGATACATAAGAACAGAAATATTTGCAAAGGTATGATCAAATCTTCCGCCTGTTGCGGCAAGGATAACAAAATCATCATATCCACGGGACAGTGCAACCTCTATGCAATGCAAAAGGTCTGTATCATCTTTATGTGAATTGAGTTTGATTACTTCGCAATCATCGGGTAAATTACCGCTGTACGAATCAAAATCACCGACTATAAGGTTAGGCTTTGCACCTGCTTTTTTTGCATATTCATAGCCCTTATCGGCACAAATAAGATAATTGCAGTCCTTAACCTGTTCCGATATAAAATCTATATCCGCTTCAGGCGAGCCCGCAATTATCGTACAACGCATTTTAATTCCCCTTTACTTTTTTAACTGCCACTTTTTAATATCTTTTACCTCATTGTACATAGCGACATAACTGTTGTGACGGGTTTTCTCAATATCTCCGTCAGCAAGTGCCTGCAAAACTCTGCAGCCTTTTTCGCAAGTATGAGAACACGAAGTAAACATACATTCTCCGAGATACTCTTTAAATTCGGGAAAGCAATATTGAAGTTCGTCTTTATCAATAATTTCGTATCTCTGCAAATCAACGGTTGAAAATCCGGGTGTGTCTGCGATATAACAGCCGTCAAGATTAAACAGTTCAACTGCTCTTGTAGTATGTCTGCCTCGTCCGAGTTTATCGCTTATTTCACCTGTTGCAAGGCTTAGGTTAGGAAAAAGCATATTTAACAAGGTTGACTTACCCACACCGCTGTTGCCTGTAAAAGCAGAAGCTTTGCCCATAAGTAAGGCCTTTAATCTCTCTGCTTCATCTGTCTTTTGCGGAGAAGTACAAAAAACTTCAAATCCCGCATTTTTGTAAATATCGGCAACCTTTTCACCGCTTTCAATATCATCTTTTGAAATGACAATTACAGGCTGCATATTGCTGTTAATCGCAGCGGCGGTCATTTTATCTATAACCGCATAATTCGGACTTGGTGAAACTGTCGAACAAACGATTACGAGAATATCAATATTAGCAAGCGGCGGTCGCTTTAATTTATTTTTTCTCGGCAGGATTTCGTCAAGAGATGCAAAGCCCTCTTTCTGAACAGAAATTTTCACCCTGTCGCCAACAAGAGGAGAATTTCCGCTCTTGCGGAAACTTCCTCTTGCTTTACATTCATATATTTGATTGTCGCACTCGACATAGTAAAAACCGCCGAGCACTTTCATCAATAATCCTTCGTTACTGCTCATATCAATTAAAGCGATGCCTCGGAAGGTTCGGTTGCATCTGTTGGCTGAACCGGTGTGTATGGCGGCTCTGTAACAGGCGGCTCTGTATATGCAGGCTGTGTTTCAACAGGTGCGGTTGTAGGTACAGCATACTCGTGAGTAGCTGTTTGTGTTACAACAAGTGTTGAATAATTAATTGAATATTCACGGTAAACCTGACCGTCAAGCTGTACCACAATGTTTGAAGTACCCGAACCCGTAAATTCAAGAGTACAGGTCTTATTGTACTGCGGCACAAGTGTTTTTGAATACTTAGTATCAACAACACCGTCTACAATTACAGTCATCTCAACCGATTCAGTAGCATTTGTAGGTAAATCTACATATACATTTACTGTAGCCACATCACCCTTACCCGAACTTACAGTAAGGGTTACAACAGTACCTTTATCTACCTTACCGTACTGCAACGGTGACTGTGAAAGAACTGTGTCTTTTGCCTCTTTACTTTCGTCATCGTAAACTGTTTCTACAGTAAGACCTGCATCAACAAGTTTTGTTTTAGCCTCTGAAAGTAAAAGTCCGGATACAGACGGAATAGTTACCTTTTCATCTCTCTCGCCGTTTGCAATGTAAATATAAACGGTAGAACCGATATTTGTATGAACACCTGCCTTAGGGAATACTTCTGCAACATATCCCTTAGGAGTTTTAGTGTTTTCAACATAGATTATCTTTGGAACAAGGCTCTTTTCCTCAATAATTGCAGATGCGTCTTTTTCGGAATAATTAAGAACATAAGGAACCGAAGCATTTGTATCTGTTCCGTTTACTTTAAGAGTAATCTGTGAGCCTGATTTTACAAGTTTTGAATCAGCGGCAGGCTCCTGTTCAAGAATTACACCAAGCTCTTTTGAAGCGTCATACTTGCTCTCCACAACAAAGTTAAAATTGTCTTTGTTGTCGGCATTGGCCTCTGCCAAAGTTTTACCGACAAAATTCGGTATTTCAACATCTTTAGCCTGTGAAGTCGAACATCCTCTGAAAATTGCAAGACCTACAAATACGGCAACCACAACTACGGCAGAAATTATAATACCCTTGATTGCATAATAAGACGGCTTGTGTTCAATCTTCTGTTCCTCATCTGCGGTTTCGATTTCAGGTTCTGGAGTTTCCTCCGGTTTTGCAACAGCCTTATCAAACTTTGTACTGTTTGTTTTTGTATCTTTAAGTGAAGTAACAAACTTTGTAGGCTGATTATCAACAAATTTTGAATAATCAAATACAATAGACGGATTAAGTCTGAAACGCTCCATATCGTTGAGCATTTCAGCGGCAGAATTATATCTGTCGGCAGGATTCTTTTCCATAGCCTTCATTGTAATCTGCTCAAGTCCGATAGGAATAGTGGGATTAAGCTCTCTCGGGCGCTTAGGAGTTGACTGTAACTGCATAAGAGCTACTGAAACTGCACTGTCTGCGTCAAAAGGAAGTTTACCTGTGAGCATTTCATAAAGCATAACACCGACCGAGTAGATGTCAGACTTGCCGTCTGTTGCCTCACCTCTCGCCTGCTCCGGTGAAATGTAATGAACCGAACCAATTGCGTGTTCTGTCATTGTGCGTGTAGCTTTGTCGGAAAAACGGGCAATACCAAAGTCTGTAACCTTGATTGTGCCGTCCTGTAAAAGCATAATATTCTGTGGCTTTATGTCACGGTGGACAATGCCATGCTCGTGCGCATGCTGTAAAGCCTTAAGAACCTGACTTGTGAGATACAAAGCCTCTTTCCACTCAATGATACCCTGCTGATCAAAGTATTCTTTAAGTGTAATGCCGTCAATGTATTCCATTACAATATACTGAATCATATCACCGAAGCTGACATCATACACCTTAACAATATTAGGGTGTGAAAGTGTTGCGATAGCCTTTGATTCATTTTTAAAACGACGGATAAATTCCTCGTTATTGAGGTATTCATCTTTTAAAATCTTAATGGCAACTTCACGGTCATCAAGAGTATCGGTACAGCGATATACATTAGCCATACCGCCAACGCCGATAAGCTCATGAATTTCATAACGGCCATCAAGTCTTTTGCCGATATATTTATCCAATTTATTTCACTCTCCGTTTCTCAATAAATAACCGTGGCGGTAATATTATCGGTTCCGCCGCCTTCCTTTGCCTTGTCAACAAGCTTATTAATAAGATCCTCGCCCCTGTTTTCGTGGCAAATTTTAACCATATCGCCTGTTGTAATGCAATTGGAAAGTCCGTCTGTGCATATTAAAAGAACATCACCGTAAATAAAGTTTGCCTCTATATAGTCAAGCCTTACAGACGGTTTTATTCCGAGTGCTCTTGTTATAAAATTCTTATTGGGATGATTCTGTGCCTGTTCATAGGTAAGCTCACCTCTGCGCACCATTTCCTGTACAACAGAGTGATCCTCAGTAAGCTGTTTGATTTTGCCGCCCCTTATTGCATAGGTACGGCTGTCGCCAACATGGACAATATGAACCGTGGTATCCTTTACAAAAACAAACTCGCAGGTTGTACCCATTCCCGTAAGTTCGGGATCTTTCAAAGAAAGTTCATATATTTTCATATTTGCGTTTACAACAATTTCTGCTATAAGCTCGCCGATTTGTTCTTTGGTCATATCGTCCTTGTATAAATCGGTTATTTTGGAGCTTATGTATTCCACAGCTGTTGCACTCGCTATGTTGCCGCCGTTGGCACCTCCCATTCCGTCACAGACTACTGCCCAAGCACAGCTGGGAGAAATAACTCCGAAGCGGCAATCGTCCTGATTTTGTGAACGAACTAAGCCAATGTCACTTTTGCTAAAGACTTCCAAGTTATTTTCCTCCTTCGTTAGTATGATTTCGTCTGAGCTGACCGCAGGAAGCGTTAATGTCACTTCCAAGGGTTCTCCTGACTGTCGCCGTAATATGTTTTCGACCAAGTATATTTACAAAGGCCTGTTGCCTTTCCATACTGCTCTTTTTGTATCCTGTTCCGTCAACGGTGTTTACCGGAATGAGATTTACATGACAGTTCATATCGGCAAGTCTGTCCGCAAGCTCGTAAGCGTCCCTGTCAAAATCATTTACACCGCTTATCATAGAGTATTCAAAAGTAACCCGTCTGCCTGTAATATCAAAATAATCTTTACAAGCCTTTAAGAGTTCATCCATAGAATATCGCTTAGCAATAGGCATAGTCTTTTGCCTTACGGTATCGTTAGGAGCGTGTAATGACACGGAAAGCGTAATGCCGAAGTGCAGCTTTGCAAGCTCATAAATTTTAGGTACAATACCGCAAGTGGAAATTGTGATGTGGCGCATACCGATATTAAGACCGTTGTCATCGGATACAAGTCTTAAGAACTTTACCACATTTTCAAAATTGTCGAGCGGTTCGCCCATTCCCATAAGGACAATATTCGATATCCTGATATTCAAATCTTTTTGTGCGGATTCAATCTGATTGAGCATTTCGGACGGAGTCAAACTCCTTGAAAAACCGCTTTTGCCGGTTGCACAAAAAGTACAGCCCATTTTGCAGCCCACTTGTGTGGAAATGCAAATTGAGTATCCGTGTTTATAATTCATAACAACGGACTCTACACATTCACCGTCATTGAACGAAAAAAGATACTTTACTGTCTTATCATACCTTGAAATTAGTTTTTTTTCAATATTTGCAACAGAAATGTAACAACTTCTTTTTAAAAAGTCCTTGATTTTCAAAGGAATATTCAGCATTTCATCAAAAGAAGTGACATTTTTGTTAAGCCATTGGTATATTTGTTTTGCTCTGAACTTTTCAAAACCGTTCTCGGTTACAAAGTCGGTAAGCTCATTTAGGTCAAGAGATTTAATATCAATTAAGCTCAAAAGATTACCTCCTTGTAAGTACAGCTATGTAAAAACCGTCGCCGTCAAAAGTGTGCGGCATAAGTGTTATTTCATACGGTTTTTCGTCAAATGCTCTTTTAAGTTCAGGAGGCAGTTCAAGTTTAACTCCCTCAAAATCATTGTGCTCGGCAAGAAATTTTGCTGTATTTTTATTGTTTTCCTGCGGATTCAGCGTACAGGTCGAATATACAAGTTTTCCGCCTTTTTTTAGATATTTTGCGCTTTCGCAAAGTATTTTATACTGAATATCAGCAAGGTCTGTATCTATAAGGTCATCTTTATAGCGAATTTCCGGCTTTCTTGAAAGCACTCCGAGTCCGCTGCACGGCACATCGCAAAGTATTCTGTCTGCCGACGGCAATTCCTTATCGGCAGACGCACCGTCACGCAGGCAGGTTTCAATAATATTGATACCCAGTCTTTTTGCGCCTTTTTCTATAAGTTTCAGCTTATGCTTGTACATATCGCAAGCCGTTATTTTTCCGCTGTTTTGCATATACTCGGCGATTGTAAAAGTTTTGCCGCCCGGTGCCGAACAAATATCAAGCACGGTCTGTCCTTTTTCGGCAGAAAGAAAGTATGCGCAAAGCTGGGACGACAAATCTTGAATATGCAGTAAACCGCCTTTGTAGGCTTTCAATCTTTCGATTGAACCCGTATCTGCTATTTTTACCGCATTACTCGGAAAATCAACTTTTTCAGCCTTTACCTTATCATCGGCAAGCACACTTATAAGTTCGTCTGTATTTGTTTTCAGCGTATTAACTCTTGCGTAAATATTCGGTCTGCCGCTAAGATTTTCTAAAATCCCCCTTGCGTTATCCTCGCCGTAGGAATTTATCCATAATTTAACAAGCATTTGCGGGCAGGAATATTTTACCGAGTAATACTCTGCCTTATTTTTTATATCGGGATATTTTATTTTACAATTATCTCTCGCAAAACTGCGCAGAATTGCATTTATAAAACCGGAGGATTTTTGCAGTTTTTGCTGTTTGGCAAGTTTTACACTTTCGTTAACAGCGGCGCTTTCGGGAATTTTATCCATAAAAGCCATTTGCAAAAGTCCGAGGCGGAGAATAATTTTTGTCTTTAACTCAATTTTCCTTAACGGAATTTTAGAGTATTGTTTAATGATGTAATCAAGAGTGATTTTACGCTCAAGCACACCGTAAACAAGCGCAGATGTAAAAGCCGCATCAAGCGGCGAAAGCTCACTTTCCTTTACTGCGTTATTGAGTGCTATATTGGAATATGCTCCGTCCTGTTCAATTTTTAATAATACTTTAAATGCAGTTTTGCGTGAATTAGCCATTTAAAAATCTCTTTTCTTATCTTCTTCTGTTATTCGCTATTATAAGCAATCTTAAAAGCTGTAAAATTGCCGTAAGAGCAGATGCAACATAGGTCATAGCGGCTGCCTGCAAAGTGCGTTTCGCACCCGTGTATTCTTCACCGTAAAGCAAATTTCCGTTTTTGATAGTTTCAAGCGCTCTTTTAGAAGCATTAAACTCAACGGGAAGAGTTGCAATTGTAAAAAGTACGGAAAATCCGAATAAAGCTATACCGATATACAACATAACAAAACCGATTTTTGCGGAAAAACAAAGTCCCAATATAATCAAAAACCAACTTAATTTTGAACCGATATTCGCCATCGGAAGAATTGCCGAACGAATTTTATTCGGTAAATAATTCTGTGCGTGCTGAACAGCGTGACCTGCCTCATGACAAGCAACGCCTACGGCTGCTACGGTATTTGCATTATAAACACTGTCTGAAAGTCTGATTACATTAGTTCTCGGGTCAAAGTGGTCAGTAAGATTTCCCGCTACCCTTTCAATACGCACTCCGTAGACGCCGTTTTGTCTTAAAACAAATTCGGCAGCTTGTGCGCCTGTCATATTTCTTGAATTTCTCATTTGAGAATATTTTGAAAAAGTTGATGAAACATTAATTTGACATATAAGTGAAATAATTACGCAAGGAAGAATAAACACAACATATGTCCAGTCAAAACCATAAAACATAAAAATTCTCCTTTATATACCTATATCAGTTAAAGCTGTCACCGATATTTAATTTATGACCTGCAAGAAAAGCCGCTGACGGCATACGCTTTTTGCCCTCAGGCTGCAACTCTATAATTTCGACCGAACCGCTGCCGCAAGCAACAATCAACGGCTTTATGCTGATTATCGTGCCCGCTTTTCCGCTTTTTTCGCATACTTTTGTAGAATAAATTTTCAGTTTTTTTCCGTTAAGTTCGGCAGTCGCAATCGGCCAGGGATTAAGTCCACGGACTTTATTATGCACTTCGTAGGCTGATTTTGTAAAATCAATCGGGCAAAACGACTTATCAATCTTTGATGTATGCGTAGCCTTGCTTTCATCCTGCTTTACAGGCTTAATTTCTCCGTTCTCAAGCATTTCAAGAGTTTTAATAATTAACTCTCCACCGAGTATACTAAGTCTGTCAAAAAGCTCTCCGGATGTTTCATTTTCGCCGATTTTTGTTTCAATTACTGTCAATATATCGCCTGTGTCAAGTCCCTCTGCCATTTGCATAGCTGTCACACCTGTTACTTTGTCGCCGTTAAGAACCGACTGCTGAATAGGTGCCGCGCCTCTGTATTTCGGCAAAAGTGAACCGTGGATATTGATACAGCCGTACTTTGCGCTTTCAAGCACTGCCTTCGGTAAAAGTTTACCATAGGCCGCAACTACGATTACATCGGGATTATATTTTTTTATTATTTCAAGAGGTTCTTCCGATTTAAAGGTTGTCGGCTGATATACGGGAATGTTAAGTTCCTGCGCACATACCTTTACATCAGGAGGAGTAAGCACCATTTTTCTGCCCTTTGGCTTGTCAGGTTGTGTAAACACAGCCTGCACCGTATGCTTGCTTTCGTATAATTTTTTGAGTGCAGGCACCGCAAAATCAGGAGTGCCCATATAAATTATATTCATAATTAACCCTCAAATCAGCCAAACATTTCTTCGTATTCTTCAGGAGTAAGCATCTTGCTTGCTTTCTGTTTAAAAAGAATACCGTCAAGATGGTCAAGCTCATGACAAAAAGCTCTTGCAAGCAATTCTTCACCGTCAATCGTAAATTCATTGCCGTGTCTGTCAAAAGCCTTCACTTTAACATAGTTAGGACGCTTTGTAATACCCCATTCACCCGGGCAAGAAAGACAGCCCTCAAGACCCTCCTGCTCGCCGCTTGATTCAATTATAACAGGGTTTACAAGCTCGATAACCTGATTTTGTTCTTTACTTACATCAATAACAACAACTCTGCGGATAATGCCAACCTGCGGTGCGGCAAGACCTACGCCGCCCGAGTCGTGCAAGGTTTCTGTCATATCATCTATAAGCTGTGCGAGTCTGTCATCAAATTTAACAACCTCACGGCAGTGCTTTGTGAGAACGCTGTCGCCCTCTTTTACAATTTGCCTAATAGCCATATTCACACTTCCTTAACATACAAGAGCGTTCATATCGGCATAAGCCGTAACGCCCGAAAATTCCTTACTCTTGCCAAACTCACAAAGAATCTTTGAAAGCAGGGCACGAAACTCGGAATTGTTTTTACATTTTATAATAATTTTAAACCTGTATTTATTACTTATTTTTACCACCAATGCAGGTGTAGGCCCTAATATTCGCAACGGCATATTCGGATAATTTTTCTTTGCCTCTTCTGTAAAGAGTTCAAGGAACTTTCTCGCACCTTTAAAGGCATCTTCTCTGTTCTGCGATACAAAGCCTACAAGGCATATATCGGCAAACGGCGGATACAGCATTGCCTTGCGTACCTTTATTTCGTTCGAATAAAAGGTATTGTAATCCTGTCTTGATGCCATTGAAATTATCAGATTTTCGGGTGTGAATGTCTGAATAACAGCCATACCCTTGTCATTGCCTCTGCCGCTTCTTCCGACTACCTGTGTGAGCAGTGAAAAAGAACGCTCATAACTGCGGTAATCATCGGCATAAAGCATATGGTCGGCATTAAGCACACCAACCAAAGTCACATTTGGAAAATTAAGTCCCTTTGCAACCATCTGTGTACCCACAAGAATATCATATTCACCGTCAGCAAAAGCTGAAATCATTTTTTCATACGAAGATTTCGACGAAGTGGCATCGGTATCCATTCTTAAAATCCTTGCCTCGGGAAAAATATCGGAAATATCTTTTTCCGCTCTCTGTGTGCCCGTTCCGCCAAAAGTAAGTCTGTGACTGTGACATACGGGACATTCATCTGTGTAAGGCACAGAATAGCCGCAATAATGGCACATTAATCGGTTATTTGCACTGTGGTAAGTAAGAGAAATTGAGCAATTCGGGCAAGTCACAGCCTCTCCGCACGCTCTGCAAGTAACAAAAGTATTGTAACCACGGCGGTTAAGCAAAAGTATCGACTGCTTTTTATGCTCAATATTATACGCAATATTTTGCAGGAGAACATCAGAAAAACCGCTTGTATTGCCGTTTTTCAGTTCTTCCCCCATATCCGCAACAACAACCTCCGGCAGCACGGCTTTACCGTATCGTGCAGAAAGCGTGTTAAGCGAATATCTGCCTGTCTGTGCATAGTAATAGGTTTCTATACTCGGTGTAGCCGAGCTAAGTACAA
Source organism: Ruminococcus sp. BSD2780120874_150323_B10 (assembly GCF_015553695.1). Classification (NCBI taxonomy): domain Bacteria; kingdom Bacillati; phylum Bacillota; class Clostridia; order Eubacteriales; family Oscillospiraceae; genus Ruminococcus; species Ruminococcus sp. BSD2780120874_150323_B10. Next base: position 106,185 of record NZ_JADNHD010000001.1, read on the forward strand.
GCAAAGCATTGTTGTACGAGCAACGGAACTTAGCAATCTCTCTTGCATGGTAGCGTGGAGAGCTTTCGGACTTGTAGCTGTATTCCTGCTCTTCGTCCATAATAATCAGTCCGACCTTATCAAAAGGCGCAAACACAGCACTGCGTGTACCTATTACAATTTGTGCAAGACCTTGTTTTACTCTTTTGTACTCATCAAGTCTTTCGCCGAGTGAAAGCGCACTGTGAAAAACCGCAATCTTATCGCCAAACCTTTTGGCAAACTGCGATACAAACTGCGGAGTAAGCGAGATTTCAGGTACCATAACAATAATGCCCTTACCATCATCAATTACTTTTTCAATCAGTTTGATAAATACACTTGTCTTTCCCGAACCCGTAACTCCGTAAAGCAAACTTACGCTCGGAAAAGGCGAATCATATTCATTGTAAAGAGAATCGCAAGCAGACTGCTGTTCTTCGGAAAGCACAATTTCTTTCAAAGAGCTGTCTTTTTGTCGATTTTCAATTCTGAATACTTCTTCATCAAAAAAGTATATCAGTCCTTTTTTACAAAGCGCATCCACAACGGCGGCGGTAACTCCTGTAAAATAGCAAACCTCTTTTACCGAAATTGCACCTGCCATTTCAATAAGTTCAAACACATTTTTCTGCTTTTCGGTAAGTTTTACTCCCGATATATCAACTTCGGGAGTAACCGCCGCCATTTTCATTACGGCGTCATTAACCTTGCGAAAAATCTCGTCCGACTTATACAACACCCCTTTTTGAACAAGGAGTTCAAAAGGTTCTGTTGTACTGTAACCGAAAGCATCAAGCAATACTTCGCTTTTTACTGCTTTTCGCTTAGAAAAAAGGTAATTATAAACTCGTTTTTCCTCGTCCGTAAGTTCGTCAAAGGAAAACTCGCTTTCATCTTTTGCACCGTACATAGTAGTAACTTTGTAGTTAATACCTGCAGGCAACATTGTTTTTACAGCCTCATAAAAGGTGCAAAAGTAATGAGATTTCATAAAAGCGGCTGTTTTAAGCATTTCATCGTTTAAAACAGGCTCATCATCAAGTACGGAAATAACAGACTTCAAGCCTTTGCTTTCACCCTGATGAACAGCGGTTATTATCCCCTGCCTTTTACGATTTCCTCTGCCGAAAGGCACAAGAACCCGTGTTCCCGCTGCCGCCTTGTCAAGCATAGAAGCGGGAATCACATAGTCAAATGCCTTGTCAAAGGAATACGCTGCTTTTTCAACAGCAATTTCAGCTATTCTGGAGTTCATCATCGTCAGGCTCTAAAATGCCTATTTCGTGATTTTTGATTTCATCAATAGCAATGAGAACAGGCTTGTCGTCTGTAACCTCACCGCTTTCTTCCTGCTCTGCTGTAATCTCTCTTGCTCTCTTTGCAACACCTACAACGAGTGCATACTTACTTTGCTTACCTGCGAATAATTCGTCAACATTAACCTTATGCATAATTAATCTCCTATCATTATCATAATATATTTTCCGAAAAAATCGGTTATTTACTCTCTTTTTCTAAAATATCAAGAACTTCGTTTACCGCTGTGTCGAGGTCATCGTTCACAACATTGTACTTATATCTGTTCTTAAATGACATCTCATGCTCCGCCTCTGCAAGTCGCTTAGCGATGGTTTTTTCATCTTCGGTTCCTCTGCGGTGAAGTCTGCGTGAAAGCGAATCTATAGAAGTAGGAAGAATAAAAATACTTAACACATCAGGATATTTTTCAAGAATTTGAAGTCCTCCCTGAACCTCAATTTCAAGGAATACATCATAGCCCTGATTGAGTAAATCTTCTACCTGTTTTTTAGGTGTGCCGTAGTAATTGTCACAATACTTTGCATACTCAAGAAAACCGTTTTCTTCTATAAGTTTTTCAAACTGTTCCTTAGTAACAAAATTATAATGCACTCCGTCAATTTCACCTTTTCGAGGTTTTCTTGTGGTATTTGATACCGAAAGGCGAATATTGGGATTGCGCTTTAAAAGCTCTGCCATAATTGTGCCCTTGCCTACACCGGAAGAACCTGTGTAAAGCACGAGCTTACCCTTAGACTTACTGTTCATCCTTTTGTTCCTCGCTTTCAACTGTTCTGTTATGAATAGCCTCTGCGGAGATGGCGGACAACACAATGTGGTCGTCTTCCGTTACAAGTACCGCCTTGCACTTTCTTCCGCAAGTGGCGTCAACAAGCATTCCTTTTGATTTTGCATCCTGCACAATTCTCTTTACGGGTGCCGCATCGGGTGCAACAACGGCAATAAGTTTATCAGAATTTACAAGATTGCCAAATCCGATATTGATAAGTTTCATAATTTCTCCTTACTCAATATTCTGAATCTGCTCACGCATTTTTTCAATTTCGCTCTTGATTTTTACAACCTTATGGGCAATTTCGGCGTCCTGAACCTTTGAACCGATTGTGTTCGCCTCTCGGTTCATTTCCTGAATAATAAAGTCTATTTCTCTGCCGATCGGAGTCTGCGATTCCATTATCTTTGAAAGCTGTGCAAAGTGACTTCTAAGTCTTACGGTTTCTTCGGCAACAGCTACTTTATCGGCAAAAACAGCTACTTCGGTAAGCACTCTCTGCTCGTCAATATTGATATTGTAATCCTGCAAAGTGCGGTTAATTCTGTCAAGCAAACGCTCTTCGTATTCTTTTACCGTTTGCGGTGAACGCTCGTCAATCTCATCAACGGTAGCAAGTATAACTTCCGCTCTGCCAAGAATATCGGCTTTCATTTTTTCGCCCTCAGCCTCACGCATTGCAATAAATCCGTCAATAGCCGTATTTGCTGCCTCAAGTACATCCGCTGTGATTTCTTCTTCATTTTCAGGTGCTTTTGAAACCGTATATACATCGGGAAAACGAGAGATAGCCGTAACCGTAACATCATTTTCGATTCCGTAAGTTTCCGAAATCTCTTTCATTGCATTAATATAACCCGAAACAAGAGAATGATTAATTTTTACCTCGGCAGGTGTGTCTTCTGCAGCGCCTACTGTAACAAACATATCAATCTTACCGCGGGATACTCTTGAATTTACAAGAGCCTTGAGTTTATCGTCAAGAAAACCGTAGCCCTTTGGAGTTCTGCAGGAAAATTCAAAAAAACGATGATTTACGCTTTTTATCTCAACACTGATTTCTCTGCCATGCAAAACAGTGCGACATCTGCCAAAGCCTGTCATTGATTTTATCATTGGTAAACTTCCTTTCATATTATAAATTCTTATATTTCAAAACTTAATTTATAAAATCTGTTTTTATTTAAATACATTATACCACACTATAATTCATATAGCAAAGAGATTGTTACAAAACTGTAATAACTTTTTTAGTTTACATCAGATATAAGTATATGATATACTAATAAGGATGTAGTATTTTATTAAAAAGGAATGATTTTATGTCAGGACATAACAAATGGAGTACCATTAAACAGAAAAAAGGTAAAAACGATGCTGCAAGAGCTAAGGTTTTTACCAAGATAGGCAGAGAGCTTATCGTTGCTATCCGTGAGGGCGGCAGTGCTGATCCGAGCGTAAACTCAAAGCTTAAGGATTGTATTGCTAAAGCAAAGGCTAACAATGTTCCTAACGACAACATTGAGCGTATTATCAAAAAGGCTGCCAGCGGCGGTGACGGTGCAAACTATGAGGCAGTTACATACGAAGGATACGGTCCTAACGGTGTTGCGGTAATCGTTGAGGCTCTTACAGACAACCGTAACAGAACAGCAGGTGAAGTAAGACATTACTTTGATAAGTTCGGCGGTAATATGGGTACTCAGGGTTGCGTAAGCTTTATGTTTACAAAGAAAGGCGTACTTGTAATTGAGCGTGAAGACCTTGATAAGGACGAAGACACTGTTATGAGCGACGCACTTGAGTACGGCGCATCTGATTTTGAGGCTGACGAAGATGTATTTACAATTTACACCGAGCCTGAAGATTTCAGCGCAGTAAGAGATGACCTTGAAAAAGCAGGTTATACATTCGTTTCTGCCGAACTCGAAATGGTACCGAGCACATACACAAAGATTGATGACGAGGATAATAAAACAAAGATGCAGAAAATGCTTGATATGTTTGAGGACAACGATGACATTCAGAATGTTTGGCACAACTGGGAAATGGAAGACTGATTTATCTTCTCTGTGCTATCAAAACTAAATCCTTATTATCAACAGAGCCGTCGAGGTTATAATCGGCGGCTTTTTTGTATGCTCCAAAAATCTCTTTCTCACCTGTCAATGTTTTCATAAGCAATTTATAATCATTTGAGCTAACCGTTCCCGTACCTGTTACATCACCGAGTACAACAACAGTGTAGCTTGTTTCTTTTGTGGCTACAACTGCACCTGTTCTCAATTTACCGCTCAAATTATTTCCGTTTTTATCGGTTACAGAAGTTATCGGCGGACAATTCTTTTTAAGCTGTGCTGCTGTTGTTCCGCTTTTTATATTGCAAATAAAGCCGTCATCAGTAAAAATATAATCGGAGAAATTCGCATTTGAATTACCGTCATTTTTATCTGTGAAATTATTTGATTGCGGTTTGGTATCTGAATTTGTATTAAAATCAATATTTTTAAAATCGGAATTACCGATAATCGTTGCAGTAGAATAATCATCTGTAATTGCAACGACTTTTCCGCACGCATATAGAATTTTTCCGGTATTTCGGTTTATTTCATACTTTGTAATGCTGCTGTTATTAAGAGAAGTGCGATATACAGAACCCGATCTGTAGTAATAAATACTCTCATTACTTACAGAAAACGGATTTGTACAATTATACATATTTGTATATTCTTTATTTTCGTTTAACGAATAAATATATCCTCTGCTGTCAGACAAAAATCCCGCACCGCTGTTATAAAAATCCGAGCAATCACGCACTCTCGTGCAATATTCGGCTTTGTTTTCATCAAGTCTGTATACGGAACCGTCATAAAGAAAAACATATGCACTGCCGTTATTAGTTGTAATGGCATTCACATTCTTTTCGCTGAATCTGTAATCAGACAAATGCTTTCCGTTAAAATCATATGCCGAAACATAACAATACACTTCGTCCGTTTTCATAACATAAAGCCTGTTATTGCAAATTGAAATATCGGTATAATTAAAGTCATCTAAAGCATTGGAATTTACATAACTAACTCTGCCGTCAAAACAATTAATACGCACTATACGGTACTTAAAATCATTTGTCATATATACTGCACAAACAGTATCTTTATCAATGAAAGGTACTCCTACAAATCCACCATCAACGGTAAAGCTGTATGACTTTATTGTAGGTACAAAACTTTGAGTATAAACAGTTTTTCCGTTGTACGCAAAAGCAAACGCACCGTTATCATCAGCATCAAAATAAACTTCTTCACAATTTGAAAAAGTATTAAAATTGTATTTTTCAACCGCAATTGCAGACATATTTGCGACAAAAAACATTATAACAATAGTCAAAACAGCATAAATAAACTTTTTAATACCCTTTCCCTCCTTGTGAAATAAAATAACTTATTCCTAAAATGACGATAGGCAACACCGCAAAAAGCAGTGTTGCCTATTATATTTGTTATTTAATTTTAAGCCCGATCCGGTGTAGCTACAAGCGAGCCGTCATCGTTCATTCTGTAATATCCCATACCGTTCATAACAAGTGTATCGTTTCCGTCAAACGCATACGGAATATCAATTGTTGCTTCTGAATCTGCATAGTATGTTACTGTTATTTTTTCATTATCGTAGGTATAAACACCCTCATATGTGATTGAACCGTACATATCGGCGATAAAAGTACCGTCAGCATTAAATGTATAAGTAATATCATAAGAAGGAATGTTCCAATTACCTGTTAATTTATCGCTCTTTTTGAATGTGTCAGGAACTTTAAGTTCAGGTTTTTTAACAGTTGCGCTCTTGAAAATATAAGGTTTTTCAACACCGTCTACTGTAAGCTTAAATGTTCTTCCTGTGAAGATATTACCTGAAATTGTGTATGAACCCGAGAAAACATTAGTTGAGTTTACATAATCAGTACCGTTTTCGCTTGTTGTTGTATAAGTTGATTTTTGAGTAATTGTACCGACAGAAACTGTAATGTTGCCATCTTTATCAAGTGTGTAATATGTAATACCGTCGCCAGCCTCATCATAAGTAGCGCCGTTACTGTCCTCTACAAGTACCCATGTACCAACAATACTTGAATTGAAGAATGAAGTAAATACGAAAAATGCAGCAATAAAAGCTAAAACTATTACGCCCGCAATAATAATCGGGGTCTGAATTGTTTTCTTTTTCGCAGGAGTTGAATCGGCTGTAAATACCGCTGTAGGACCGTCCTCTCCGGCAATTACATTTATTGTGCCTTTAACTTCATCAGGGGTCTCTGCAGCATCATTATTTGTTTCTGCCGAAGTCTGAGTGTTCTCTGTTTCGGCAAAAAAATCTTTATTCTCTTCCAAAAGAATGCCTCCTAAAATAATATATCTAAATTATCATACTACATTTTTAAAAATAAATCAACAACTTCACTTAGGTTTCACTTAAAATACATATAAAGTTGGCATTTTAAAGTGCCGTTATACAATTTTCTGCGCTTATCGGCTTTTCTTCCAAAGATTTTTTCAAAGTCATCGTCAGGAGTAATTATTGTGTAACTTTTACCTTGTGTTCTTTTAAATTTTTCACCCATTATCTTGTAAAGTTCTTCTGCTGATTTTACATCAAGCAATCTTTCTCCGTAAGGCGGATTAGTTATCACTGTCATAAAACCTTCGTTAAGCTCAAAATCCTTTATATCACGCTTAGCAAATGTAATTCTGTCAGCAACACCTGCAAGTTTTGCGTTCTTTTTTGCTACTTCAAGTGCAAGTTCGTCAATGTCATATCCCTCGGCACGGAAATCGCAATCACGCTTTTCATTTGCTTTTGCAATTTCTCTTTGCTCTTTCCATACATCTGACGGAACGCAATTCCATTTTTCGGCTGCAAAATAACGATTGATTCCCGGTGCTATTTTCATTGCTTTTAAAGCCGCCTCTATAAGAATAGTACCGCTGCCGCACATAGGGTCAACAACAAAATGATTACCTCTTACCCTTGACAAATCAGCCATTGCAGCGGCAAGAGTTTCTTTTATCGGTGCTTCGTTTGATTCGGCACGGTATCCACGCTTGTGAAGTCCTGCGCCCGAAGTATCAAGCATAACGCTGACCTTATCATTCATAATAAGGAACTGAATTTGGTGCAGCGGGCCGCTTTCCTCAAGCCAAGGCAGCATATATTTTTCGGAAAGTCTTGTTACAACAGCTTTTTTGATAATTTTCTGACAATCAGGAACACTCATCAGTTTTGAGCTAAGGCATCTTCCTTTTACAGGAAAAGCGTCGTTAACACCTATAAAATCTTCCCAAGCGACTGATTTGACACCTTCAAACAGTTCTTCAAAACTTACCGCCTCAAACTCTGCAAGCAAAATCTGTATTCTTTCGGCATATCTTGAATTGATATTTGCCTTTGCCATATCTGAAAAATCGCCCTCAAAGGTTACCTTTCCGTTATGAGCCTCAACATTTTTTAAACCTAAAAATTTAAATTCATTTGCACACAGTCCCTCAAGACCGAAAATACAAGGTGCGGAAAACTTAAGCACCGAATTCACTCCTTATTCCTTAAAAAAGGGTATCGGAATAACCGATACCCTTATCAGTATTTTTAATTTATATTAGCATACAAAATTAATTAAAATCCTGCATGCTTAATTACAGGCCTTAGACAGTTGGCTCCAAAAGACCGTAATCACCGTTTTCACGCTTATAAACCACATTGATTTCATCAGTGTCGGCATTCTTGAACATAAAGAAGTTATGGTTTACCATATTCATCTCAAGAATAGCCTCGTCAACGGTAATAGGTTTAATAATAATATGCTTTTTACGCATGATCTTGTAGTCATCGTCTTCAGCCTCGTTAATTTCCGGACTTAGACTTACGAAATCATCAATGCTCCCGCTCTTAATCTTCTTTTCGAGCTTAGTCTTGTTTTTACGAATCTGACGGCCGAGAATGTCAACAACTTTATCAAGGGCGTCATTCATTTCAGGCATTGTGCTCTCAGCACGAAGAACAAGACCGTTATCTCTGATTGTAACTTCAACAGTCTGACGGTTCTTTTCGAGGGTGACAACTATGTTTACTGTGGCATTCTCAGAAAAAAGTTTTCCGAATTTATCAAGCTTTTTTTCAGCTCTTTCTTTAAAGTTATCTCTGAGTGTTACCTTTCTTGCTGTGTAAGTATATTTCATAATTGTGCCTCCCTTTTCAGGTAATTTATTTTCTGCCGTTGCCGTTGCCTCTGCGGCTGTAGCTGCGGCTTTCACCACCACGCTTGAGGTCAGAAATTTTGTCTTCGCTTGTCTGTTTAAACTTAGACATCATATCCTCAAAGCTTGTGGGGGTATTCTTTTTTGAAGCCTGCCACTCATAATTTCCCGGTGACTTAACGGGTGGTGCAGGTTTGTACGGCTGTCTTGGTGTACCCTGGCGGCGGTTGTTTCTGTCGCCTCTTTCAGGTCTGTCACCTCTGTCGTTATTTCTTGGCTTACGCTCCTGCGGAACTGCCTGTTTCATAGAAAGGCTGATTTTGCCGTTATTGAGGGCAAGAACCTTTACCTTTACAGTCTGTCCTACCTTAACATAATCACCAATTTCATTAATATAGGTATGTGCTACCTCTGAAATATGTACCATACCTGTCTGTGAATCGGGTAAATCGACAAATGCACCAAACTTTGTTATACCCGAAACCTTACCTTCTAAAATCATACCGACTTCAATTGCCATAAAAATTATTTACCCCTTAATTTATATTCTACCCTTTGACTTTACAAGAGCTATTCGCCCGAAACATTATAGAAAATTCTTTCGCCTTCGCTAACATAACCCATTTCGTTTTTGGCTATTTTCTCAATGTATTCTTTAAGCTGGTCGCCTGTGTAGCCTTTAACTTTATCCAAATATCTGGTCTGGATTTCAACCACATTAATCTGCTTATTAATCTCATCAAGTTCAGCTCTTTTGTCGGCTATCTGAATATTTTGATTAACTATAGTGATAACTGCGTAAAAAGCAAATCCGATAATTGCGAGATATAAAAGTACATATCTTCCTCGTTTTTTCTTTTTAGGTTCAATTTCCTTTATAGTTGTATTTTCGGCTTTACTTTCAGGATTAATCTGCGGTTTTTTCTTTTCCTTTTTCATTACTCGCCTTAACCTTTTTTCTTACCGATAAACCTATTCGTTTATTTCTAAATGTATCTATTTTCTTACTCATATTATACAATATATTGTTGCTGCTTTTCAATAGTTTTTTTGTAATTTTTTTAAATTTTGTTTTAATTTTTTGGATTATAACATTAATCGCATTTATTATTGGGCAATATATCCTTGAAATGAGTTTTCCAAGCGAAAACCTGTATGCCAAAAAGCCGCACAAAGCACCGAATACAATATAAATTCTGACATATCCGTACAGCATTGCAAGTGAATATAAAAACAGCGCAATACTTGCAATAAGCATAAAAATTATATCGGCAATAATAACTGCGGTTTTGGTACTTAAAAACGCTACTCTTATAAACTTAAATACGCCGTACAACATTCCAAGCCCTACACCGAATAAAAGCGAATATAAAAAAGCTTGAGATTGAATATAAAAATCAATTTCCATAGCTCACCTATTTAAAAAGTTTAGAAAGTCTTGAGCGGGAATTATCATTGCCTATATACTGCATAGCATTTATTTTTCCGTCAATTGACACTTCACCCGATTCAAGATTCAATTTGTCAATATGCAGTCGTTCTCCCTTAATAATCAATCTGCCGCACGAGGTAAGTACAGACACCGTTTCTTCGTTAAAGCCGCTTACATCTTCCGCACCCGTAAGCATAAGTTTACCTCGTGCATCAAGCATAAGAGTATGATTTTTTCCTTTTGGAATTTCACTCATAAAAATACCTCCGTATAAATGCTACTTAATTTATACGGAGATTAAAACAAAAATATTACATTTTCAATTAAACTACAGCCTCATACATTGTATCGGCTTCCTCTTTACGGACAACTTCCTTTACGGCTGTAACCTTTACTTTGACACTTCTTGAACCGAGAGTAATTTCGATTACATCTCCGACTTTTACATCGTATGACGCTCTCGCTTCTTTACCGTTCACGCTTACTTTACCTGCGTCGCAAGCCTCGTTAGCAATAGTTCTGCGTTTAATAAGTCTTGAAACTTTTAAATATTTATCAAGTCGCATTGTTTCACCTCCGACAAAAAAAGGAGCCGACAAACGCCGACTCCGAAAAATCAATTACTGATTTACAGTATCCTTAAATACCTTGCCTGCCTTGAAAGCCGGAACCTTAGATGCTGCGATTTCAATTGGATTACCTGTTCTTGGGTCGCTGCCTGTTCTTGCCTTTCTCTGGCGCTGCTCAAATGTACCAAAGCCTGCAATCTGTACCTTCTCGTCTTTGGCAACAGAGTCGATAATTGTATCAATAACTGCTGTAACTGCCTTTTCTGCATCTTTCTTAGTAAGACCGCTCTGCTCAGCAACAGCTGAAATAAGTTCTGTTTTGTTCATATCAATGGACCTCCAAATTATTCTTTTATTTTTACTTCATCCCAAAGGGAATCAAGCTCTGACAAAGTTGCGCTTTTCATATCAATTCCACGCTCTTTTGCAAGCGCTTCAACTTTTGAAAAACGACCTATAAACTTGTCGCACGCATCGTAAAGAGCGTGTTCACTGTCAATCTTTAACAGTCTTGCAACATTTACCGCAGAGAAAAGAACATCTCCGAGCTCTTCATACTGATTATCGGTATCACCCTTTGAGACAGCCTCTTTAAGTTCATCGCATTCTTCATAAAGTTTAGCGAGTGCATCTTCCGCATTGCTCCAGTCAAAACCGACCTTTGCGGCTTTCTGCTGAACCTTTGAACTTCTCATAAGTGAAGGCAAAGCCTTAGAAACGCTTTCCATTGCCTGTGTTTGAGTTTTCTGCTCTTTGGTCTGCATCTTTATAGCATCCCAATTTTTGAGCACCTGTTCGGTAGTATCGGCATTTACATTGCCAAATACATGCGGATGACGGATAATAAGTTTTTTGCAAACTCCGTCACATACATCGTCAATATTAAATGTACCTTTTTCGCTTTCAATTTCAGAATGAAGAGCGACCTGTAAGAGCACATCTCCGAGTTCTTCCTTTAAAAGGTCATTATCCTCTGTATCAATAGCCTCAACAGCCTCATAGGTTTCTTCAATGAAGTTTGAACGGATAGATTTGTGAGTCTGTTCTCTGTCCCACGGACAACCGCCCGGAGCACGGAGAATTTTTACAATTTTAACTAAATCTTCAAATTTGTATTCCGACTTTTCTTTAAAATCCATTTCAAACTTCCTCTCAGGCAAAAGCTTTACTATGCAATATGTCGCAAGTAGTAAAAATTCGCAATCTTAATTAATATTTTACCCAATAAGATGGAATTTTGCAAGTAGTTTTGCAATTTTTTCCCCTTTTGGCAAAAATTCTATTACTGTGGCAGTAAAAGTACGCAATATTAACAAAACAAAGATGTAAACGATGATTGCAGCAATAATTGCGCAGATTGTCGCAACTCTGTGCGGAGCAACCATAAGTACGCCTGCATTTACAAGATAAGCAGTCAATCCGCTTGCTACTGCACCGATTAAAGGCTTGATTGTAGTAGTATAGAAGTTTATTCTTATTTTTGAATGTTTAATAAGCAGATAAATGCCTACAACACAAGACAAGAAGTAACCGATAAGCGAGCCTGCCGTTGCGCCCTGAATATTGATGGAAGGAATACTTACAAACATCCATGTAATACCGATTTTTACAACCATACCGAACGCATACAACTTCATAGGAAGATCTGTTCTGCCTATGCCCTGCAGCATACTGCAAATAGGTGTTTCAATAGCCGCAAAAATAGTTGTAAGTCCCATAAGCATAAGTACATTACCGCCGATAGCGGCAATAGACTCACTTGTATAAATAAATGACATAATCGGATGTGCAAGAACACAAAGACCTATACCCATCGGAAGAGTAAATATCATTGTCATACCGAATACAGTTTCCATTGAAGTTTTAAGGACTTTCTTGTCGCCCTTTGTCCATGCACTTGTAACATTAGGCATGGCACTTGAACCGAATACCTGTGTAACCGCAGTTACAAGCTGCATAAGTTTAAGTGCTGCCGCATAACAACCCCAAAGTTTAGTGTGAATTGTAATAGGGTCGTTTACAATTGATTCGGTAAAACCGTATTTGCCGTACTGGTCAATAAGTGCCTGTGGATTAGTTACCGCAAGTTCTTTGAGTACACGCTGAATAATAATCTGGTCAATAAGCGAACCCATACTCATTATGAAAGCACCCATTGCTGTGGGCACGGCAGTTTTTACCATAAGTATAAAAGTTTCTCTCTTTGTGCGTGCATCAAGAGAATTTTCGTAATATTCTTCGGGTATTCCGTCACCGCCGATTTTAAAGCGGAGCAATAAGAATACAAAAGCCATAAAGCTGCCCGAAGAAATACCGCAGATAGCACCTGCTACGGAAAACGCAAGAATTGTATTCATTGCGTCATACTGCGATTCAAAAGTAAACCAAAGGAACTCTCCTGTAGCATTATATTGGTCCATACCGAATTTCATAACGAGGTATGCAAAAGTAAGACCAAGAATAAGTTTTACGCCTGACTCGATTATTTCAGAGATTGCAGTCGGGAACATATTTCTCTGTCCCTCAAAATAGCCTCTGTAAATAGAAACAAGACAGCCGAAAAGAATAGTCGGAGCAAGGCAAAGCATTGCATAAATCGAATACGGAGAATCAATTATTCTTACATAAATAAAACTGCCTGCAATCATTATCATAAATGACACAATGCCGACTATTGAAAAAAACGGAATTGATACCTTATGTATCAGCTTGACATCCTTGTATCTTTTTTGAGCTATACTCTCTGATACAAGTCTGGAAATTGCAATAGGAAGTCCTCCTGTAGCAACCGTAAATATAACAACAAAAATTTCGTATGCGTTGCTGAAAAGACCCGAACCCATTGTAGCGTATTCTTCGCCAAACATAGAGTAAATGTTTGTAAGAAGTACCTGGTCAAGAAGTCCGATGATTTTTACAACAACCATACTCAGCGTAAGTATTGCTGCACCTTTTAAAAAGGAATGAGAAATATTTTCCTCCGCATTACTTATCGCATTGTATTTTTTAGACAAATTAAATCACCCATTACCAAATTATCAAAATAAAATCAAATATTAAAGCTGTGCTTTATCTTCATCAAGCTTTGCGCCGCAGCTGTTGCAGAACTTTGAATTTTCAGGAACATCACTTCCGCATTCAGGGCAATAAGTAACACTTTTTGTTGCTGAAATGCTATCGTTGATAAGATCAAGATTTTCTTTAAGTTCTGTAATTTCAGCGGATTTTTCTTTGATTTTGTCTGACAAATCAGTACCGTGTACCACACTTTTATAAGTGAGCGCACCAAGTTCTTTAAGTTTGGTGTTAATTTCCGCTCTGATTTCAGCCGCAACAATTTTTTGCTTTGAATTGTCATAAACATCAGATGCTTTTTTAGAAACAACAGACGCCGCTGCCTTTGCATTTACAATAACATCGTCTAAAATACCGTCGAATTTTCCCATATCAGTCATACCTTTCTATATAATATATCTGTGCTATTATAGCATTATTGCACGGGATTAGCAACAAATTTATTGTGTATAAAATGCCGAAATTGCATTTTTTCTTTTTATCATTTCCTCAAATCTGTCAATATATTCATACGGATACTTAAAGTTAAATATGCGTTCGAGATAGTCGGGATTATTTCTCTTGAGTTTGGTAACAGCACCCGAACCGCAGCCGAGAATTGTATGGGTTTCGTCCATAACATAAACATTGTAAAGACTTTCATAGCCTTTTTTAGACCAACCGACATTTTCAAGGTTGCCTGCCATTCTGCTCTGTCTGTACAGATAATACGGAATGTAATTCTTTTTCAAAAGTTCATTTTGATTATATTCGAGCATTTTTCTTGTGGTTTCTGCGCCCTCTCTGTCAATCGTAACACCTTTTTCGGTAAGTGTGGAACTGCGTTTCATACTAAGAGTGTGCACTGTAATACATTCGGCGTCAAGTGCAAGAATACCGTCAACCGACTTTTTAAAACTTTCGTAAGTATCTGTCGGCAAACCTGCGATAAGGTCGGTATTTATATTTGTAAAACCGCATTTTCTTGCAAGAGCAAAAGCGTCAAAAAACTGCTGTACAGTATGTTTTCTGCCTATCTCACGCAGAACATCGTCATTTAATGTCTGTGGATTTATGCTTATTCTGTCAACATTATTTTCTTTTAAAGCCTTTAACTTTTCGGCAGTAATTGTATCGGGTCTGCCTGCCTCAACCGTAAATTCTCTGCAAGCTGACATATTGAAATTACCGTTTACAGTACCGATTACCTTTGAAAGCTGTTCTGCCGAAAGAGTAGTCGGTGTGCCGCCGCCAAAATACACGGTTTCAAGTCTTAGTCCGAGTTTATTGGCGATTTCGGCTGTAAGTTTAATCTCCTCGCAAAGTAAATCGGCATACGGGTCTACAAGTTTTTTTGCTCTTTCTATAGATGACATTACAAACGAACAATAACTGCATCTTGACGGGCAAAAAGGAACACCCACATATAAACTGAAAGAATCGGGCTTGGAAAGCTCAATGATTTTTCTTTCGTTTTCCTCCGTCATTACGGCAAGGTTGAGTTTTTCTGGACTTACATAGTAGTCATTTGCAAATATTTCTTTAGCCTTTTCAAAGCCCTGCTCATTTGAAACATTCCTAAAAAGTTTTATAGGACGAACACCCGTAAGCAAACCCCAAGGTTGATTTATGCCTGTAAATTCACACAAAAGTTTATAAAGCATCTGTGCAAGCGAAAGTTCCTTTTCATTATCTTCGCCTGTATTTTCAGTATTCAGAGATTTATTAAAATCTCCTGCCTTTACCTCAACTGTCAGTTTATCTGACATTTTGGTATATATATACGGCTCTTCCTTACGCTCGCATTCACGCACAACCGTTATTTTTTCATTAGGAAAAAACAATCTTGCCACATTTTCAAGTTCATAGTGAAAGCCATGATTAATTACATATAAATTCATATCAAACCCTGCTCATTAAAGGATTATATTTTTTCTCGTGCTCGAGAGTGGATGTCGGGCCGTGACCCGGGATTACGATATAGTCACCCTCAAGCTGCTTTAGCTTTTTAATAGAGTTTACCATATCGTTGTTATTGCCTGTCGGTAAATCGGTTCTGCCGTATGATTCGCAAAACAATGTATCACCGCAAATCAAAAGTTTATCTGTTATATAGCATCCGCAGCCCTTTGTATGCCCGGGTGTGCTGATATACTTCACCTTAGTTTCGCCAATCATAAAGGTATCGCCGTCCTCAAGATAAACATCTGCTTTAAACGGCTCAAGGTTTATATTATGGAAAGCGGTAAGATTAAGTGTTGAATCGGAAAGAAACTCTGCATTTGCTTTACCTGTTATAATCATTGCACCAAACATATCCGCAAGCTGTTTTGCGAATGTTATGTGGTCATAATGACCGTGAGTAAGCAAAATGTAGGTGAGTTTTCCGCCGTCTGCATTTATCTGTTCAATAAGTTTATCTGACTTTGCACCGGGGTCCACAACTGCGTTACAGCCTGTTTCCTTGTCAATAAGATATACGCAATTTGTAGCCAAATCGGTAACATTAAAAATTTTATAATCTATCATTTTCATTACCTGCTTGTATTGTTAATATTTTAAATCACGGGTGTCAATATCAATGGTAACAGGGCCGTCATTAAGCAAAGATACTTTCATATCGGCACCGAATATTCCCTTTTCTGCCTTACGAACACCGTTGTCGAGCATCTTTTTACAAAAATATTCATATAAAGGCTCTGCAATATCTGGTTTGGCGGCTTTCATAAAATTTGGTCGTCTGCCGTGCGAACAATCTGCATAAAGCGTAAAATTTGAAATAACAAGCACTTCACCGTCAATATCCGCAAGCGACAGATTCATTTTATCGTTTTCGTCGGTAAATACTCGCAAAGTTGCAATCTTTGACGAAAGTGCGTCTGCCTCTTTTTCGGTATCGCCCTCCGCAACACCGAGCAGAATTAAAAATCCGTTGTCAATCTTACCGACTGTATTGCCGTCAACCTTTACTTCCGCAAAAGTAACTCTCTGTAATATTGCTTTCATATTATAACCTCTTAATCTCAATAATTCCGCTGATGTCAGAAAGTTTTGAAATTACACCTTTAAGGTGATTTTTACCTGTAACATCAATAGTAGCGGTTACCATAGCTTTGCCGTCGCCGACTTCTCTTGAATTAAGAGAATGAATAAAGATGTGCATATTTGAAAGTTTGATTGTTACATCTGCAAGAAGTCCTGTTCTGTCGGTAGCAATAATCTGCAATGTACTACGGAATGCCTCTCCTGCCTTGTCTTCCCAATAACAGCTTACCCATCTTTCAGGTTCTTCGCAGTCATTAAGATCCTTAGGAACATTTGTACATTCCCTCTTATGGATTGATACTCCGTAACCTCTCGTAATATAACCTATAATCTCATCGCCCGGCAAAGGATTACAACAATTTGAGAACTTAACCAGAACATCGTCTGTACCCTCAATTACAACGCCCGAAGATGCCTTTGGCTTTTTACGGGGAGCTTGCGGAACTTCGATTTTTTCTATATCTGCGGCATAGGTTTTCTGGTATTCTTCCTTAATTCTCGGCATAACTTTCCAAAGCTGAATACCGCCGTAACCGATTGCGGCATAAACATCGTCGAGGGTTACATACTGCTTTTTCATAAGCATTTTTTCAATAAACTCAACAAACTCTTCATCGGAAAGATTAATGCCGTTGCGCTTAAATTCTTTTTCAAGCATCTGCTTACCTTCGGCAATGTTTTCGTCACGCTTTTCGTGCTTATACCACTGACGAATTTTTGACTTTGCAGAAGCAGTCTTACAAATATCTATCCATGCTTTATTAGGATGCTCTTCTTTTTGAGTAATAATCTCGCAGATTTCACCCGTTTTTAATTTATAGTCAATCGGCACGATTTTTCCGTTTACTTTAGCGCCGACCATTCGGTGTCCTACCTGTGTATGAATAATATAGGCGAGGTCAATAGGGGTTGAACCGTTCGGTATAACCATTACATCGCCCTTTGGTGTAAATACATAAACATCGTTTTCTTCAAAGTCATTTCTGATATTCTTTGCAATATCCGTTACATCTTCGGCTTCAAGCTGATCGAGAATCATATTTTTGACTTTCTCGATGTTTTCGGCAAGGCGGGTACTTTCGCCTTTTCCGCCCGCACCCATACCGAGTTTATACTTCCAGTGCGCTGCGATACCGTATTCGGCGGTGTAGTGCATTTCCCATGTTCTTATCTGAACTTCAAAAGGAATGGCTCTCTTGTCAAGTACGGTTGTGTGCAATGACTGATACATATTCGGCTTAGGCATAGAAATATAATCTTTAAAACGGTTCGGAATAGGTTTAAAAATATCATGAACTACGCCGAGTACATTATAACAATCCGATACGGTATCTACAATTACACGCACTGCAAAGACATCAAAAATTTGGTCAATCGTTTTGCCCTGCATAAATGTTTTGCGGTAAATACTGTAAACACTCTTTACTCTGCCGCTTATGTAAACATTTTTTATTATATTATTTGTTTTTTCAAGAATTTGATTTTTTATAGATTCAATAAACTTGTCACGGTCGTTTTCCGAAAGGCTGATAGCATCTTCAATCTCCTTGTAACCAATCGGGTCAAGGTACTGCAAAGACAAATCCTCAAGCTCGTCTTTTATTGTTTTGATACCGAGGCGGTGAGCAATAGGAGCATATACCTGCATATTTTCGTGAGCCTTATCTCTTCTGCTCTGCTCAGGCATACAGCTTATTGTACGCATATTATGCAAACGGTCGGCAAGTTTAATAATAATTACTCTGATGTCGTTTGCCATTGCAATAAGCATTTTTCTGATGTTTTCTGCCTGTCTTTGCTCTCTTGAAGAAAAAGCGATTTTTGAAATCTTGGTAACACCGTCAATCAGCCTTGCAACATCCGCACCGAAAAGTTTTTCAACTTCCTCAAGCGTTGTAGGAGTATCCTCAACAACATCGTGAAGAAGTGCGGCGCAGATTGCGTCTGTATCCATACCGAGTTCGGCAAGAATACAGGCAACGGAAGTCGGGTGCAGAATATAAGGAATGCCCGACACTCTTCTTTGGTCGCCATGAGCCTTTTCGGCAAACTTGTATGCTTTTGTAATTTTGTCAATATCATATGTACTGTTTGACTGGCCAAGCAACTTTACAAGCTCGTTGAAATCCTGATAATGTGCTATTCCTGAATATTTACTCATTACTGCATCCCCCTCAATTTTATAACCGTATCGGCTGAATTAAGATCAACCTTTTGCGACACTTCGGAAACTCTGATTTGTGCGCTGTTTATTCCTTCAATCACCTCAATAAGCGACAGTTCGCTCATTGCGTCAAGAATAATCCTGATTTTTCCGATAGACAATTTATAATCAAGTTTATGTACAAGCGTTTCGATAGGATAGGCATAGCCTCCCGATTTTCTTAAGAATACATATAGTATTGCAAAATCTTCACGAGTAGGCAAAAGATCGGTTATTTGCGCATTTGTAAGATTTAAACCGAGTTTAAAATCTTCGTAGTTTCTCTGACTTTGCAAGAAGTCTTTGGTATCAAGCACTGACGGTTTTATTTCCTTTAATATTATGGAAACATTGCGTTGACCGTTAAATTCGTTTATATCGAGCGTAACCGCAAGGTCAAGTACATCTCCTACTTTATAAGGAAATTCCTGTTGCGTGGTAAAGAAATTCATAACCGATACTGTCGAATTATTGCGTTTAAACTGCAGCCTTAAATGCTTATTTTGTGACAGCGGAGTAATCTGTGAAAGAGTCATTTTATACAACCCGACAAGCGGTGTAGGATTACCCGCACCGTAAGGAGCAAGATACGCAAGCGGTTCAACAAGCTGAACGCTTATTAAAGCAGGATTTAACCTGCAGTCAATATTACACGCATTAAACGGCATATTTTCCTGCTTAAGGGCATATTCGTTAATTCTTTGGCGGAACAATTCAATATTTTTGCTTTTTAGTGAAAGTCCTGCCGCCATAGGGTGACCGCCGAAATGGGTAAGTAAATCCGAGCAGGCAAAAACCGCATCACAAAGGGAAAATCCCTCAACACTTCTGCCCGAGCCCTTTGCCTCTTCTCCGTCACGCGAAATAATCACAGTAGGCTTACCGAAAAATTCTTTGACCTTTGCCGCCACGATTCCGATAACACCCTGATGCCAACCCTCGCCGTCGATAACAAGCACACGGTCATTTGTAATATGAGGATTTGCTTTGACCATTTCGTCAATCTTCATTAATATATTTTTTCCGATTTCCTTACGCTCGTTGTTATCTTCATTAAGCTGTTTTGCAATACTCATTGCCTCGTTTTCATCATCGGTCAGCAGCAGTGAAACCGATTTTCCCGAAAAGCCGAGCCTGCCGACTGCATTTATTCTCGGAACAAGTGTAAACGATACATTGCCCGAAGTAATCTTTTTGCCGGCAATTCCTGCGGTTTCAATAAGAGCATTAATACCTGCTCTGTCGCTTTCCTGAATATTAACAAGTCCACGCTTGACAAACACTCTGTTTTCGCTTTTTAATTCCACAATATCTCCGACTGTTCCTATACAGAGCAGGTCAGAGTAATTGTCAAGCAGGGACGATACATCGCAGTTTTCGCCCTCAAGCGCCATAACCAATTTAAAGGCTACACCGACACCCGAAAGCATTTTGTACTTACTCGGGCAGTCGGATTGATGCATATCGATTACCGCAACAGCATTGGGTATTTTTCCCGTCGGTTGGTGGTGATCAGTAATTACAGTGTCAATACCGAGAGAGTTTGCGTAATCAATTTCTTCCACAGCGGCGATTCCGTTATCGACGGTAACAATCAACTTTACTCCCTTTTCAGCGAGAATATCGATTGCGCCTTTATTCATTCCGTAACCTTCTGTTTCTCTTGACGGAATATAGTACATAGCGTTTGCACCGACCGTTTCAAGATAAGAGTACAAAAGTGCCGTAGAAGTGACGCCGTCCGCATCGTAATCTCCGTAAACGCATATAAGCTCATCATTGTCAATTGCAGATAAAATTCTGTCAGCACCTTTTTTCATATCTTTAATTTCAAAAGGTGATGCAATAACGCTGTCGTTCTGCAAAAAATCCTCGATTTTCTCTCTTTTTGTAATGCCTCTGATCTGCAACAACATTGCAAGTATTGGAGGTAATCCGTATTCTGTTTGTATTCTTTTTGCTTCATCCTTGTTGATTTCGGATACTATCCAATTCTTCAAAATGCCATTCTCCTTAATTACCTTTTAACTGCCGCTTACAAAATTTCACTCTCTTTAAGCATTGATTCGGCATGTGCAAGTGCTGCGTCTGTAATATTTACGCCACCTATTATTCTTGCAAGCTCATGCTTTCTGCCGTCAAAGTCAAGCAACTTTACCTGCGTAAATGTTCTGCCGTCCTCGACCTGTTTGCTTATAAGATAATGAGCGTCGGCAAGCGCCGCAAGCTGTGCCTGATGTGTTACGCAGAGCACCTGACTGCTTTTTGAAACTTCTTTGAGTTTTAATCCGACCTTTTGAGCGGCTGAGCCCGAAATACCTGTATCGACCTCATCAAAAATCAAAGTATCTATATCTTCTGTGCTTGCAAGCACTGTCTTTATTGCAAGCATCATTCTCGAAAGCTCACCGCCCGAGGCAATCTTTGCAACCGGTCTTGGCGGTTCGCCGGGGTTTGCGGAAATAAGAAATTCTACCTTGTCTGTTCCTTTTTCGTAAAAGTCTGTATTTTCAAATTGAGTTACTATCTGAACATTCGGCATATTTAAAAAGCTCATTTCTTCACGCACTCGTTCAGAAAATACTTTTGCCGTCTTTTTTCGTATTGAACTTAATTTTTGTGCGGAAACCCTTGCATAGTATTCGGATTCTTTATAGTCAGCCTCAAGCTGATCTCTGTTCTTATCATAGCTTAAAAGCTCTTCAAGTCTTGTTTGCATTTTTTCGGCAAGTGCAGGTAATTCATTACATTCGCAGCCGTACTTTCTTGTAAGACGATTTAACAAATCAAGTCTTTCATCAATTTCTTCAAGCCTTTGCGGATCGCTTTCAACCGAATCGGCGGCATCGGAAATCGACTCTATACAATCTCTCAGATTATAATAAACATCCGTGATGCTCTCGGAAATACTTTCATAATCCGCATTGAGTGACGCCGCTCTCTGAATATAATTCATCGCACTTTCAACAGCCTCAATACCGCCTGTGGTTCTTTCATCTCCGTCAAGAAGTTCTCTCGAATCATTAAGCAGAGTAAAAATCTTTTCGGAATTCATCAGAATAATGCGTTCGTTTTCAAGCTGTTCTATCTCATCGGGCTGAACATCGGCATTGAAAAGCTCTGTCGTCTGATATGTAAGCAAATCAATTTCGTGCAATCTTGCAGACTCATCTGAATTAGCCTCGTTAAGCTGCTTTTTCAGTGCCTTATACTTTTTATATTTTTCTCGGTAATCTTCAAGCTCCTTTTTTAATTCGCCAAAGCTGTCGATATAATCTATATGTGTATCAGGCGAAAAAAGTTCGTAACTTTCGTGCTGACCGTGAATATTAATAAGATTTTTCGCAACCTCTTTTAATACAGTAACACTCGCAGGTCTTGCGTTGATTTTACAACTGCTTTTTCCCGTTGCGGAAATCGTACGCTGCAATATTAAAGTATCGTCATCTTCATTGT
This sequence comes from Ruminococcus sp. BSD2780120874_150323_B10, assembly GCF_015553695.1. Lineage (NCBI taxonomy): Bacteria > Bacillati > Bacillota > Clostridia > Eubacteriales > Oscillospiraceae > Ruminococcus > Ruminococcus sp. BSD2780120874_150323_B10. The sequence goes on from NZ_JADNHD010000001.1 coordinate 128,308, forward strand.
TGTATCCAAGTTCCGCAAGCTTTGCTTTTACGGTATCGTTTACATCATCAAACTGTGCGGTTACAAGCGCTGTTTTTGCACCGGTACGCACAAGTTCTTTTGAAGTACGCTGTCCCATAATAGCGTTGATTGAATCTATAATAATACTTTTACCTGCACCGGTTTCACCTGTAAGTACATTAAGTCCCTGCGAAAAGTCAATTGAAGTTTTTTCGATAACCGCTATATTTTCTATATATAAAGTTGTAAGCATATAACATCATCCCTGTTCAGAGCAGCTTTTTAAGCTCCTCGGTAAGATTAACTGCATCATTTACGGTACGGCAAGCAACAAAAATAGTATCGTCGCCTGCAATAGTTCCTACAATTTCCGAGTGGTCAAGTGAATCAAGCGAAGTACAAACCGCCTGTGCCATACCTACCATAGTTCTTATAACAACAATGTTTTGAGCCGCGTCTATAGAATTTACGGCTGTGGAAAACATTGACTTAAGACTTGATTTTTTTTCATTTTGATTTTTTGCGGGTGACATATAACGGTATTTTCCGTCTGAATCAAGTGCCTTTACAAGGCGAAGGTCTTTTATATCTCTTGAAATTGTCGCCTGCGTAGCCTTGTAACCGTCACGCTTAAGGCAATTAAGAAGATCGTCTTGAGTTTCTATAGACTGTTCTGAAATAAGCTCAAGTATTCTTGCGTGTCGTCCTGATTTCATTACATTTCCCTCTCTTTCAGCTTTTCGTTAAGCAGCTTAAAGAAATTACGCTTTCTCAACGAAATAAGCTCAAGACAAAGCTCTGATTTTTTGATTTTGACTGTATCTTCCGAAAGAATATCAACATTTTTTTCGCCGTCAACAGTAAGTAAGCAGCAGCAATCGGCAGGAATTTGAACCGTAACCGCAAGACTTGCACTGCCGTCAAACAAGACCGAGCGTGAATGTAATGAATGAGGACAGACAGGAGTGGCAATAATGCAGTCCGTCTGCGGTGCAACTATAGGACCGCCTGCCGAAAGAGAATAAGCCGTTGAACCTGTAGGGGTAGCAAAAAGCAAACCGTCGGCTCTGTATTTTGCAATCCATTCATCATCCAGATACAAATTAATATCAATTATTTTTGAAAACTGACCTCTTGCAATTACAGCGTCATTTACCGCAAGATAATGCTTTGTTTCACCGTCTTTGTTTACCTCGACATCAAGAAGTATTCTTTTTTCTGTTGTATATTCTTTATTTACAAGTTTTTTTAATCTGCCGATATCATCGGGTTCAAGGTCTGCGGCAAAGCCGAGCCTGCCTACATTTACGCCTATAAGCGGAACATTATTTACCGCAGCATATTTTGCGGCATGAATAATAGTACCGTCACCGCCCGCCGTAACCGCCGCATCGCAACAGCCGAAAAGCTCGTCAATGGTATCGACATAACTTATATTTATTCCTTTATAAAAAGGTTTACATTCGCTGAGCATAACTACATCAGCGTTTTCTCCAAGAAAAAGTATTGCTATCTCTTTTGCACAGGAAATTGCTTTTTCCTTGCTGAGATTAACCACTACAGCTATTTTCATAACTGCCCTTCCTTTCTTGTACAGGCAATAATATCTTATTGCTTATTTATCAAGCTGACTATGAGAATTTTTGACAAGTTCTTCAGGAGTAATCTCTGTATATGACTTAGGGTCATCACTCTTTCTCAAGTGAATGAGATACTCTATATTGCCCTCCGGACCTTTGATCGGTGAATAATCAAGATTTAAAACATCAAAGCCGTTTTCAAGGCAGAAATTAAAAATATTCTGCACAACCTCAATGTGTACGGCAGGATCTCTTACCACGCCTTTTTTTCCTACCTTTTCTCTGCCTGCCTCAAACTGCGGTTTTATAAGGCAAACAGCCTGAGCGTTCTCAGCCATAAGCTGTCTTGCCACGGGCAAAATCAATTTAAGCGAAATGAAAGATACATCAACCGAGAAAAAGTCAATTTCATCAGGCACTTGCTCCCTTGTAACCTTTCTCATATTTGTGCGTTCAAGGTTTACAACCCTTTCATCGTTTCTGAGTTTCCACGCAAGCTGACCGTAACCTACATCAATGGAATAAACTTTCTTTGCGCCGTTTTGCAGCATACAGTCGGTAAATCCGCCTGTCGAAGCACCTATATCCATAGTGATTTTTCCGTTTAAGTCAAAATCAAAATTATTTATAGCTTTTTCAAGTTTCAGTCCGCCACGGCTTACATATTTTTGAGTTGAACCACGCACTTCAATTTTGCAGTTTTCGTCATAGCTCTGACCGCATTTGTCGGCTTTCTGGTTATCCACATATACCTGACCTGCCATAATTACAGCTTTTGCCTTTTCACGGCTGTCAGTAAATCCGTTTTCATATACGAGTATATCAAGTCTTTTTTTCATTATCTGTTTCCAATCCTGTCAAGGTCTTCCAAGACTACATCAGCCATACCCTCTGCATCGAGTTTGAGCATATGCAAAGCCTCGGATACCGACATCTGTTTTACAAATTTATCGCCAATGGTTTTTATATGATAACAGCCGTTAAACTGTCTTGCAAGCAAAGCATCACCGAAATTTCTGGCAACACTGCCTGTTTTTATTCCCTCTTCAAAAAACCACACCGTATTAAATTCGGTTGCAAAATCAAATGCCGACGGGTCAATCGGTTTGATTTTACAAAGTTTTAAAATACAAACTTCTATGCCTTTTTCCGCAAGCATTTCTTTTGCTTTGCAGGCATAAGAGAATAATCTGCCGTAAGTGATAATCAGCTTGCCGCAATCTTTGTTGCCGTAAACATCATAAGTAATGCTTTCTTCGCCAAAATCATCGGGCTTATAAAGTTCACCGCCACGAGGGTATCTTACAGCGGCAACATTGTTGCAAACATAAATTGCGGAATTAAGCGCACATTTCAGTCCGTCAAAATATGTCGGAGAAAAAATTGTGACATTCGGAATTGAATTAAGCATAGATACATCAAATACGCCCTGATGTGTTTCGCCGTCATCACCGACAATTCCCGCTCTGTCAATAGCAAGAACAATGTGCAGTCCACTCATTGCCGCATCGTGTATAATCTGGTCATATGACCTCTGTAAAAATGTCGAATAAACCGCAAATACAGGACGCATACCCTTTGAGGCAAGTCCGCACGCAAAAGTCACGGCGTGTTCTTCCGCAATTCCGACATCAAAAAATCTCTCTTTATGATAGATAGAAAATTTCTCAAGTCCTGTTCCCTTTGCCATTGCGGCGGTAATAGCACAGATTTTTTTATCTTTTTCCGCAAGTTCACAAAGTGTGTTACCAAATTCAGCAGAAAAACCTTTATGAGAAGATATAGGTTCGCCCGAATCAATATCGAATTTGCCGATTCCGTGGAAAGTGCCCGGATTTTCTTCAGCAGGTAAATATCCCTTGCCTTTCTTAGTAACAACATGCAAAAGTACGGGTGAATTGATTTTCTTTGCGGCTGAAAGTGCATTTTCGAGTTCCGGTATATCGTGACCGTCAATAGGACCGATATATGTAAAGCCAAAGCAATCAAACAAAGTGTTTTTGTACACAAGATTTTTAATTTTTGACTTACTTCTTCTTAAAAATGCGCTTATCGGTCTGCCGAACAGAGGAATTTTAGAAAGCACTTTTTCCGTATTTTTCTTTACTCTTATATACCACGGCTGTATTCTTACTGTGGTAAGATATCTCGGAAAAGCACCGACATTTTTAGAAATTGACATTTTATTGTCATTAAGAATAACAATAAAATTCTTTTTGAATCGTCCGGCATTGTTCATTGCCTCAAAAGCAAGTCCGCCCGTAAATGAGCCGTCACCGATTACGGCAACCGTATGGCTCTGATCTCCGCTTAACATCTTTGCTCTTGCAATACCGTATGCCGCAGAAATAGATGTACTGCTGTGGCCTGTATTAAAATCATCATACTTGCTTTCACTGCGTTTAGGAAAACCCGAAATGCCGCCTTTTTGGCGCAATGTATAAAAATCATCAAATCTTCCCGTAAGCAATTTATGAGTATAACTCTGATGTCCCACATCCCATACAATGCTGTCTTTGGGCAAATTAAAAGTTCTGTGGAGTGCCACGGTAAGTTCCACAACGCCTAAATTCGGAGAAAGGTGACCGCCGTTGAGCGATACGGTTTCAATCAATTTTTCTCGTATTTCACTGCATAATTTCGCCAAATCTTTTTCATCAAGTCTTTTTACATCGGCAGGCGATTTTATTTTTGACAGTAACTCATAGTCACCCATTTTCTCCCTCCTTATCCTTTTTCATTTTCACTATAAATTATTTTTTACGGCTTGCAAGGTAATCCGCAAAATCGCACAAAGCCGTTGTATCACCGTCAAAAGCATTAAGGGCCGTTTTTGCCTTATCTGTAAGTTCAGCAACAAGTTCTCTGCACTTTTCTATACCGAGAAGCGACACATATGTTGACTTAGCGTTTTCGTTGTCACTGCCTACAGGTTTTCCGAGTTCTTCGTCAGTGGAAGTAACATCAAGAATATCGTCCTGGATCTGGAAAGCAATACCTATACACTCGCCGTATTCAGATGCTGATTTTATAAGTTTATCATCAGCATTCGCAGAAATACATCCAAGCTCACAAGCCGCCTTTATAAGACAAGCTGTTTTTTTATAATCCATTTCTCTCAACACTTCAATCGGTGCTGACTTATTTTCATTAATAAGGTCAATAACCTGACCGCCTACCATACCTCTTGCACCGCAATAAGCCGCAAGGGTATTTACAGCTTTACAACACGCAGCAGCCGAGCTTTGGCTGATTGCCTTGTCGCTTGTCATAATTTCAAAAGCGAGCGACTGCAATGCATCTCCCGCAAGCAAAGCAATATCTTCACCGTACACCTTATGATTTGACGGTTTGCCTCTGCGCATATCGTCATTATCCATACAAGGCAGATCATCGTGAATAAGCGAATATGTGTGTATCATCTCAACCGCACAAGCAAAAGGTACCGCAGCCTCGGTCTTGCCATTGCAAAGTTCGTTAAAACTGAATACAAGATTAGGTCTTACTCTTTTTCCGCCTGCCTCAAGGCTGTATTTCATAGACTCGATAAGTTCTTTTTCTCTGCAATTTAAGTCAGGCAAATAATCATAAAGAGCCTGTTCGGTTTGTTTTATATAATCAGTCATTATTCATCACCGTCTGTAGTACAAATATTATTTAACTTTGTATTAATATCTTCAATTTTGCCTTTGCTTTCCGAAAGTTCCTGCATACAAAAAGCAAGTAATTCGCAAGCCTCTGTGTAGCAATCAACACTTTCTTTGAGCGGAAGTTGTGAATTTTCAAGTTTAGCCACAACCTCGTCAAGTTTAGCGTCAGCTTGTTCAAAAGTTAATTTTTTATTCATTATTCAAGATCCTCTGCATATTCAAGTAATCTGTTCATTCTGTGGTTTGCGCCGCTGCGGCTTATCGGCACAGAAAGGTTTTGTCCCAAATCTCTCAGCGACATTTCGGGATTTTCAAGTCTTAACACGGCTATTTCTCTTAAATCGTCGGGCAAAGACTCTATTCCCTTTTTATCTTTGATTTTTTGTATCGCCGCAAGCTGCTTTGCCGAAGCTGACGCAATTTTGGTTATATTGGCAACCTCACTGTTTATGCGCCTGTTAATGTTATTGCGCACCTGTTTTACAGCCTTTGTACCCATAATTTCCATAGCACAATTTGTTGCGCCTATGTATGTAAGCAAATCACAAATTTGCTCACTGCCTTTAAAATAGACAACATAACTGCCGTTGCGCACAACTGTTTTCGGCGTAAAATCACATTCGGGTATTTCCGAAAGAATTTTACACAAATCGACCGAAAGATTTTTATGCGGCACACAAAACTCGGCGTGGTAACTTTTCATTGGGTCAGACACCGAACCGCAGCCCTCAAAAGCTCCTCGTAAAAAAGCCGCCACAAGTTCGTCACTGCTTATATTGGCTCTGTTTACTCTTAGCGATATATCATTGTCGTGATGACCGTAATCATCAAAAATTCTTAAACAGTCATCGGCATTTATAAGTGAAATTTTAGAAAGGTGATGCTCTGTGGTTCTGACACGCAAAGTGGTTTCTTTTTCGATAATCGGCATATAAAGTTCTTCAAGCAAATCCGTCACTTTTTTAGAAACATCACTGTTTTCGGTTGTAAGAACAATTTTATCTTTTTTAAATACCTTAGAGAAAATAAGTAGGCCGTAAAGCTCTGCCTTTTTTTGTTCGGTATCTACAGCATTAACAGAGCAAAGCTCCTTTTTAACTTCGGAGGAAAACGACACTATTTACACCTCGTTATTTTTTTACATCTCTGTGCTGTACAATGCACTTGTAACCTTTTTCCATAAAATAGTTATCAAGCAATTCCGCAATTGTAACACTGCGGTGTTTGCCGCCTGTACAGCCTATGCCGACTACAAGCTCGCTTTTGCCTTCTTTAAGATACAAAGGCAATGAATAGTCAAGCCAGTCAATAAGTCTTTTTACAAATTCCTGTGTTTCTTCACTGTCAAGCACATAGTCCTGAATACATTTTTCAAGTCCCGTATGTTCCTTAAGTTCCGCAATATAAAACGGATTCGGCAAACAACGAACATCTATAATCAAATCAGATTCAAGCGGAATACCGTACTTAAATCCAAAAGACATAAAAGTAATCATAATACTGTTGGAGCTGTTCTCAAGAAACATCGAAATAATGCGTTCTCTAAGCTGTTTAATTGACATAAATGTCGTATCAATACTGTAATCGGCAAGTGTTTTTACGGGAACAAGCAATCTTTGCTCTTCCTTTACGGCGGCGGCAACAGAGCCGTCCTTAAGTCTTTCGGTAAGCGGATGTCTTCTTCTTGTTTCTTTATAACGCACAATAAGGCTGTCGACTTTTGCGTCAATATAAAGAATACTTACGCCCTCGTTATTTTTCTTGAAGTTTTCAAGGTCGTCGTACATAACCTCATAATCACCGTTGCCTCTGACATCAACCACAACCGCAACTCTTTTCATTGCTTTGTCCGAAGAATCTTTGCAAAGTTTGTATAATGTCTGCAAAAGTGAGGTGGGGATATTGTCAACACAGTAGTATCCTATATCCTCCATAATGTGCAGCGCACTTGTTTTGCCTGCGCCCGACATACCCGAAATAATTACAAATTCCATAATATCAACTTCCTCTATTACGCCTTAATTATTGCATAAATAATTATTTTCAAAGCATTATCAATTCACATTCAAGATCATAACCTGTTTCTTTTTTAACAGTTGTCTGAATTTGAGAAATAAGCTCTTTTACATCTTTAGCAGTGGCATTGCTTTTATTAATAATAAAGCCTGCGTGTTTTTCCGATACTTCGGCACCGCCGACACCCTTACCTTTAAATCCGCACTGTTCTATCAAAGCACCTGCGTAATTTCCCTCGGGTCGCTTGAAAACACTGCCCGCACTCGGAAATTCAAGCGGCTGTTTATCAATTCGTCTGCTCATAAAATCGTCCATTCTGTGACGAATATCATCGGGATTATCACTCTTAAGTTTGAGTGTAATGCCTGTGATTATGCAGTTATTATTACGGTAAACACTTGTGCGATAGCCGAATTCAAGATTTTCTTTATCAATTCTGCCGATAGCGCCGTCATCTGTAATATGATTTACCGACACGACAACATCTTTCATTTCTCCGCCGTAAGCGCCCGCATTCATAAATGCCGCACCGCCTACAGAGCCCGGAATTCCCCACGCAAACTCAAGTCCGGAAAGACTGTTGTTAAGCGCAAATTTACAAAGAGCAGCAAGTGTAGCGCCTGCGCCGCAATAAACGGTTTCGCTGTCTATCATTCTTATCTCTTTGAAATCGCCGTCAAGTTTAATAACAGCGCAATCCATGCCATTATCGTCTACAAGTATATTACTGCCGTTACCAAGCAAGAAATATTTTGTATCTGTAAGTTTACATTCTCTTACAAATTTGCAAAGCTTACTTAGACTGTCAACCTTTATGTAAACTGCCGCATTGCCGCCGATTTTAAAACTTGTGTGTTTTTTCATCGGCTCGTTAAGCTTTGTTTCACAAGCAAGACTGTCTGCAAATTTATATATATTTTCAATATTATTCATCGAATTACTCCAGTTAATAATAAATATTTTTCTCCTTAAAGTATGCTTTCAGGGTTTCTTCGTTCGCATTAACAATAAGCTCCTGCGGAAAATCTATATCTTCAAGCATTTTCAGAGTTTCGGTGCCTCTGCCAAGGGTATGGGTATAGTGCGAATCGGTATCCACGCAAATTCTTGCTTTGTATTTTTTACAAAGTTTTGCAATCTGCGTACAATTTGAGGCGCAACTCTTTTTATATCTGAATGCGGAATCGTTAATTTCAATAAGTTTGCCCTCTTTAGCAAGCTGCGGAATGACTTTTTCGTAGTCATACTTAAAATACTCACTGCCACTGTGACCAACGACATTTACATTAGGATTTTTTGCAAGACCGAGGTAAGCCTGTGTACATTTTTCAACAGTTGCCTCGCCCTCAATAGTTAAAGTGTGAAGTGAAGCTACCACCCATTCAAGATTATCCTGTAGCTGCGGCTCAACATCAAGATTACCGTTGTAATCGCATATATTAGCCTCTATTCCGTGCAGCACTCTTACTCCCTTTATGTATGCGGGTAAAATAGCAAGAGATTCAAAATAGAACGGACCCGGTGCTCCCGGCATAGTTCTTGCATGGTCAGTGATTGCAATGGCAAAAAGTCCGAGAGCGTGCGCCTCCTGTGCCATTTCCGTTATAGTGGCATAAGCGTGTGTAGACGCTATTGAATGTGTATGCATATCGGCAACTAATTTCACTTGCTCACCCCGTTATTACTCCCACTTGTCAACGATGACTTTCTCTGTCTGCGACATATCAAAATCCATACCGAGTGCGCTCAAAAGCTCCTGTGCGGCATTATAACCGAGCTTTTTCTGACGGTTGTTCATGGCCGCAACCTCAATAATAACGGCAAGGTTTCTGCCCGGCTTTACAGGTATGGTCAAGGTCGGCACTTCAACGCCCAAAATATCCATATACTGATTATCAAGTCCCATTCTGTCGTAAACCTTGGTGTTGTCCCAAATTTCAAGATTGATAACAATATCTATTTTTTCCGTAATCTTTACCGAACCCATACCGAAAAGCTGTCTTGCATTAATAATACCGATACCTCTAAGTTCAATAAAATGTCGGATATTTTCAGGTGACTGTCCCATAAGCGTGTGAGTGGAGGTTTTTCGGATTTCCACTGCGTCATCGGCAACAAGACGGTGTCCACGCTTAATAAGTTCAATAGCGGTTTCGCTCTTACCTACACCGCTGTCACCGAGCAGCAGACAACCCTCACCGTAAACTTCCACAAGAACACCGTGTCTTGTAATTCGAGGTGCAAGTTCTTTGTTAAGATATTGGAAAAGTGCCGCTGTAACCTGTGATGTTGTTTCTGCCGAGCGCAAAATTGACACCTTATGTGTTTTTGCACTTTCCATCATAGCTATAGGTGGTTCGATATTTCTTGAAATGATAATCGCAGGCGGGCCAAAGCTCAATATTGAGTCAATAACCATTTTTTGAGCCTCCGAGCCGAAACGAGAGAGATACGAAAACTCTGTTGTACCAAAAAGAAGCAGTCGGCTGCTGTCGAAAAAGTCAAAATATCCTGTAAGCTCAAGTCCCGGACGATTTACTTCAAATGTTGAAACTTTGATTTCTTCAAAATTTTCAGCAATATAAACCTTTTGCAAATCTAAATCTTCAGTCATTTTTGATAATGCAACCGAAAAATCACTAGCCATAAATCCACCGCCGTTCAATAATTAAAATATATGCTCGTGAAAGGCTTTGTATCAGTAATAATGATATTGAACCGAGATTTTAAAAAATCTGCTTTAAAAATAATTTTTTGACTATGCTGTCCGCAACTTATGTTTACTCATTGCACAGACTTATGTTTACAAAGTTATATTAAAGTATTTTATTCTCAATTTAATTACATTATCACAAATTACTTTGGTAAATATATTCAAAAGTTTTGCCCAAAGTATATAGCCTTTCCATTCTATACATCAATTATTATACAACAAAACGCTTATAGTATAAAGTCTTTTTATGAATTATTTTTCATTTTTTTATCATAATTTCAACTTTTTCGCCTGTAACCCCGTTATTTTTACTAATATGAGGTAAATATAGCAATGATTTCTTAGATTTATTAAGGTTGTTGTTCATTTTTAATAGAGTTGATGAAATGTCGGTATCTTTTTTCTCTAAAATCATTATTTGTTCAGTACATTTTTCAAGCGTTTTCGGTTCATCAAGCAATTTTAAAATGTCATTACTGCATACCGCTGTATATACCGACGGTGATACCGCATAATTATTCTTTATATACTGTAATGCAGAGTAATATTTTTCGCTGTCAACATTTTCCGCAAATGCTATAAGCTCAAGCTTAGAAAGTACAATTTCGGGTTTATGCTCGGTTTTTAAAGTTTTGAGCGCTTTTTCAAGGCTTTCTTCTTCGATTTTGACAGTTTCACTTTTTTCTTCATCAGAAATATAAATAAATTTGTAATCGCTTTTATCAACTATAATGCACTCAATAATAACAGCTTTATCTATCCTTTTACTGTTGTCGCAACCGCACAAAAATACACTGCTTAAAACAAGCATTAATGCCAAAACTTTTTTAATCACCCTGTTTGCCTCCTTTCAATCTGAACAAAGCATAAATCGGTAATACAACTGCGTATATGGCACACATAACTGCAAAAATAATATCATTCTGCACAAGCTCCTTTGCTTTCGGAAAAACCTCGGTACATATATACATTACAAAAATCAACGATGTAAATATAAAGGTATTTTTTCCTCTTTTCTTTACACCTGTACTCTCATTTATACAGCATAAAAGCAGTGAAACAATTATAAAAGAGCAAAAAGAAATACAAATCATATAAAGAAAATCAAAACTCGTCATTTGTCCGAACGAGGCATTTTGGGCAAGTATGAAATACGGAAACTCCCTGCCGTCTGCATAATCAGCAAGAACTGTATTCATAAAAAACACAAGCACAGCACTGCTTACAAAGGCAATTACAAGAAACCATACAAAAGCGGATTTACTTTGACTGAAACTTCCCGATATTACAGAAAAAATTACAGGCAACACACAAACAGGCAGCAAAGAAAAAAGTGCGGCAAAAAAATCATCTGTACTGTTACTGCGATAAAGATTGCTTAATTCTACATCAGAAATATTGCCAAGCAGAAATATTATTATAAAAATTGCCGTAACAACCGAACCGATAAGAGCACATCTTGATGCGGTAAACACACCTTTGTACGCACTGTATGCACATACAAAAAGTATTCCGACGGCAAGCACAAACCTGTTTGCATTCGAGTTCAGCGCAGTAATAAGAATATCAACATACAGTGAAAGAAATCGCACGCTTGCAAATACAAACAATATACAATAAAGAGAAGAAAATGTAATTTTTGTCAATGAGCTTTTATTTAAAAACACATTAAACACATCACAGCCTGTTGACTTATGGAGAATGTAAGACGGCAGCATAAGCACTGCGAGTACAACCGCCATAAATAAAATTTCAAGAACAACCGCCCACAAAGGAAGTGTGCCGAGATAATTATATTTTACCCCCAAAAATATAAAAACAAAAAAGGCAAACAGCCCTGCATATACCTGGGTTATCTTACCCTTCATCAGAGTCACTCTCCTTTGTTTGTGCAAACTTTTGAACTCTTATTGTATGTCGGGATAATCTTTTCCAATCCGCACGCACAAAAACATCTCTCATTCTTCTTACAGAAAAAGGAGCAAGCGAAGACATATACGGAACACCGACAGAAGTTTTTGCACATATATTTGCAAGCACAAAGCAACTCATAAGAACAATCCCCCACATTCCAAAAATCCCTCCGACTGCCACAAAAGCAAATCTAAGCACTGTAATAGGTGCATAAAGCGACGAAGTAACATAACTGCTGATTGCCGCAACTGCAACTATCATAAGGGTAGATGAGGCAATAAACCCTGCATTTACCGCACTTTCACCAATTACAAGCGCACCCACAATGCTGACGGCGTGACCGAGCGGTTTTGGAATCCGCAATCCCGCCTCTCTCATAATTTCATAAACAAACATAATTATCAGCACTTCAAGCGCAACAGGCAAAGGAGTATCCGCAAGTGCCGTTGACGCTTTTAAAAGCAAGCCTTTCGGAAAATACTCGGGATGAAATTGAGCAAACGCAGTATAAATACCCGGTACAAATATTGCCGTAAAAAATGAAATATACTTTAATATTCTGATAAAGGTTGCATAATACGGGCGGTTTGAATAATCGTCCACACTCTGAAATTCCTCCACAAAAATATGCGGAATAATAATTGCGGTCGGAGTACCGTCAACCAAAATCGCTACTCTTCCCTCCATAAGTTTTCCGCATACAGTGTCGGGGCGTTCGGAAACGCCTACTCCCGAAAATATAGACTTTGTGCCCTTGTCCTCAAGATATTCAGATAAATAACCCGATGCAAGCACCATTTCAAGGTCACTTGACTGCAGTCTTTTTCTTATTTTATCAAGGATAATTTTAGACACCGAATTTTGCAGATAACAAATACAGAGTTGAGTTTTTGAAGTTGTACCGACTGTTGCGGTTTCAAATACAAGGTCAGGACTTTTTATTCTTCGTCTGATAAGCGTCATATTAATTCTCAAAGGTTCGGTAAAGCCTTCCTTTGAACCACGCTGTACCACTTCGCTCTCGGGTTCAGTAACTCCTCTGAAAGAAAAGCCCTGCACACCGATTGCAAGCATTTTACTGCATCCGTCAACAGCAATTACAGCAAAACCTGAAGTTAAAAACATTATTGCCTCATCAAAGCTCTCAAATTCCACAATTTCACTTGCAGAGAGAACCGAAAGTCGAATTTCATCAAGAATTTGTGTGCCGTCTGCATTTTTAAAATCAAAATCAAAAATCGGATTAATTATAGAAAGTGCGATTACTTCTTTACTGCACATTCCCTCTATTGTAATTACTGCGGATGTGGTTTTATTATCTGAATTTAATATCATATCTCTCACCGTAAAATCGGCGGAATTTGCGAAAGCCGATTTAAGGGAAGATAAATTTTCTTTTAATGAATTATACATTCTATCACCAATATTAGGCTTTACAAAGTTATCTCAATTATTCCGAAATTTGTATATAATTACATTTATTGCAAACATTAGTAACGGTGATAAAATGATTATTTCAATTATAAGAACTCTGCTTTTGTATGCATTTGTTATTCTTGCAATTCGGCTTATGGGCAAAAGGCAAATAAGCGATATGCAGCCGAGCGAACTTGTAGTAACTCTTATTGTATCCGATATTGCGGCAATTCCTATGTCAAATACTTCACAACCGTTGCTTTCGGGCATAATTCCCGTACTCGTTCTTATTGCCTGTGAAATAATAGCAAGTATAATAATGCTGAAAAACAGAAAATTCCGAGGTCTTATCTGCGGTTCGCCCATAACCGTAATAGAGGACGGAAAACTGATGCAAAACGAAATGAAACGGCTTAGAATGTCAACCGAAGATTTATGTATTCAGCTAAGACAACAGGATATTTTTTCACTCGACGAGGTACAATATTGTATCGTAGAAACCAACGGAAAAATAAGCGTTTTGCAAAAGCCCGAAAAGCGCACGGTAACACTTGAAAACCTCGATATTAAAGTTCCCGACACAAAACTTGAAACCGTGGTAATCAACGACGGACAGCTTTTACAAAATTCACTCAGACTTTGCAAAAACAGCAAAGAAACCGTAGATAAAATTCTTTACAAAGAAAATGTCGCCATAGACGATATATTTATTATGACGCTTGACGGAGCAGGAAATTATAAAATAATTACAAAGGAAAATTAATATGAAAAGAATATATATATCATTGGCTTTTTTTATTTTATCAATAGCAACAGGCATTTTTGAAATGTTCTATGTTACAAATAGAATTGACGAACTTAACGAAGAAATTGTATCTGCCGACAGCCTTGTTAAAAGTGAGAATTATGACGGTGCAAAAGATGTGCTTGCAGCTGCGGAATCAAAATGGCAAAAGAATCTAATCATTTTTGATATTCTTCTTATTCACGATTATGTTGATGAAATCAGTGTAAACCTATCTGCAATGCGGTCATATGTCGCTACACAGAGCAACGACAATTACCTTGCCGAAAGTGCGGGCATAAAAAAACAGCTCACCTCCGTAAAGGACAGTGAGCTTGTTAAAATTGAAAATATTTTATAATTAATTGTGTTTTCTTACTCTTGTATTAATAACTTCAATAAGCCAGAAAATTACAAATACAAAGGCATTTACAATTACTACGCTTGCTCCCGTCGGAGTATCCATTGTGTAAGATGCATACATTCCAACGAAGAAACAAATAAGCGAAAGTACACCCGAACAAATAATTACCGCTTTAAATTTTTTGCACACTCTCATTGAAGAAAGTGCAGGGAAAATGATAAGAGCCGAAATTAAAAGTGTACCCATAATTCTCATACCGATTACGATTGTAAGTGCTGTGAGCAAGGCAATTACAGTATTATAAACACCTGTTTTAAGTCCTGTAGCCTTTGAAAATGTTTCATCGAATGTAACCGCAAAAATCTTATTGTAAAACAAAACAAAAATCACAATTACTATCAAAGCAAGAACGGCACACATTACAGCATCAGCGTTTGTTGTGGCAAGAATACTGCCGAACAAATAAGAATTAAGGTCGGTATTTACTCCCGAAATACTTACACAGACAACACCGATTGCAAGCGCTGTACTTGAAATAATGGCGATAGCCGCATCTCCACGGATTTTACTTTTTTCCGAAAGTCTTAAAAGTAAAAATGCGGCAATGATTATAACCGGAACCGCAACCTGTAACGGTGCAAGATTTAACGATGCGGCAATTGCGAGCGCACCAAAGCCTACATGGGAAAGGCCGTCACCGATCATAGAATATCGTTTCAGCACAAGAGTTACGCCAAGCAAAGCGGCGCAAAGCGAAACAAGAGTACCGACAATAAAAGCTCTTACAATAAAACCGTACGAAAACATTTCAGCAATAGTTTCAAACATCTTACCGCCTCCTTTACGCTAAATTATGAATATGGTGATGCCTGCAATCATCGCAAGGGCAATCGGTAATCAAAAACTTCTTGCCTACATCGGAATGAAGATACTGATGCGTACTGCCGAAAAAGTAATTGTCTTTTGAAAGATGAAGAATTTTTGTTGCGTTATTTACTGCGGCGGTAATATCGTGTGATACCATAATTACCGTTATTCCCTCTTTATACAGATTCTTTACAAGGTTATACATATCAGCACTTGCAACAGGGTCTAGTCCCGTAACAGGTTCATCAAGAATCAAAAGTTTTGTTGTTGCACACAATGCTCTTGCAAGCAATGCCCTTTGTTGCTGACCACCCGAAAGTTCACGAAAACAGTTTTTACGAATATCGGTAATTCCTGTAAGTTCCATATTTTTTTCAGCGGTTTTTTTCTGTTCTTTTGAATAAAACAAGGTATGTTTTTTATTCAGACAGCCCGATAACACAACTTCTTCAACCGATGCAGGAAAATCCTTTTGCAAAACAGTCTTTTGCGGAAGATAACCGATTTCATTTTGAGTTAATCCGTCACCGAATGTAATCTTACCCGATAAAGGCGGAATAAGTCCAAGTAAGCATTTCATAAGTGTTGTCTTACCTGAACCGTTTTCGCCAACTATGCAAACATATTCATTCGGCTTTATCTGAAAACTAAGATTCGAAATTACACTTTTGCCGTCATAGCCAATAGTTACCTTATTAAAATCAATTAATGACATTAAGATAAAGCCTCCTTTAATGCACTGCAATTTTGTTTCATAACAGAAATATAATCTTCTCCGTTATTAAATTCATCTTTTGTAATATTATGGCACGACGAAAACTGCAAAATTTCAGCTCCGGTATCATCACCGATCAACTTCGCAATTTTGCCGTTTGACATTTCAAGGTGAAACACAACAGGAATATTATTATCTCTTACATAATCAATAAGTCTTGTCACTACTTCAAGACTCGGTTCGGTTTCACTGCTGCAGCCCGGAAACGCACATTCGTAGTTAAGTCCGTAATCGGTCATAAAATACAAAAACGGAAATCTGTCGCCGAATACAACAGTGTCACGCTTTTTATTATTAACAACATCGGTAAATTCTTTGTCAAGTTCATCAAGACTTAAAAGATACTGATTTGTATTGTTTTCATATTCAGATTTATTTTTATTATCCTTTTCCGTAACAACATCCGATATTTTCTTTACAAGCTGCTCGGCATTTCTGACAGAAGTCCAT
The DNA here is from genome assembly GCF_015553695.1 of Ruminococcus sp. BSD2780120874_150323_B10. Taxonomy (NCBI): domain Bacteria; kingdom Bacillati; phylum Bacillota; class Clostridia; order Eubacteriales; family Oscillospiraceae; genus Ruminococcus; species Ruminococcus sp. BSD2780120874_150323_B10. Next base: position 144,837 of record NZ_JADNHD010000001.1, read on the forward strand.
ATATGTTCATCTGCCTCATCACCGTCAGTATGGTCAGGATTTTTTTCATTAAGAAGTGACACATAATCGGTCATCTTCAAAACAGTAATATTTTTATTTTCAAGCGAGTCAAGCACATTTTCAACCCACTCGTCACTTTCACCGCCGTTATAGATAAATATATCACATTCTTCTATGGCAACAATGTCGGACGGTGACGGTTCGTAATGATGCGGTTCGTTACCGGGTGAAAGCAATAACTTTACATCTGCTTTATCGCCGACAATATTTCTTGCAAAATCGTAATACGGAAAAATAGAAGTTACTATACTTAATTTTTCGGATTGTCTGCTGTTTTGCTCATTGCTTGAACAACCGTAAAGTAATAAAGAACATATTGATATGATTACCAATAAAAACGAAAAGATTTTTTTCATATAACACCCCTGATTACAGTAAAGATTACCCCATAATAGTTTTACCATAAAATATACAATAATATGCTTTCACATATAAATTCAGGGCTGCGAAATTTATTAATATCGCAGCCCATAATTATTAAATAAAATTTAAAGCAAACGCATTATTTCTTTTTGCTGTTCTTTTTCTTTCTCTGCCAGAGTACCCAAAGAGGACCTGCAATACAGATAGAAGAATAACAACCTGAAATGATACCGATAATCATCGGAAGTGCAAAAGCCTGTACCGAAGAGATATTATATACTAAGGCAACAATATATACAATCAAGATTGCTGAAAGAGTTGTTACAGAAGTAATAATTGTTCTCTTAAGCGACTTTGTAGCACTGAGATTAAATACCATACCTGCATCTGTTTTTCTGCCAAGTGCTTTTCGTTCTTCACGAACACGGTCGTAAATAACGATTGTATCGTTAAGTGAGTAACCGAGAATCATAAGAACTACGGCAATGAAGTTGGAATCAATCGGCATACGGAAGATTACATACATAAAGTAAATCATAACAACATCGTGGAAAAGTGCTATAAGAGCTGTAACACCGGCTGAAAGACCGCCGATTTTCTTAAATCTGAGTGTTACATAAATAACCATAAGTATACTTGCGATTGCAACAGCTGTAAGACACTTTAAGAGGAAGTTAAAGCCCATTGAAGCGTCAATAGAACCCGACTCAAGAATTTTAAAGCCTGCATCAGGATACTGTTTATTGAGATCTTCAAGAAGTGTCGACTGAATGTTAGTATCAATAGCCTTGTTTCCGGAGAACTGAACAGCAACATTATGACCGGAATTACCAACCATATCTGTTGAATAAGAAGTAGTAATTCTTGCCTCTGTATGTGACTGAATAAAATCAGTAAGTTCGGATTCGGAAATATCTGTGGAATAACTGTATTTTACTGACGCACCGCCCGAAAACTGTATGTCAAGTGTAGTACCGAAAATGAAGTTACAAATGATACCGATTACAATAATTGCGATGGAAATGCCAAAGAAAATTTTGCTGTGACCTGTAAAGTCAATAATCTTTCTGCCGCCGTTGAATTTTTCACTTACTTCTTCAACAGAAAGCTGACCATTAACCTTAGCGGATTTTGTGCTTTCATTAGCCATTCTTAACACCTCCGTACAAGCCTTTTTTGCGGAATACCTTAAAGCCTGAAATACTTCTGAGCATTACACGGGTAAGGAATACGCCCATAATAAAGTTAGCAATTACACCAACAAGGAGTGTGTAACCGAATGAGTAGATTGTACCGGTTGTTGATTCACCAAAGATGATTGAGAGAATATTTGAAGGACCGAATACAAGCATAAGAATAACAGATACAATAATAACTGTCATATTACCGTCGATAATAGCAGAAAGTGAATTCTTTGTACCACGCTCGAGAGCACCGTCAAGAGTTCTGCCCTGCTTTAATTCTTCCTTAATACGCTCTGCTGTAATTACGTTACAGTCAACGCCCATACCGATTGAAAGAATAAGACCTGCAATACCAGGAAGTGTCATTGTGAATGACGAAATAGTTGTAAAGTAACCTGATACAGCCGCAATTGCAAGACCCATCTGACCTGCAAGAGAAATAACTGCGATAACACCTGTAAGTCTGTACATTGCAATCATAATAACAGCAATAACCACAAATGCAATAACACCTGCATAAGCCATAGCGGTAAGTGAATTCTCACCGAGTGTCGGGCTGATGTTGCTTGAACTTACAGTTTCAAGTTTAAACGGAAGAGCACCTGCGTTAATCTTGTTTGCAAGAGCAGTTGCAGATTCAGCGTCAAAGTCACCTGTAATCTGTGCTTTGCCGTCTGTGATTGCCGCATTTACAGTAGGTGCGGAAATCATAACATCATCCATCCAAATTGAGATTGTCTTTTTAAGATACTTAGTTGTAATATCGCCAAAAAGCTGTTTACCTTCATCGTTAAACTCAATGCTTACAGCGTATGAGTTATCTTCCTGATTTACAACTGCCTGCGCCGACTTTATGTAAGAGCCGTTCATAAGAATTTCAGTTGTATCGTCTTTAGGAGTTTTGTAAACAGGGTTGCCGTCCGAACCTACTTCGGTAGTTTCATAGCTTTTACCCGGTCTGAAAGTAAGCTCTGCTGTTGATGATATTTCTTCAATAGCAGTTGCAGGGTCGAAATCTTTTTCGTCAGATTTCCACGGGAAACGAACAATAATTCTGTCGTTTGAAGAGTCAGCGTAAAGTTCATAGTCGGTAATACCGTCAGATACCATACGAAGCTCAATGATTGCTTTAGCAGATTCTAACTGCTCATCAGTAGCGTCAACATCGCCGGCAGGCTTAAATGTTGCTTCAACACCGCCCCTGATGTCTATTCCCCATCGTATATCGCTAATGCCTTTAACGACAGTGTTTTTGTTGTCACCTGTATAGTAGGATACTCCGAAAACTGCTGTAAATGTAAAAGCAAGCACCAGCAAGGCTACAATGAAGAATACAGGCTTTGGTATTCTTTTCATGCCTTAGGAACCTCCATTTTTTAATTGACTGTAGTTGCTTTCATAAAAATAACTCTGTTACGAAAGACACACATACAGACATAACAGAGTTATTATATAATTTTTTTGATAAAAAGTCAACGGATAAGGGAATTTTTGATAAAAAAATTCTTTTTAGTTGGAAATTTTACATTGCATTTAGATAAATAAGCAAATTAATGTTTAATATATTGCTTATTTATTAAGAATTTTTGCACAAGCTGCAAGTTTAGCGCAAATGCAGAATACATCCATTGCTTCCTTAAGTTCATCGTTTGGCGGGAACGAAGGGGCAATTCTGATGTTGCTGTCCTTAGGGTCGTTGCCGTAAGGATAAGTAGCGCCTGCACCTGTAAGTACAACGCCTGCTTCTTTACAAAGACGAACAACCTCTTTTGCTGTACCCTCAAGTACATCTACACTTACAAAATAACCGCCGTTTGGATTTGTCCAATCAGCTGTACCTGTTTCCTTAAGCTGTGACTCAAGAGCATTCAAAACAATTTCAAATTTTGGCTTAAGAACAGCTTTATGCAGTTTCATATGCTCTTTAACACCGTTAAGGTCACCAAAGAAACGAGCGTGACGGAGCATATTCATCTTATCATAACTGATAACCTGATACTGGTATCTGTTCTTAATTACTTTCATATTGTTATCGGAAGCAGCCATTGCAGCTACACCTGAACCTGGGAAAGTAATCTTTGATGTTGATGTAAACATGATAGGAAGATCAACATTACCTGTTTTTCTGCATTCAGCCATAAGACTCAAAAGTTCATCGGGAGTATCTGTTACATCGTGAACACAGTAAGCGTTATCCCACATAATTCTGAAATCCTTTGCGGCAGGCTTTAAAGCGGCAAAACGCTTAACTGTTTCATCGCTGAAAGTAATGCCGAGCGGATTTGAATACTTAGGAACACACCAAATACCCTTGATTGAATCGTCATTCTCAACAAGTTTTTCAACAACATCCATATCAGGGCCATTCTCTGTCATCGGAACAGGAATCAGATCAAAATCAAAATATTCGGTAATAGCAAAGTGACGGTCATAACCCGGTGCCGGGCAAAGGAATTTTCTGTTCTTTACCTCATACCAAGGCTTGCAGCCCTCAACAACAGGCTTTGTCATAAAACCTGCAATTGTATCAAACATCATATTAAGGCTTGAGTTACCGCCAACCATTACATCTGACGGATCTACATCAAAAATCTCCGCAAAAAAGTTTTTGCACTCGTCAATGCCTGCAAGCTCACCGTAGTTACGGCAATCTGCACCGTGTGCTGTAATACAGTCAGTGCTGCTGTTGATTACATCAAGCAACGGTCTTGAAAGGTTAAGCTGATCTTCACCCGGTTTACCTCTTGCCATATTAAGTTTTAAACCCTTACCTTTTACCTCTTCATATTCAGCAACAAGTGCCGCATATTCTTTTTCGAGGTCTTCTTTGTTACAATTCACATAATTCATTTTGCTTTCTCCTTAAATTCAAATTGCAAAAAATACAAAATATTACTGTTATATTGTAATCCAAAAGGAAGAAAAATGCAAGTGTTTTTTAAAAATCTTGCATTTTATTTTAAAAATCTAAATTTTATACCATAAAACAGCAGCTTACGAAAAACAATTGATATGTTTTCGTAAGCTGTAAAATAATTAATAATAATTGTAATAGTATTTGTAGTAATACTTGCCTTTTCTTCTCTCGTTCTGCGAACAGCCTACCTTGACTATACCAAGGACTCTTGAATCGGCAAGCTTAATGCTTTCCGTAAGATTTCGTAAATCGCCATGAGTTGTGGCTCTTTCTCTTACTACAACAATAAAGCCTGCAATTAATTCTTTTAGAAGAAGTGCATCGGCAACCACTCCGATAGGCGGAGTATCGAATATGATATAATCATACTCTTCCTTTAACTGCTCAACCAAAGAAATAAATGTTGAGGAACACATAAGTTCCGACGGGTTTGGCGGAATAGTACCCGAAACGAGAATATCAAGTCCGGGAAGAACATTTTTCTGAACCGCCTGATCAAAATTAATCATCTTACCGATTACATCCGCAAGACCTTTGGTATTATCAATTTTAAAAATATTATGAACATTAGGTCGGCGAAGGTCACAGTCAACAAGCAATACTTTACTTTCCATTTTTGAAAAAGAAATTGCAAGGTTAGACGCAACTGTACTTTTACCCTCACCCTTTGAATAACTTGTTACCGCAAAGGCTTTCTTTTCAGACGCAGAAAGAGAAAACATAATATTGGTTCTTGCAATTTTGTAAGACTCAACAATTGCAAATTTATTTTTATTGTTGACAGTTACTTGTGACTTGCTTTTTTTACTTAAATCCTTTTTAAAAGGTAATCTTAACTTCATACGCTATCCCCCCTTAATTACCAAAATCAGGTATTTCAGCAAATATAGGAATATCGTACATTTCCTGTAAATCGTCATCAGGCTTAACAGTAAGGTCAATAAGTTCAAGTAAAATTGAAATAAGCACAGATGCAACAAGACCGATTACCAAACCAATCAATGCGTTTTTAAGATTGTTTGGTTCATACGGTGCATTGGGAACTTGCGCAGATCTTACAATACCAATCTGTCCGTATGCAAAGCGATCGGCAAAAACATCGCCTGCAGTCTCGCAAATCTGATTTGCTACATTCGCACATGTTTGCGGGTCTGAACCCGAAACCGTAACCGTAATAAAGAAAGAATCGTTTGTTATTGAAACATCGCAGTCGTTAAAAAGCGAAGTAATGCTGTCCGAATTATTAAGAAAAACTATGTATGCCTCGGCAAGAGAAGCAGAACCTGAAATATCGGAGCTAAAGATTTTTCCGTTTTCCTGATTGCTCTGGCTTTTAGCATTATAGTTCTGCACATAAAGCATAGCAGATGTACTGTACATAGGAGTTATAAAAAACTTAGAATAAAGAAAAAACGAAAGCATACATACAAGTGTCAAAAGAATAATAAATTTTATTCTCTGTAAGACAATGACTAAAATTCTCTGAATTGTTATATTAGTTGGCATTACTCGACCTCCCAAAATCAGCATAAAAATACAATAAAAAATACAATAATATATATTATAATTCATTAAATGCACTAATTAATTCTAATAATGAATTATTAACAATAAAATTAAAGGAAGCCATAACGACTTCCTTTATTGAAATTATATATATTTGTTTTTAGCCAACAACATTGAGCAATACACCTGCTGCAACTGCTGAACCGATAACACCGGCAACATTAGGACCCATAGCGTGCATAAGGAGGAAGTTACCTGGATTCTCCTGCTGACCAACCTTCTGTGATACACGAGCAGCCATTGGAACGGCAGATACACCTGCTGAACCGATAAGTGGGTTTACCTTGCCACCTGTTGCAACATACATAATCTTACCAAAGAGTACACCGAATGCAGTACCCATACAGAATGCGATAAGACCAAGAACAATAATCTTGATTGTATCAATAGTAAGGAATGTCTGTCCCGATGCAGTTGCACCGACAGTAGTACCAAGGAAGATTGTAATAATGTTCATAAGTTCATTCTGAGCTGTCTTGTTAATTCTTTCAACGACGCCTGATTCCTTAAAGAGGTTACCAAGCATAAGCATACCAACGAGCGGAGCAGCGTCAGGAAGGAAGATTGCAATGATAATTACAACAATTACAGGGAACATAATCTTCTCAAGTTTAGATACAGGACGAAGCTGTTCCATAACTACAGCACGCTCTTTCTTTGTTGTAAGAGCTTTCATAATAGGCGGCTGAATAATAGGAACGAGCGCCATATATGAATATGCGGCAATCGCAATTGAACCTAAAAGGTGAGGTGCGAGCTTTGTTGTAACGAAAATAGCGGTAGGACCGTCTGCACCACCGATAATACCGATAGCGCCAGCCTCTTTAGCTGTAAAGCCGAGGAAGATAGCACCTGTAAATGTTACGAAAATACCAATCTGAGCGGCAGCACCGAGGATAAGGCTCTTTGGGTTTGAAATAAGCGGACCAAAGTCTGTCATACAACCAATACCAAGGAAGATAAGCGGTGGGTAAATACCAAGCTTAACGCCCTGATATAAATAATAAAGCAATCCGCCGTATGTTGGGTTTTCATAATAAGTTACGCCGTCAATAACCTGTGTGGCGTGACCCGATGTTGCAATATCTCGTGCCGCACACTGAGCCTCGGTAAGAAGTTCAGTTGACTGAGGAGCCATAATGCTCGGATAAAGGTTTACAAGAAGCATACCAAAAGCGATAGGAAGAAGCAAGAGCGGCTCATATTGCTTTTTGATAGCAAGATAAAGCAAAACGATTGAAACACCAATCATAACATAGTTCTGCCAGTTAAGAGTTGTAAGGCCTGAACTGTTAAAGATACCTACAACGGCATCTACAAAGCCTTGTAAAATTTCCATTAGATAACATCCTTTCCCTTAAAATATGTCTTAAAATGGGCGGGTATTATCAAGTACACCGGCTTTTGCCCAAGCTGAACGACCACCGTCAGATGACTTTTTAATACTCTTGATTCGTGCTTTTTCAGATGAACCGTACATTGTTGCCACGGCAGCTGAAATAACAGCTACAACTTCGTCTGAAATTCCGTCTGTTGCTGCGCTTGCGGTAACAACAGAAGCAGGTGCCGCAGCCGGCTTTTCAGCAGGTTTTTCATCTTTATTTTTCTTGCCTTTTTTGCTGTTGCTGCCGGCACTTTGAGCCTTCTGAACAATAGCGCTGAAGATTTTAATAATAAAAATCAACAGAATAAGCATGACAAATACAACAACAAAGCCTGTGAGAACAACCTTTGCGGATGTTATGCCTTTTTCAGCAAGCGTAAGACTTTCTTTCTGGGCTGTCTGAGCTGCTAAAGCTACATCGGAAAGATTCATAAAATAACCCCCATATTTATTATTTTCATACAGGATTATTATACTTTATTCCTGTAAAATTTTCAATAATAAATACGGGGGGGAATAATTTTTGGCGGTTTACCTAATCATATTAAATATTTTAAAATATAATTTGTTTAATTTTAAAGCATTATATTTCAATTACAGAATTATACATATAAGACCGTTGCAACCGTCATTTATAATTTTTTCAATGGTTTCACCTATTTTTGCTCTTGCGTCGGACGGCATTCTATACAATTTATTGTGCAGTCCCTCGTTGACAAGTTCATGCACGGATTTGCCAAAGATATTGCTTTCCCAAATTTTTTCCGGATTTTCCTCAAATTCTTTCAAAAGATAAGATACAAGCTCCTCGGACTGCTGTTCCGAGCCTACAATCGGAGTTACCTCTGTCTTTGTATAAATCTTCATCATATGAATACTCGGTGCGCTTGCTTTGAGCCTTATACCGTACTTTCCGCTCTGTTTAATAATTTCAGGCTCTTCAAGCGATAACTCTTCAATAGTCGGCATAACAATTCCGTAACCGTTTTCCTGCACCTGTTCATAAGCCTGCGCAAGTTTATCAAAGTCTTTCTGCTTTTTGGAAAGTTCTTTTACACAACTGAACAGCGCACATTCGTCGGTAATGTCAATACCTGATTCTTCGGAAAGTACCTTATAAAACAATTTACTGTCAATATTAATTCCGATAGTCGCAAAGCCTCTGCCCAAATCAAGACTTTTTATTTCGGTAGAATTAATATATTCGCAGTTGTCAAGTTCCTGCATTATATCCTGAACCTGACGGATTTTTTCGATTTTTCCCGCACTCTTTTTGATTGCGTCAAAGATATTGGTTTTGAGCCAGTGATCTTTATCAAGCATTACGAGCCATTTAGGAATATCTACTTTGATTTCTTTTATGTGAAACTCAAACAAAAGCTGGGCAAGAATACGCTTAATTTCAAATTCGTCAAGTTCCATGCAGCTTACGGGAATTACAGGCACATTGTAAATTGACGCCATTTGAGCAGCGAGATTTTTTGCTCTTTCACTTTCAGGTTCGGTTGAGTTGAGCAAAACAATAAAAGGTTTGTTAATCTCTTTCAGTTCGTTAATAACCCGCTGTTCGCTCTCAATGTAGTCTTCCCTGTCAATATCACTGATTGTACCGTCAGTTGTTATTACCAAGCCGATTGTCGAATGATCTGTAATAACCTTTTTGGTGCCGATTTCGGCAGCGTCATCAAAAGGAATTTCCTTATCGAACCAAGGCGTTTTAACCATTCTCGGCTGTTCGTCTTCACTGTAGCCGATTGCACTGTCAACTATATAACCTACACAATCAATCATTCTTACCCTGAAAGAAGTGTTGTTTCCCAGATCAACTTCAACTGATTCTTCCGGTATGAATTTAGGCTCGGTTGTCATTATGGTTCTTCCCGATGCCGACTGCGGAAGTTCATCGAGAGTTCTGCGATATACCGCCTCATCCGTTATATTCGGCAATACCAGAGAGTCCATAAATTTTTTTATAAAAGTTGACTTACCTGTTCGCACAGGACCTACAACACCGATATACACATCTCCGTCTGTTCGGCGTGAAATGTCACGATACACATTTCTTTCTTCCATTTTTGTACCTCCTAAACTCTCGGAATAAGCAGCATTCGAGAAATATCCTCATTTTGTGCCGCTGCCGAATTTTCTTCAATCAGTTTATCAAGTGCCGTATTATGCGATTTGGCAATACTCCACAGACTCTCCCCCGCTTGCGCAAAGTACAAAGTCAGTGCACACTCTTCGGGCTTTACGGGTTTATCTTCAAATATCTCTACATCGGAAACCGCCCTTATATTTTCTTTTGCGGCAGCCGAAACGGCAAATTTAATTTCACACCTGATTTCAACTGTGCTGTCATCGGCAAGTCGATAGCTTATACTTGCTACACGAGGTTCAACATACAATGCACAGTTATACTCACTGCTTGATGTCATAAGATGAGAATAGTCTATATTGCGTTCAATAAACACAGGTATTTTATCTTCGTTTTCGGCAAGAATACAAATATTTACCTTACCCGAAACAGTTATACCCTTATCGTCGCAAGAATAATCAGCAGTAATTTGGTTTGATGATATGTTTATTACTTTGCTGATTTTTCCGTTATCGACAGCAACCGAAGATTTTTCAATATGAGAATCATTAAGTTTTGCAAGATCACTTACTATATTCAATTGTGTAAAAGCGGGTTGAGTTGCACATTTAACAGAATATGCGTCTGTAACTACATTTTCGTCAGCTATTACATAGCCTTCTTCTGTAAGACAAAGTTTTAAATCAAGCAGTAAAAGAGGTTTATCTGACATAACATCATTCTTAAGTCTGATGTCATAAGACATAATATCGCAGGAAACACAGTTAATTGTATTTTCGTCGATACCCTCGCAATCTATAATTTGATTAAAGGGCAATAAGTAATCAAGTTTTCCTGTTTCGCCGCTCTCAACATCAGTTATATATAATAGTTTTAAGTTGATTTCGCCGTTCGCCATAAGTTTACCTGTAACAGCTTTGGTATCGGTAATATTCACACTTATATCGGTACTCAAGATTGATTCAATTACAGGCTTATCTCCCACAGAAACTTCTTCTACCACGCTGAACTGTTCTTGGCAAAGAGAAGTCAGGCTTGCACATTTTATATTCATCAGCTGTGCTTCAAGACAATTTTCGACAGGCGGTGAGTAGATACTTGTTTTTGCCGAGGAAAGCACCTTTGCATATAACGAAAATGCACCGTGCATTACAAGTCTGCGAGGGCTTAATGCCCTACAGTTTATGTACTCGGGCTTTGTTCTTGTTAATATAACAGGATTATCAGGCGCTTCTTTAACAGAAAAGCTTTGAGAAAAATTAACCGACTGCTCACAGCAACGAATACTTTTTTTGATACTGTCAACATACAGCACATTAACAACACAGTTACCGTCAATTTGCAGTTGACCGCCCGATAAGGTTCTTGTCTGAATTTTAGGGATAAGAGTACATTTCAAAATTTTTTCGATATCCGGACAATAATCGGGTAAAGTTAAATCGACATCAGCAAGCTGTTCGGCAACCGTGTCAAGCACCGCAACAGTTGTGCAAAACGATCGGTTATCCTGATTAAACTCCATATTTTATCTCTCCTTTTATATTTATACTCAAAATATATTAGAAAGGTAATGAAAATATTACAATAAAAAAGCATCGGACTGAAATTAATCAATCCGATGCTGTAAAAGCTGTTAAATTATATCAGATATCAACCGAGGTTTGGAATATTACCCGCAACATAAAGCTGAATTTCTGTGCAATCGAGAATGTCAATAATGCCATCTCTGTTTACATCAGCTTTGAGTTGAGCGTTAGCGTCAAGTGACTTGTCACCGGCAACGTAAAGCTGGAGTAATGTTACGTCGTCTACAGTAACATTACCGTCAATAGTGATAATCTTCTGAATACCTACCTTGCCATTAGGGTTTGTAGCATACTTACTGCAAAGCTGACCGCCTGTTGAGGCATTAGCTGTAAGTGCAGTAACTGTACAACCAACAAGCATCATCGAAGAAAGAAGAATGCTTACGCTTTTCTTGATTAGTTTCATGTGTTAATTCAAAACCTCCATAATAAAATTTCAGTCCTATTATAATATTTTTTCCAAAAGAACTCAATAATAAATTAAGATGTGCATATCTTTTTGTTGATATGCACATCTTTTGTTAAATTATGTTATTAATGATTACCAATAAAATTTCATTTTATTTTACATATAAGAAAGTTTTATTGCGGATTTATTACCTTTTTAATTCCGTAAATCTTCCGTAAAATTGCCGATAAAAATTTTGGTCGTTCAATAAGTACAACTTTCATTGCAAATCTCCTCTCATATTATCTTCGTATGCAAGTCAGACTGACCACGATAAGTGCTGCAGCTGCAACCACAAGCACACATTCTGAAGGCAGTAAACTTGCAGTCAGAAGTCCAAGCCCGAAAAATACAGCCGACCTTAGCCTGTGTGAGTAGCAATTCACTTTATCACCCTGTATCAGTTTACACAGCTTTTTAAAAAGTGTGAAAAATCGGTTGAAAAAAATTTTATAATAATATAAAATTAAATTGATTAAGGTTAAGGAGAAAGCAATGAGAACTATTGATATAAAGAAAAACGATGCAAACCAAAGACTTGACAAGTTCCTTTCAAAAAGATTCAAAACTATGCCAAAGTCGCTTATGTATAAATATATCCGTACAAAGTACATTAAACTAAACGGCAAAAAGTGCGATATAAAAGATATGCTCAAAGAGGGCGATGTGCTTACTCTGTACATAAAAGATGAATTTTTTGAGGAAAGCGAGCAGGAAAACTACGAATTTTTAAAAGCGCCCGACAAACTTGATATAGTATATGAGGATGAGAACATAATTCTGATTGACAAAAAGCCCGGTATTATCGTACATCAGGACAAGAGTTACCATTTTGATTCGCTTGTGGCAAGAGTTCAGCACTACCTTTATAATAAGGGCGAATACAACCCAAAAGAAGAAAAAGCATTCGCTCCCGCTCTTGCAAACAGAATTGACAGAAACACGGGAGGTATAGTAATTGCGGCAAAAAATGCCGAAAGTTTGCGGGTTCTCAATGCCAAAATCAAAACAAGAGAACTTGAAAAATACTATCTTTGCCTGCTGCACGGCAAGCCTAAAAAAGATTGCGATATTCTTCACGATTATCTTATTAAAAACGAAGCGCAAAATAAAGTTAAAGTTTTCAGTAAACAGGTTGACGGCTCAAAAGAAATTATAACAAAATATGAAATTCTTGATTTCAACGGCAAATACAGTCTTGCGGAAGTTGAACTTCTGACAGGCAGAACGCATCAGATAAGAGCGCATATGGCATATATCGGTCATCCGCTTGTAGGCGATACTAAATACGGAAAAAACAGAAAAGCACCTGATAACATTAAGTATCAGGCACTTTACAGCTATAAACTTAAATTTTCATTTGACACCGACGCAGGTATTCTTAATTATCTTAACGGCAAAGAATTTTCTGTAAAAGAAGTATGGTTTGCAAAGAATAAGCATATTTCTATTTAAGAATTATTTTATACACATAAACGCACACATTGTGCCTCTATGCCCTTTGGTTGCCCTGTGACTCCACAACAAATCGCTGTTACAGTTTGTACATACATCAGAAACCGTGATATTCTCCGGCTTTACACCTGCTGCCGTAAGAATTTGTCTGTTGGTTTCAAGCAAGTCAACCATATACTTGCCGTTTTCTTTAGGATGAACAAAATCTGACGGATTTACATTTTTAAGTGCAAGAAAATGGTCGGCACAAGGTTTGTCAACCTCATAACAGCACACGGAAATAGCAGGGCCAATCGCACATTTTAAATCAGACGGGTTTGTTCCGTAAAGCTCGGTCATTTTTTGCACAACCTTTTCGCCTATTCTGCCGACAGTACCTCTCCAGCCTGCGTGAGCAAGTCCTATTGCTTTTTTGTTTGTATCAACAAAGAAAAGCGGAGTACAATCGGCATAATAAGTGACCAAAGTTACACCTTTCTGATTTGTAATAAGTGCGTCTACGCTTTCAATATCTCTCGGCTTATAAATACCTGTTCCAATATTTTCTGTTGTAACCGCACGAACATAAGTATTATGGTCTTGAGCAGAAGCCGTAAGCGTATTATAATCAAATCCCGCACTTTTGCAAAAGCGTTTATAGTTTTCAGTAACACTGTCGGGATTATCTCCCCTGTTAAACGCAAAGTTCATTGATGTAAACTCACCCGTCGACGCACCGCCGAGTTTTGTGGAAAAAGCATGATTTATAAAATCAATTTCCGATAAAGAATTATATGTTAAATACGGCACACTGTCCGCATTATGGATAGTCATAGTTTTTGAATTAAATTTCATTATACTTCTCCTTATGCGTAGTTTCGCTTGAAAATGACAACTGTTAATGTTATAATGATTAAAGAATGAGGTGATATTATGTTGAAGAAAAAGCTTTTCGGCAAAAACATAAAACCAAGCTGTACATACTGCTTAAATTCGGTTTATGAAAACGATACCTGTCATTGCATAAAAAACAAAACAATTATTGATGACAAATGCAAAAGCTTTAAATATGACCCGCTTATGCGTGTTCCGCAGTCAGCGCCGACTCTTCACGAGTACACCTTAGATGACTTCAAACTATAATTATTTTAATATTTTTATAAAAAAATATCAAGGCTTTCTTAAAAACTCAAGAAAGCCTTTTGTTATGCATTAATATTTTTAGATATTCTGATCGTCTAAATCAAGCTTGTCAGCCTCGGTAATTTTTCTGATAGGTTTGCAAGGATTGCCGACCGCTACAACGCCTGACGGAATGTCTTTTACAACAACCGAGCCTGCACCGATTACAACATTATTTCCGATAGTAACACCGGGAAGTACGGTTACGCCGCCGCCAAACCAAACATCACTGCCGACTTTTATCGGTTTTGCAAGTTCAATTCCTGTATTTCTCTGATGAGCATCAATAGGATGAATTGCAGTATAAAATCCGCAGTTAGGACCGACAAAAACATTGTCGCCAAAAGTAACCTCTGCACAATCAAGTATAACAAGGTTATGGTTTGAATAGAAATTCTTACCCACTTTTACATTAAATCCGTAGTCACACCAAAACGGAGGAGTAAAAACACAATATCCATCGTTATGCTCTTCTTGTAAAAGTTCATCAATAATAACCTTACGAGCGGCAACATTTGAAAAATCAAGATTATTGTATTGACGGCAAAGCGACTTAGATTTATTCAAAGCAGCAACAAGCTCGCTGTCTTGAGAATTATATACCTTGCCGGCAATCATTTTTTCTTTTTCTGTCACTTAATACCTCTGTTTATGCCATCTGGAAATCTTTAATGTAGCTGTCGATTGACTTTTTAATAATATCCTTAGCCATCTCAACACCGTTGGTTTCAGTTACAGATGTAACCTTACCGCTTTCAAGGCTCTTATATACCTGGAAAAAGTGCTGAATTTCGTCAAAATAGTGACGAGGAAGGTCAGCAATGTCATTGTAACCGCAATAGTTAGGGTCATTAACAGGAACGGCAATGATTTTTTCGTCACAGCTGTCATTATCAATCATATTGAGTACACCGATAGGCTTGCACTCAACAAGTGTCATTGGCTGTATTGTTTCGGAACAAAGAACAAGCACATCAAGCGGATCTCCGTCATCTGCATAGGTTCTCGGAATAAAGCCGTAGTTTGCGGGATAATGAGTTGAAGTAAAAAGCACACGGTCAAGTTTTAACATACCTGTTTCTTTATCAAGCTCATATTTATTTTTACCGCCCTTTGAAATCTCAATAACAGCGTAAAATTTTTCTGATGTAATCCTTTTTGGTGATATATCGTGCCAAATATTCATAATAAAGCCACCTCACAAATTTATTTAACTTAATTATAAATAAACCGCAGTTAGTTGTCAAGAATTTTAATAATATTTTAACAACAATACTGCGGTTTATAAAATTTATTTTATTAAAAGAGATATATCTTTGCTTGAGTTTGGTCGATTTTGCTCTTATTTACTCTTTTTAATGTTTTCAGCAATTACCTTAGCAATCTGAATAATTACAGTCGGAATAAAAGCAAGCAGAGCAATAAATCCGATTTGTGCGCCTGTAAGTTCCGCAATCTTAAACAGCGGATGCATAAACGGTACAAAAATTACAAAAGCAAGAAGTCCTACACCTGCCGCAAAAGCAAGCAGGCTATATACATTTGAGGCAAGACCGATTTTAAAAATCGAATGCTTACTGCGACAGTTAAAGCCGTGGAACAAACGAGCAAGGGTAAGTGTTGCAAAAGCCATTGTACTTGCAGTTGCGGCATTAACCTGCAAACCTATATAGAAAGCAGTCATTACAACAACGGCAATCAGTGCACCCTGCAAAAGCATTAGTGCGGAAAATTCTTTAGTCAAAATACCCTGTTTAGGATCTCTCGGTTTTTGCGAGAGTAAATCTTTTTCGGGCTTCTCCATACCGATAGCAATAGCCGGAAGCGAGTCGGTTAAAAGATTTATAAAGAGAAGATGAACTGCCTCAAAAGGCACAGGCAAAGCAAGAAGTGATGCGTAAACTACCGCAAATATAGCTGCCATATTGCCCGAAAGCAGGAACAGAATTGCATTTTTAATATTCCTGTAAACATTTCTGCCGTTTGCAACAGCTTTAATAATTGTTGCAAAGTTGTCATCCTGAAGTACCATAGACGCTGCATCCTTAGATACCTCTGTACCTGTAATGCCCATTGCAACACCGATATCGGCTTTTTTGAGTGCAGGTGCGTCATTTACGCCGTCACCTGTCATAGAAACGATGTTGCCCTTTCTCTGCCAAGCCTCAACAATTCTGATTTTATTTTCGGGTGAAACACGAGCATAGACAGATATTTTTTCAATCTTTTGGTCAAGTTCACTGTCGCTCATTGAGTCAAGCTCCATACCTGTTACGGCAATATCTCCCTCTCTGAAAATACCAATCTGTCTTGCAATGGCAGTGGCGGTAATCTTATGGTCACCTGTTATCATAACAGGCTTAATACCTGCTCTGACAGCATCTGCAACCGCTGCTTTTGACTCCTCACGAGGCGGGTCAATCATAGAAACAAGTCCTAAGAAAGTATATCCGTACTCCGTATTTACATTGAGTTCTTCATCAGACTCCTTGTAAGCAAAAGTAAGCACACGCAAGCCGTTTTCGGAATACTCTGTATTCTGCTTGAGTATATCTGCCTTGTCGGCTTGAGTAATCGGACGAACACCGTCCTTTGCCGCAATACTGTCACATCTGTCAAGAATAGCGTCAATAGCACCTTTAGTCAATATATGATTCACACCGTGAAGTTTATACTTTGTGCTCATCATCTTACGGTCGGAATCAAACGGCACTTCCTCAAGTCTTTTAAGTCCCGAACGCAAATCATCTTCGTTGTATCCGAGTTTTCTTAGAGTTTCAAGCAACGCATACTCTGTAGGATCGCCTATTCCCTTTCCGTCAACAATGCTTGAATCGTTATTAAGCACCATATCGTAAAGTAAATAGCGGTGGCTTTGATTATTAAGGTCAAGTTCTTCTTCAAAAATACTTTCACCGTTGATATATATTTTCTGAACAGTCATTTTATTTTGAGTAAGCGTACCTGTTTTGTCGGAACAAATTACAGATACACAACCGAGGCTTTCAACCGCTTTCAAATCTTTGATAACTGCATTTTCCTTAGCCATTTTTTGAGTACCAATTGCCTGTACAATAGTAACAATTGAACCCAAAGCCTCAGGAATAGCGGCAACGGCAAGGGCAACAGCAAACATAAGCGCATCAATAATTGCCATATGATTTAAAAGGCTTAAACCGAATACGAGCGCAGAAATAATAAGAATAATAATCGCAAGTTTGCTTGAGAATTTATCAAGGCTCTCCTGCAAAGGAGTTTTCTTTTCTTTTGCCGCATTCATAAGGCTTGCAATCTTGCCTATTTCGGTATTCATACCTGTGCCTGTAACAGCTACAATAGCTCTGCCGTAGGTTACCAAACTGCCCGAATATACCATATTTGTTCTGTCTGCGAGCGGGACTTCCGCAGTAATGTTATCATCGTTTTTATCAACATTAGTTGATTCGCCCGTAAGTGAGCTTTCATTTACCTGTAAAGAATAATTATTCATAATTCTGCCGTCAGCTACTACAAGGTCACCCGCCTCAAGCACAACCATATCACCCTCAACCACTTCTTTTGACGGAATTTCAATTTTCTGTCCGTCACGAATTACTTTTGCATTCGGAGATGAAAGTGACTTTAAACTGTCAAGTGATTTTTCCGCATTAATATGCTGGACTGTACCGAGAATGGCATTAAGTGTAATTACCGCAAAAATTACTATAGTGCTTTCAATATTACCCGAAAACATTGAAATAATTGCAGCAATAATAAGAATAATTACAAGCAAATCCGCAAACTGACTGAGAAACACTTGCAAAGCGGTTTTTCGCTTTCCCTCCTGCAAAACATTTTCGCCGTTTTTTTGCAATAATTCTTCGGCTTTTTTTGAGCTCAGTCCGTCCTTTGTAACACCGAGCTTTTCAAGCACTTGTTCTTTGGTCAACTGATACCAGTTCATCATAATTCCTCCATATTTTTTCTTAATAAAAGAAAGTAAGCAAACAAAAAGACTTTTATTGTAAAATATTGCAAACGCAATTATCATACAATAAAAGTCTCGTTTTTTAAGATACAACCGATACCATAAGGTATGAGATTGACGAATTGTACCACAGATTATCTGCAAACTACTCCCCTTTACAGTGGTTTTATTCTATCAGATTATTCGGTTTTTGTCAACTGTTTTTCTTTATTTTCATCTTTTAACTTTACTTTCTTAGGTTTGCTTAACATTCCGAGAATTATTCCTACGGTTGCAAGCAAAACTCCGCTTGCGGAAGTAATTGCCGACCATTTTTCACTGTCAAAAGCATAGGCAATAATAATTGATGCTAATATAAGCAATACGCATATTATAAGTAAAATAAACGCAATTTTAAAAAGAACATTCATTTTTTGCTTTTTCATTACATCATCTCCTGCAAATTGTTTGTAATATTCGCAAAGTCATCAAGAGTCAGCTTTTCCGCTCTTGCGTTTGTTTCTACTCCCGAATTAATCAAAAGCTCATTTATCTTGCCTTTTTCAACAGAAAGTCCCGAACTAAGCGAATTTGCAAGAGTTTTTCTTCTCTGTGAAAAAGCCGCTTTTATTACATTGAATAACAGTTTTTCACTCTCAACCTTTACAGGCGGCTCTTTTCTTACATTAAGTCTTATTACTGCCGAATCGACTTTCGGGGCAGGCATAAAAGAACCTGCGCTTACGCCAAACAGCATTTCAGGCTCGGCATAATAATTTACAGACACAGTGACCGCACCGCTCTGTCTTGTACCGACTTCCGCACAAATCCTCTGTGCCGCCTCTTTCTGAACCATTACGGTTATAGCCTCTATCGGCAGTCTCTCCTCAAGCAGTTTCATAATAACAGGAGATGTTATGTAATAAGGTAAGTTAGCACAGACAACAACCTTCATTCCCGCAAATTCTTCCGCAATCAGCTTGTGTAAATCAAGTTTAAGTACATCTTCGTTTACTACTTTTAAGTTATCGTATTCGCCAAGGGTTTCTTCAAGAACAGGCAGAAGTCTTTTATCAAGTTCTACTGCCACTACCTTATCGGCAAGCTGACAAAGTTCATTTGTAAGTACACCGATACCTGGACCGACTTCAATTACACCTACACCCTCGCCTGCACCGCTGTACTCTGCCATTCTCGGGCATACAGACGGATTAATCAGAAAGTTCTGACCAAGTGATTTTGAAAATGTAAAGCCGTGTTTTGAAAGTATCTCTTTAATTTTTCCTATATCAGATAAGTTATTCATTATAAAAGTCTAAGTCCTTTCGGATATTTATTTTTTAGTCTGCCGTTTGAGCATTTGCCAAATCCCACAGTAATTCCGTTTACGCAGACAGCAGTGTATCCTTTAATATTATTGTCAACGGCAACTTCTTCGCCGTGAAGAAACGCTTTAATTTCCGCAGAATTTACATCAAAATCCACTTTTGAAACACACTCGTCTGCTTTTGCCGCCATAAATGCCGAATGATGCGGTTCGATTCTGTTTTTAACTATTTGTCCCAAAATTATTCCGCTGCGCAAAACGGGCAGCTTTTCATACGGTACATATTCCTGCGGCAAAACAATAATTTTATCGCCTATCACTTCAATATTTTCACCAAACGGTCTGCCTATAAACAGGCTGTCGTAAAAATCAAAAATTTTACTGTCAATTTTCTTTTTACTGTTTTCCGTAAAAGAATTTTTATATAATTCACCTGATTTTTTCAATCTTGCGGCAAAATGTCCCTCACCGCCGTCCATCGGAAAAATTCTTCGTGCATATTCAAGCGTCGGTCTGCCAAAATTTACATTTGCGTCTTCAAGTTTAAAATCAGGATTTTCCTCTAAAAACCTGCCGATAACGCCCTCATTTTCTTCAACTGAAAAGGTACAGGTGGAATACACCATAACTCCGCCGTCTTTAAGCGCATTCTTAGCACTGTTCAAAATTTTTAACTGTCTCTCCGCACAGCTTTTTACATGCTCGTCACTCCACTCGCTTTCGGCAGTTGAGTCTTTTCTGAACATTCCCTCACCGCTGCAAGGAGCGTCAACAAGCACTTTGTCAAAACAGCCGGCAAGCCTGTCACAAAGCACCTCGGGATACGCATTTGAAACCGTGGCATTTCTTATACCCATTCTTTCAATATTAGAGAGCAGAATATTAGCTCTGTTTTTGACAATTTCATTGCTCCATAAAAAGCCTTTTGAATTGAGTTTTGCGGCAATTTGCGTACTCTTGCCGCCCGGTGCTGCGCAAAGGTCAAGTACATAGTCGCCCTCCTGCACATCAAGCATTGTTACTGCCGAAGAAGCAGACGGCTCTTGTATATAAAAAGCGCCTGCATGATGCAAAGGGTTATTACCGAGCAAAGTAATTTCATTCGGAATATAAAAACTTTCACTGCAAAAAGGAGCGGATTTTAAATCAAAATCAAGTAATTTTTCAAGTTTTTCCACAGAACATTTCAGAGTATTTACTCTTAAACCTCTGTAATGTTCTCCGCTTGAATTATAAAATTTTAAAAAATCGTCAAACTCGTCACCGAGCAGAGCTTTCATTTTATCTAAAAAAATATTCATTGTATAAATTCCTTAGAAACGATAATAATAAGCATATCGGAGGGAGGTGCTAATATGAACTTCAACCAGAATCAGAATAACAATCAGAACCAGAACAATAACCAGAATCAGAACAAAAATCAGAATAACAACCAGAATAAAAACCAGAAGAACAGCCAGAACAAGAATCAGAATAACAACTTTCACTAATCGGGTTCATAGCTGTGCGGCAAGCCATATTTTTAGAAACAAAGGTATGGCTTGCCTTAAACAGTACATATTTTTTAAAATCAATAATTCACAAAAACAATTAGTGGAATAATTCTATTGTTATTTAATTAAATTTTAATATATCAATATCCGTATTTTTCACCTATAATTATTACCTTAATTCTGTCCTTATGTCTTTGTTGAGCGCAAACTACATAGTTACAGCAAATTCTTCTGTCACTTTTGCAGCCCGAACAAAGTTCTGCGCCCTCTTTGTCTGCTGTAATACATTTACCTGTTTTACCGCATGGAGTTTCAATATTCAATCTTATTGTATTGCTCGGTGCGGCAATTCTCTTTACTCTGTCAATTGCCTCATCAATGTTTTTTACAATTTTATTATAACCGCAAACAAGTATAACACTCTTAGGACCGTATAAAATTGCCGCAACACGGTTAGAATTGCCGTCAACATTATACAGTTCTCCGTTTTCTGTAATCGCATTACTGCTCGCAAAGTAAACATCGGAAGAAAAAGTCTTATGATAAACTTCTTCCACCTCTTCGGGAGTAATTCCCTCTGCCGCTCTGTCAAGATACTTATAATCGGAAGAAGTAATAATATCATACACTCCTGTTTCTTTAAGAGTAACAGAACCGCCGCTTGATATTACATCGCCCTTTTTAATAAGAGTTTTTACAAGATTGCAGGCGTCTTCTTTGTTATCACAATAATAAGCATCCATCTTGTTTGCTTTCAAATTTTTTATTGTTTTTTCAATTTTAAGTTTAGTTTCGTTGCTCAAAGCGTTCATACTTACACTTCCGTTAGCTTTTTGTTAAATTATACACTATATAGCCGTCTATTTCAAGCCTCTGCAAACGGTACTCCAAAATACTCCGCAATTGACTGTGCAAGATTTCTTCCGATTGCTCCGACATTTTCTCTTATCCACTGTGCCTCTTCGGGATTATCGTGGTACGCTACTTCTATCAATGCCGACGGCGCTTTTGTTCTGCGGACTTCCGCAAGGCTTGTGGTCGGAATAATATCTACATCGTCAGGATACGGATAGATGTTTTCATAATTTCGTTGTAAGATTTCAGCGAACCTTTTTCCGTTAAGGCTTGACGGATAATAATATATGTCAGCACCGGTATATCTGCCTGCCGAGCCCTCCGGTGCAGCATTACTGTGTACTGCAAGATGTAAATCATTTGCCGAATTATTAGAGTCCTTTATCGCCTGTGACAAAGTCATTTCGGGACTGTTTCTGTCAAATTCTATTCCGCTTGCAAGCAAATACGGCTCAATAGCGTCGGCAACAAGATTCATATAATATTCTTCATTTCCGCCGTCAACATAAGGATTATACTCCTGAAGTGACGGACTTAAATATACCTTTGGCATAATAATTCTCCTTTTATAAAAATAATGCTCACGCACCATACAATATATTATTCCGCAATTTATTTTTTGCTTATTTTTTCCATAAGTTGTGCGGTTGATTCCGCATTATCTCGGCGAAATCTTCCGAGTTCATAAAGACTTTCGGGATTTTTAGTTACATAATTAAGCTTTTCGGTACAATTTAAAGTAGATAAAAAGCCTGCCTCTTTAAGAATTTCAAGACTTGAGCCGCTTTCTTCACCGAACGGATAAATAAATGCGGTAGGTGCGTTGCCTGTAATAGATTTTATATATTCTTGAGCCTTATTTATATCATTTGTAATTGCAGTTTTATATTCATCATCACTTTCCTTATATTTTTTACCTATTCCCTTTCTTGGCGTCAAAGTGTGCATATTGTATGAATGATTCTGAAATTCCACAAGCCCGGAAACATACATTTCTTTAATATTCTTTTTCAAAAGATGACCGTAGTTTGCATTTTCTTCACCTGTTGCCGTAAAGTCTTCACTGAACTTTGCAACGGGTGAAATTACAGCTTTTGCGTTGTATTTTTTTAACAACGGAAAAACATATTTATAGTTATTGTAGTATCCGTCATCAAATGTCAGCATCACACATTTGTCAGGTAAGGCTTTATCGGAATAAACATAGTCAATTAAATCATTTACCGTAACGGTTGTATAACCGTTTTCCTGAAAATATTTTAAATCGCTTTCAAATAAATCAGGTGAAATCACATAATCATTTTGGCTTGATTTATCCTTTAATACCGAATGATACATTATAATCGGCATTTTTATAGCATTTTCCGAAATTTCGCTTGCACCGCTAAGAGATGCAAGTATAAAAATTGACAGAATTACTGTGGTAAGACACATTAAAAGCAGTTTTAATCTGTTTTTGTATATTTTACCCATAAATACCTCCAAATTTTTTTATAAAAATAATTTTTATTATTCTTTTATGTAAATATAATAATTTAAAGTTATGATAATATATTTGCAATCAGTAATCATTATCAATTTTTTGGAGAAAATGTTGCAATGAAAAGAAATTTCAGCTCAAAAAGAAACGCTATATACAACACAATTCTCAGTACAACGACACACCCAAGTGCCCGTTGGATATACGAACAGCTTAAGCCCGATTATCCGGACCTCAGCCTTGGCACAGTTTACCGTAACATTTCATTATTTAAAAATGAAGGCAAGGTAAGCGTTGTGTGTAATGTAAACGGTGAAGAACGCATTGACGGTAACACTTCCCCACATACACATTTTGTGTGCAATTGTTGCGGCAGGGTAATTGATGTAGCAGATGACGGCAGCAAATCGTCGGAAAGCCTTGCACTTTTAAATAAAGGCTTTTCTATTGAGAGCAAACTTGTTATCTACTACGGCAAATGTTCAGATTGCTGTAATAACTAATACCGAACAGCGGTATTTAATTAACAATATATATTTATTATAAAGGAGAAAAAATTATGAAATGGTATTGTACAGTATGCGGATATGTTTATGAAGGACCTACAGCTCCGGAGTTTTGCCCACAGTGTAAAGCTCCTGCAAGCAAATTCAAAGAGGTTGTAGAGGGCGCGTCTTTTGCAACAGTTCACGAGGTTGGCGTAGCCCAGGGCGTTAGCGAAGATATTTTAAAGGATCTCAGAGCTAACTTTGAGGGTGAATGTTCAGAAGTAGGTATGTACCTTGCAATGGCAAGAGTTGCTGACAGAGAAGGTTATCCTGAAATTTCAGCCGCTTTTACTAAGTATGCTTTTGAAGAGGCAGAGCACGCTGCAAAGTTTGCAGAACTCCTCGGTGAAGTAATTACAGACAGCACAAAGAAGAACCTCCAAATGCGTGCAGAGGCAGAAGCAGGCGCTTGCGAAGGCAAATTTGATCTTGCTAAGAGAGCAAAGGCTCAAAATCTTGACGCTATCCACGATACAGTTCACGAGATGGCTAAAGACGAGGCAAGACACGGTGCAGGCTTTGCAGGTCTTTTAAAGAGATATTTTGCTGACTGATTTTAAATCTTAAAAACTCAAAGGACATCGGCTGTTCATATACCGATGTCCTTTTTATTATTTTTTTATAAAAAATCAGCTGTAATTTGATTGTTTTATAACATTTTATTTACTTTTACTTATCTTTATGATAACATTGTATTGAGGTGTTAAAAATGGATAATGAAAATATTAATTACAGTGATTATAAATACGATTTTGAATCAAAAATTGTAATGAACGAACAAGATTATTTAGACTTTAACAATGTAAGCTATAAAAGATTGGTGATAATATTTATAATTGAATTTATCATAACGGGTTTTATAACAACACGAATATTAATACTAAAATCTTTTAATTATTATTTTCAAAGTGAAACTACAGATGATATGCAATTATATCTGATATTATCCGCAGTAATAGTTTTGCTTATGGGAGTAATATATTTTAAAACACAGAGAAATATCAAAAACAGCTATAAAAGAGCTTTGTTTACTACCGGCGAAAATTATATTACTCACACTACTTACTTTGGCGAAAAAATTATTACCGTAACAAAGAATATATCAAGAGAATTTGATTATTCAAGCATTACGGGCGTTTACGAAACCGAAAAATACATTCTTTTAAAATTACAGTTTAATTTGTTTTTGATTATAGGTAAAGATATTAAAAGCAACATCAATAATGTAGATTTTATTTCTTATATATTCAGTAAATCTCCTAATATTAAAAAGAAAGTTGTTATTAATGTTACTAATCAAAAAAAGGTTGCCTTTGTTTTTATGTTCCTTACAATCGCTCTGTTTGTAATTAATTTGATAATTGCTGTCTTATAGAAATCGGTTCTATTCTAAAAATCGGGGTAACATTAATAAATTATAGTTTGACTTAATACAACTGCAAAGCAATTATAAAAGTTTGGTCGACTTTTTCAAAGGTCGTGGGGGTGTAGGAAAAGCCACAAACACTTTACTCTTACACAATTTCTTGATAGCCGAACAGCTCGCTGTTTGAGCCTGATACATTGTTATATAGGAATATATTAGGGGCACTGCCCAAACCCAAACCAAATTTTTAATTATTTAGCTAAAGCTGTGCGATAATCAATAATTTACCCAACAAACATTTGATAAAGTACCTAAAAATACTTATATTGCTTTATTTCCAAATGCAAAAAATCCCACTCAAAAAATTTGAGTGGGATTAATTATGCAATATTAATAAATAATTAATTATTTAACCATACTTGCAACTTCAGCTGCGAAATCGTCCTGACGCTTCTCAATGCCTTCGCCCTTTTCAAAACGAACGAACTTAGCAATCTCAATGTTGCCGCCGAGAGCCTTAGCTGTGTTGTTAGTGTACTGCTTAATTGTCTGCTTGTTGTCCTTAACGAACTCCTGATCTACAAGGCAGTTCTCCTTATAGAATTTGCCGATCTTACCCATAACGATCTTATCAGCAATTGCCTCAGGCTTACCCTCGTTAATAACCTGCTGACGCATAACTTCTTTCTCATGCTCAATAACTTCAGCCGGAACATCAGCCTCTGTAAGGTATGGAGTGTTGAGAGCTGCAATCTGCATAGCTACATCCTTACCGTAAGCAATGAACTCATCGTTTACAGCAATGTCAGTTGTGAAGTTTACAAGAACGCCAATCTTACCGCCTGCATGAACATAAGCTACGCAAGCACCTTCCATACGCTCAAAACGACGGATCTTGATGTTCTCGCCGATTGTCTGAATCTTCTCCTGGAGAAGTTCAGCAACTGTCTGCTCTGAGCCTGCTGCCTTAAGTGTAATAAGCTCATCAACATCAGCAGGATTCTGCTCGATAACTGTCTGAGCACAAGCCTTAACAAAATCCATAAATGAATCGTTCTTAGCAACGAAGTCTGTTTCAGCGTTTACTTCGATAACTACGCCAACAGAAGCATCTGCATTAGTTGTTGCATAAGCAACACCTTCAGCAGCAATTCTGCTTGCCTTTTTAGCTGCTTTTGCAAGGCCCTGTTCTCTTAAGAAGTCAATAGCCTTGTCCATATCACCATCGGCATTTGTGAGAGCCTTTTTGCAATCCATCATGCCGCAACCTGTTTTTTCTCTTAATGTTTTAACATCCTGAGCTGTAAATGCTGCCATTTATATTACATCCTTTCGATTGATATAATTATAAGATAAATAAAATTATTCAGCTGCCTCTTCTGCTGTTTCTTCTTCAACAGCAGCTGCACCCATCTGACCTTCTTTACCCTCAATGATAGCGTCAGCCATAGCACCTGCAATAAGCTTTACTGCACGGATAGCGTCATCGTTACCTGGGATAACATAGTCGATTTCATCAGGGTCACAGTTTGTATCAACAATAGCAACAATCGGAATGTTGAGTTTCTTAGCTTCAGCAACGGCGATTCTCTCTTTTCTTGGGTCAACAATAAAGAGTGCACCCGGCATTGAAGTCATATCCTTAATACCGCCCATAAACTTCTCAAGCTTTTCGATCTCAAGGTTAAGCTTGATAACTTCCTTCTTAGGAAGAAGATCAAATGTACCGTCCTCCTGCATTGTGCGGAGCTGCTTTAAACGAGCAATTCTTCTGCGGATTGTAGCAAAGTTTGTGAGCATACCGCCGAGCCATCTTGCGTTTACATAGTAAGCGCCTGCACGGAGAGCCTCTTCTTTAACTGAATCCTGAGCCTGCTTCTTTGTACCTACAAAGAGTACGCTCTTGCCTTCTGCTGAAAGCTCACGAACAAAGTTGTAAGCCTCTTCGAGCTTCTTAACGCTCTTCTGAAGGTCAATAATGTAAATACCGTTACGCTCTGTGAAGATGTATTCAGCCATCTTAGGGTTCCATCTTCTTGTCTGGTGACCAAAGTGTACACCTGCTTCTAAGAGCTGTTTCATTGAAACTACTGCCATTTTAAATATCCTCCTTAGGTTAAAACCTCCGCCGGGCCTTGATTTTTATCGGGTTAAGAGCAATTTGCCACCGTTCCGACAAGCCCAACGTGCGAAATGCTATATTATTATACCATAAAATGCAAAAAAATCAAGTGTTTTTTTGAAATAACACTTGATTTTTTTGCATATTGTATGTATCAGACTGCCAGATCAAAAAACCTTACATTACCGCAGCTGATAATGAAATTCTGTGTTTCGTGCCATTTACTTTCACCTGTGTAGAAACAGATGATTCTGTGCTGAACAGCCGAACCGTTGTTGTCAAAAATATAAGAAACCGCTGCTTTAACATCTGAGTTTGGCTCAATGTTTGTCGGGGCATAGTACTTATATTCATCTATAATGTAATCAATAGATGTATTACCGGAAAGGTTCATAGCATCTCTGATTGATTGGGCAACGAGAGCACATCCCTCATAACCCATAGTACCTGCCTCACCCATTACAAGGCGCTCGAGTTTTGCTCTGTCATAATCAGAAAGAGTTACCCTGCTCGGAGAATAAGATGTGTCAGGATTATCAATATTTACAAGATAAGTCTGTACACTCTCTGTAGGCTGTGTTTCTTCTTCTTTTTCTTCAACAGGCTTAGTAGTTGCCTTAGTTTCCGTTTTGTTCTCCTTTGCGGGAGCTGTTGTAGGCTTGGTAGCCTTTTCTGTCGATTTGGTTGCCGCTGTGGTTTCCTCTGCTTTTTTGTCAGCAGTGTCCGTAGGTACTGTTTCCGCACAGTTTTCAGCAATTGACTGTGAGAAAGTATCAATACCGCCAACGGAGTATGCAGCCGCTCTGCTGTCAGCATAAGCATCAACACTTGGCGCAAGTGTTGTGGTAGGAATAAGCAGGCAAGCAGATGCCAGTATTATAGCACTTATAAAAGAAATAGGTTTAAGTGCTCTGCTTGTCTTTTTTGCAGTAACCTGTTTTTTGCCATTTTCTGTATGTTTATTATTTGTTCTCAAAAATTTATCCTCCCTGTGATTAGCATAATTCAAAACCAATATTCGGCTGTGTTTTATGCGACTTCCTTTAGTCGTTAAAATTTTATCAAACACACAATTCGTTGTTATTAAACCACATTTTTTTGAAAAATGCAAATTTTCAGCCCTGTTATTTTTTGTTACTTTTGTTATATTGTTGTAACAATCAAATTTTAATTTTCTCATAAGCACAAATAATTGTTTAATTTGCATAAATTAGCGAATACTTCTTAGTGGATTGTGCAAAATAGGTAGAAAATCAATTTTT
Source organism: Ruminococcus sp. BSD2780120874_150323_B10 (assembly GCF_015553695.1). Taxonomy (NCBI): domain Bacteria; kingdom Bacillati; phylum Bacillota; class Clostridia; order Eubacteriales; family Oscillospiraceae; genus Ruminococcus; species Ruminococcus sp. BSD2780120874_150323_B10. The sequence continues at coordinate 173,455 of NZ_JADNHD010000001.1, forward strand.
TTAAAATTTCTCTTTAAATCTTGGCTTTTTGCACCTTTTTACGGGATTCGGCATGGAACAGGATATGATAATTGTATCTTCACCTATAAGTTCAATTTTCTCCCACGGAATTATATAATCCTCACATTTACCTATAAAGCCCAGAAAACTGCTCCTGCCGAATATAACAAGCGACACTATTTTTGCACACTTGGTATCTACTATAACATCATCCACAAAACCTATTCTGCAGCCGTCACACGCACTTATTACTTCCTTATGTCTTATATCTGTAAGTCTGCAATTCATAAAAAAAGCCTCCATTCATTGACTTTTATATATATATTTGATAGAATAAACTTATATGACAAATGTACACTACAAAGGAGATGTTTTTATGGATTATATTTTTATGACCGATTCCTCCTGTGACCTTTCTGCTGAAATTGCCAAGGAGATTAATGTTGAAATTCTGCCAATGGAATTTACTATGGAGGACAAGTCTTACCTCCACTATGCAGATGCAAGAATGATGAGTCTTGATGACTTTTATTCTAAGCTCAAAAGCGGTATTGACTCAAAAACGACCCAAATTAACTACAATAATTTTATAAATTATTTTGAACCGTATTTAAAAGCCGGAAAGGATATACTTTATACAGGTATCTGTACAGGTCTTAGCGGAACTTATAACACTTGTCTTATGGCTGTAAAAGATTTGCAGGAAAAATATTCTGACAGAAAAATTGTTATTATTGATTCTATGTGCGACTCTGTCGGACTTGGCCTGCTTATTTACCTTGCAGGTCAGAAGTACACAGAAGGTGTTTCAATCGAAGAGCTTGAACAGTATATAAATGATATTAAACTCAAGGTTTGTCACTGGTTCATTGTTGAAGACCTCGACCATCTTAAGAGAGGCGGCAGAATTTCCGCCGTTGCGGCTACATTCGGTAAGGCTTTGCAGATTAAACCTCTTATAAGTGTAGATGAAGGAGGTCATCTTATTAATGTAGGTAAAGTAAGAGGCGCAAGCAATGTGTATAATTCTCTTGTTTCGCATTTTGAGCGTGACGCTGAAAACCCGAAAGAGCAGACTGTATTTATAGGTCATGCAGACAACAAAGAAGGTGCTCTTGAACTTCAAAAAAGAATCAAGGGTATGTGCAAAAAATCAATTATCTGCGATATAGGTCCGGTTATCGGTTCTCATGTAGGTTCAGGTATGCTTGCTATTCTTTTCCTCGGCACAAGAAATTTAAAATCTTAATATTCAGGCAAAATATACGGCTGAGTTTTCAAAGCGAAGACTCAGCCGTTTTTATTTTCTTCAATTATGATAATACAGCAGACACATTACGCTTACTCCGATAATGCCTCCTATAAATACACCTATAATTATACCGACAATCATATTTTACCTCCTATACACAATTTGACATTTATTATTTTGAATGTATGTAATAATAGTAAAGGGGCTTTTTATGAATAATATTTACATTGATGTTCTAATCACGGTAAACATATTTATAGATTATTTTTTACTTATGCTGACAAAGAAAATCATCGGTTCAAATATAAAATATTTCAGAGTAATAATAGGAAGTATTGTCGGCGGACTTTTCAGTCTCACCGCTCTGCTCCCTGTACTGCCGTTTGGATTAAATATTCTCACCGATTTGGCGGTCGCTATGTTAATAATTTTTATTACCTTTGGAAAATGCAAAATTAAAACATACATAAAGCGGGTACTTATTTTCTTTGCACTTTCATTTTCTTTTGGCGGACTTATGATTTTTATATACCTCGCTTTTAAACCAAAAGGTATGGGAATATACAATGATGTAATTTACTTTGACATCTCCCCTGTTTTGCTGATAATTCTTACCCTCGTATGCTATTATATTCTTTTACTTATAAAAAAACTGACGAAAAGCGTTTACAAGTCAGATATTCATAATATAGAAATAAAAATAAATGACAGGTGCTATATATTTAACGCAAAACTTGATACAGGCTGCAATGTAAAAGAGCCGTTTTCGGGCAAGAGCGTGATCGTAGCCGAAAAAGAGGTGTTTAATGATTTTGTTCCCGACAAAACAAAGGTCAGATTAATTCCGTTCACAAGCCTTGGCGGCAGCGGAATACTGCAAGGCTTTTGTGCCGACAACATTATTATTGACGGAAAGGAAGCGGATAATTCGGTTTATATAGGAATTTGCGAAAACATCTTTAAAGATGATATAAAGGCAATAATACCAAGTGAACTTATCAATAACTGACAGGAGAAATTGCAATGAACATTATGCAGATTCTAAGAAAAATAAGATTATTTTTTAATTTTGACGATGAAGTATTTTATATTAACGGAAGTGAAACTCTGCCTCCGCCTCTTACAAAATCAGAAGAAGCCGAAATAATGCAAAGAATAACAGACGGTGACAACAGTGCCAGAGAAGAATTGATTACCCATAACTTAAGACTTGTTGTATATATTGCCAAGAAATACGATTCGCCGAGCGCAAGCGCAGAGGATTTGATTTCAATAGGAACTATAGGGCTTATAAAAGCGGTAAAAACATTTTCACCTGAAAAAAACATAAAACTTGCTACATATGCTTCACGCTGTATTGAAAATGAAATACTGATGTTTCTGCGAAAATCCTCTCAATTGAAAAACGAAGTATCTATTGATGAACCGTTAAATACAGATTGGGACGGCAACGAACTGTTATTATGTGATATTTTAGGAAGTGACCCTGACCTTGTAAATAAAGATATTGAAAATGAACTTGAAAAAAGGCTTGTACTGCAAGCGGTATCAAAACTTAATCAAAGAGAATGTTTGATTATGGAATTGCGATTCGGTCTTAACGGCAGAAAAGAACATACACAAAAACAGGTTGCCGACAAACTCGGTATATCACAATCCTATATTTCTCGATTAGAAAAAAAGATTATTCGCAGGCTTAAGCATGAACTTGAAAAAGCTGTATAATGACTATATAGCTTAACCTAAATTTTTAATTTTTAATTAAGCTATACACTAAACTATAATTCTTCATTTTTCAATAAATAATCCATAAGATGAAACGGGCGCTTAAAAACGCCCGTTTTTCATTAAAAAATCGCATCATCAGCAAGTGTAGAGCCGTTTTCCATTCTGCCCTCTACATAATCTTCAACACCGTCTGTTAAACCGTCGTCACGATTTTCGTATTCTTCATTTCCGATAATTCCGTCACCGTCACGAACTCTGCCGTTACGCTCGGCATCATCTGTCATAGAATCGGCTTTACTCTCGACTTTGTTTTTATCGTCTGATTTAGAGTCTTCGTTTTTGGAATTCTCGGAAGTTGCGGAACTATGTGTAGAAGTTTCATTTTTAGAATTATTCTTATTACCGCCGCAACCTGTAAGTGCCGTAGCAAATGCAATGGTTGCAAGCAATGCAGCAATTATTTTTTTCATAAAACCATCCTTAATAAATAAAAATAGTGTCCTCAAATGAAGGCACTATTATTTTTAGCAATAGTTTTGATTTTATGAATTTTTATTCTTTAACAAGCTGAATATGCGGATACGGAATTGTTACTCCGTTCTTTTTAAATTCTTTTAGTACATTTTCCTGCATCATATAATAAACACCGTAATAATCATCGGGTTCTACCCACACCCAAGCAACAATTTGAATACCGCTGTCAAGATATTTATCAACATATACCTTTGGTTCGGGATCTTTTAAAACCCTTTCATCTGACTTTGCAAGGTCAAGAATTATCTTACGAACAAGGTCAATGTCATCATCATAGCCTACAGTATATGACAAATTAATTCTGCGGTTTGTCTGACCTGTACAGTTTGTTACATTGTTTGCGGTAAGTCTTGAATTTGGAATATTTACAATTTTATTGTCAAAAGTATGAATTTGAGTTGAAAAAACACGAATACTTCTAACATATCCTTTTATGCCCTCAAATTCAAGAATATCTCCTGCAACAAAAGGTTTACTTATAAGAATTACCACGCCACTCGCCACATTTCCCAGTGATTCCTGCAATGCAAGACCGGCAGTAATTGCCGCAGCGGCAAATGTAGTTATGATTGAAGAAACATTAACTCCGATTGTAGAGAGCGCTGTCATAACAACAATCAAATATAAAACTATTTTTAATATAGAAAAGAAAAATGTAATAACAGTACGCTCAATCTTACTTTTATCAATAATTTTTCTGATTAGCTTTAACAGTAATTTTACAATTAAACTGCCTACAACAAATACAAGCAGAAAAATAAGAATTTTCGGCAAATATTTTTCATTAAAAGAATTTAGTGCAGAAATAAAATCAAAATCACCCATTTTATCACCATTCAATAATATGTTCTGAAATTTTCTTTCCGTTTTCCCATATTGAAATATAGAAATTGCCGTTCTCGTCTAAAGAAATGCATTTTCCGTTTTTAACTCCGTTTGCATAATCGGCAACATCAATAAATGTACCGTCTTTATTAAACCTTGCGCCGTAGTTTGTCGGAGAATTATTCTCCCATTTACCTATATGCATTGTTCCGTCAGAAGTTCTGTATCCTACACCTGCGCCGCTGCGTTGATTCTCTTTCCAATCGCCGACATAGTTAATATCACCGTTTTTATAGTAAAATACACCAAAGCCGTCACGCTTACCTTGTGCATATTCACCGTCATACGCTGTAATTCCGCTTGGAGATACGGTTCTTCCTCTGCCTGTACGCAAACCGTTTTCATCAACCGCACCAAAATACTCATAATTGCCCGAAGTGGTGCTTACCACTGCGTCAGATTTTCTTTCTTCTTCTGCAATTGTAACATCACCTTCCTCAACAACGGTATTTTGTAAATTATTATCGTCTTTACTTTCCGTTTCGTCGGATTTTTCAAACTTTTCAGCCTGTTCGATAACTTCATCATCGTGATTTTCGGTAACTTTTTCTTCAACGCTTTCATCGGTTTGTGCGAGAGCATCGGTTTCTTCATCTGCTACTTCGACACCCGAATGTTCAATAACCTGACCGAACAGATTTTTATTTTTCTTATGTGCCTCCTCAAGAATTTTCTCAATTCTGTCATAAGCCGTAACCTGTGACTTTGGTTCTGTAAATGTATCGTCAAGATATTCAAGCAATGATAAATCTATAGGATTTTCAGGCTTGTAATCAAACAAAAATTTATCTGCATCAAGCATAAGTTTAGCGTGTTTCGTCTTATAATTTGCATTGACTTTATTCAAAGAAGCGGGAGCAAACGCACTGTCATACCAAATCATTCCGTTATTTGAATACACAAGTGCGGCGCTGTTATTCTCGGGATTTTTGTCTGACGGAAAAAGAGTAACACCGGCGACCATATGGTTATTGCTGAAAAGTATTTTTTCAATTGCGATAACACCGTCAATTTTTTTAGGAGAAACAGTACAAAGTCTTTCTCCCTCTATGCTTTTGTCAAAATATTCCGTCCTTATCCATAAATGCGAACTGTCAAAAAATTGCTTTTTATAGACTGTTGCATTTTCTGTATAATATCTCACACAGTAAATTCCGCCTGTTTCACGCTTTACAGATTGATATGGGCGGAGGTTTTTCGTTACTTTCCAAGATAAAGGCTGATTTTTACTCATTTTGTAAGAGAGCTTGTACGAAACATCGTCCAAAGAAATATCCGTATCATCTGCTTGCGGACGATGATTTGAATTAAAATAATTTGCACGAACTCCTGCAAGTGCGTCATTTTTAAAGTCAAGTTTTTCAAAATCCGACACACAAACAGAATAAAAAATCAAATCCCTTGTCAATTCCTGTTGAGAGGTTATCATAAGGCGAAAATCCTTTCAAATAAATAAGAATACAAAGTCAGGGCGAACATAGTCCGCCCCGACATTTTAAATACCGATTAAATTAATCCGAATAAATTATCAGATAGAAATTGTCATAGCAATCTTGTAAAGATCTTCATCAAATACACGCTGCATATCAAGAGCCTCATTGATGTCGAGATCAATGATTTTGCCGTCTTTCATTGCTACTACACGGTTACCGAGATTCTTCTCAAGCAACTCTACTGCTCTGAATCCCATCTCACTTGCAACAACTCTGTCACGAAGTGTAGGTGAACCGCCACGCTGAACATGACCGAGAATTGTGGCACGAGTTTCAATACCGAGTCTGTTTTCTATATAATTAGCAAGCTCAGCAACCTTACCTACACCCTCGGCAACAACAATGATAAAGTGTTTCTTACCTGTTTTCTGAGTGTTGACAATTCTCTGAATAACATCTCTTTCAATGTTGTAAGGAATTTCAGGAACAAGAATAGCCGTAGCACCTGTTGCGATACCTGTCTGCAAAGCAATATCACCGCAGCGTCTGCCCATAACCTCTACGATTGAACAACGGTCATGTGACTGTGCTGTATCACGAATACGGTCTACCATCTGAAGTGCTGTATTCATTGCTGTGTCAAAGCCTACTGTATATTCCGAACAAGCAATATCATTATCAATAGTACCAGGAATACCGATACAGTTAATACCTGCATTGGTAAGAGCACGAGCACCCTTGAAAGAACCGTCACCGCCGATTACAACAACGCCCGATACATCAATGCTTCTGCAAAAATCCGCTGCTTTCTTAATACCTGCAGGAGTAGCAAACTCTTCACTTCTTGCTGTGTAAAGCATTGTACCGCCAAAACCGATTATATCAGATACACTGCGAAGATTCATTTCCTGAACATCGCCGTTAAGTAATCCGTTGTATCCACGGTAAACACCGTAAACTCTCATTCCTTTATTTATACCTGCACGAACTACTGCTCTTACAGCGGCATTCATACCGGGAGCGTCACCGCCACTTGTTAATACTGCTATTGATTTCTGAGCCATTTGATTATACCTCCATAAGGTTTTTTACTTCTTAATTATAATACAATATTTCACCCTTTACAAGACTAAATTTACTATTTTATTAAAATTTTCTTTTTTGCGGCATTTTTACATCAGTAAAGATACATTTTCTTGGTTTTGTGCGTTATTGACTTTAAATTATATAAGTTATATAATAGTATTATTAATTTGATGGATAATTCTTCATATTATTTATTTTTGGAGGCATATCATATATGACAAAATTATATCTTGCCATTCCCTGCTACAACGAAGAAGAAGTACTAAGAGATTCGGCGCAAAAGCTCTCTGACAAGTTCAGTAAAATGATGCTTGAAGGCAAAATTACCGATGACAGTAAAATTGTATTTATAGATGACGGCTCAAAAGACAAAACCTGGAGTATTATCAGCGACCTTCACAAAGAAAATCCTGTATTTCAGGGAATCAAACTCACACGCAACAGAGGACATCAAAATGCTCTGCTCTGCGGTCTTATTACATTAAAAGACAAGGCAGACGCTGTTATTTCAATTGACGCAGACTTACAGGATGACATCAACACATTTGACGAAATGGTTGAAAAATACGAAAACGGCTGCGATGTTGTTTACGGTGTGCGTTCAAAGCGTGAAACCGACACATTTTTCAAGAGATTTACAGCCGAGGCGTTTTACAAAATCCTTAATAAAATGGGTGCAAAAGTTATTTTTAACCATGCCGATTTCAGACTTATGAGCAAAAGAGCTCTGAACGCTTTTGCAGAATATAAAGAAACAAACATCTTTTTAAGAGGTATGGTACCGCTTATCGGCTATAAGTCGGATATAGTTACATACGAGCGTTTTGAAAGACTTGCGGGTGAAAGCAAATATCCACTTAAAAAAATGCTTGCTCTTGCTTGGGAGGGCATTACTTCTCTAAGTATTCAGCCAATAAGAATGATAACGGGTCTTGGCACAATTGTATTTGCCATAAGCATTATTATGATTATTTACAGCCTTGTAAGCTACTTTATGGGCTTTGCGGTTAGCGGCTGGGCAAGTATTTTGTGTTCTATCTGGGCTATCGGCGGACTTCAAATTCTTGCAATCGGTATTATCGGCGAGTATATCGGAAAAATTTATTTAGAAGTCAAAAGGCGTCCGAGATTTATCGTTGAGGAATTTCTTGAGGACTAAACTAAAACTTATATTAAATTTACAGTCAATGTCTTTCGTAATTTGCGAAAGGCATTTAATGAGAGGGTAGCAATGAATCTTGAAAAATTAAAAGTAAGAAATCCTAATATGGATATTCTTAGAATTATAGCAGTGCTTTGTGTAATCGGTATTCATTTCTTTTACCATTCGGGCTACTATTACACAACAAACGATAATGCGGTAATGTATTTTGCAACTGTTCTGCGCACATTGTGTTCTGTTTGCGTACCGCTGTTTATGATTTTGTCGGGTTTCCTTTTGTGCAACAAAACGCTGAAAAAGGGTTACTATTCGGGCATAAGAAAAACCATAATAGTCTACATTCTTGTGGCGATTGCCTGTATGATTTATAAATCCATTGTCGGAAGTTACACACTTACTCCGCTTACCTTTTTTACAGGTATTTTAGATTTTACAGGCGCTAACTACTCGTGGTACATAGAAATGTATATAGGCTTGTTTTTGCTTGTTCCGTTTCTTAATATTATTTACAAAAATCTTGACAGCCGCAAGCAAAAGAATATTTTGCTTATCACATTAATTGCTATTACCATTTTGCCGTCACTTTTCAATGAGTTTAGATTTGACTCCTTGGAGTGGTGGGCAAATCCTGCATCAAATACAGAAACACAAAAGCTGATACCGAGCTGGTGGGTTGGCATTTATCCTATCACCTACTATTTTACAGGATGCTACATTCGTGAGTACGGCACAAAAATTAAAAACATTTACCTTATAATTGCTCTTGTGGTTGCCGTTTTCGGATTTGGCACTTTCAATTTTTACAGATGCTACGGCATGCCGTTTTCAACTTCAAACTATGTGTATTGGTACGGTATTGAACCGTATGTAATGTCTGTTCTGATTTTCTTGATAATAAGCAAGCTCAAACTCGAAAATATTAATGTAAAAACAAAATTTGTACTTTGGAAAATTTCGGATTTGGTGCTCGGCACTTACCTGCTGTCGTTTATTTTCGATGCAATTTACTACTATGAATTTTTAAATAAAAACACAACCGATTTTTATGCGAGATTTCCGTTTATGCCGCTTATGATTTTATGCGTGTTTGTCAGCGCTTTGATAAGCTCAGGCATAATAAATCTGATAGCCGCAGGCATAGAATTCTGTTACAAAAAAATATGCAATTTATGCAAGGAAAAATTTAGCAAAAAGCATATTGACGAGCCAAAGCAGTTTAAACATTAATCGACAAATTTTTGCAGATTTTCTCAATTAATTTTTATCAGCAAATAAATTTTTAACAATTAATGCCCGACTTTTCAAAAAATAGTCGGGCATTAATAATATACTTGAATTTCCATTGCAATTATGCTATACTAAATAGTGAAAATTTTTAAAATAAATAAATTTATACCATTTTTACACACAATATTTGTGCTGTGAAAGTATATCTCGGGGGTTATTTATGGATTTTATGAAACTTTACAACGAATGGTTAGAAAGCGCTACCGAAGACGCTGACCTTATTGCTGAGCTTGAGAGCATAAAGGGCAACGAGGACGAGATCTATGATCGCTTTTACAAGGCTCTCACCTTTGGTACAGCAGGTCTTAGAGGTGTAATCGGTGCAGGTACTAACAGAATGAACATCTATGTTGTTCGTCAGGCTACACAGGGACTTGCAAACTACATTATCCAGAAGTACGGTAAGGGTTCTGTTGCAATTTCTCATGACAGCAGAATCAAGGCCGACCTCTTTATGCTTGAGGCTGCAAGAGTTCTTGCAGGCAACGGCATTAAGGTTTACATCACATCTGAATTACAGCCTACACCTGTACTTTCATACCTTGTTCGTTACTTCAAGTGTCAGGCAGGTATTATGGTTACAGCAAGCCACAACCCTGCTAAGTACAACGGTTACAAGGCATACGGCGAAGACGGTTGTCAGATGACAGATGTTGCCGCAGGTATTGTATATGACGAAATCTGCAAACTTGATATGTTTAAAGATGTAAAGATTGCTGACCTTGACGAGGCTGTTAAGAGCGGTCTTATTGAATATGTTTCCGATGATGTTTATGACAGCTACCTTGAAAAAGTTATGGAACAGCAGATAAACCCGGGCGTTTGCGAGGGTGCAGGCTTAAAGGTAGTTTATACCCCACTCAACGGCACAGGCAACAAGCTTGTAAGAAAAGTTCTTAAGGAAATCGGCGTTGAGGAAATTACAGTAGTCCCAGAGCAGGAGCTCCCGGACGGTAACTTTACAACTTGCCCATACCCGAACCCTGAAATCAAAGAGGCTCTCCAAAAAGGTATTGAACTTTGCGAAAAAGTACAGCCTGACCTTCTTCTTGCAACAGACCCTGACGCAGACCGTGTAGGTATTGCGGTTAAAGATTACGACGGCAGCTACCGCCTTATTTCAGGTAATGAAGACGGCATTATGCTTACAGACTATATTCTTTCTTCACGCAAGGCAAACGGCACACTTCCCGAAAAACCTGTTTTGGTTAAGACAATCGTTACAACAAAACTTATCAACAAGCTTTGTGAAAAGTACGGCTGTGAACTTAAAAATGTTCTTACAGGTTTTAAGTACATCGGTGAAGTTATCCTCAACCTTGAAAAGAAAGGCGAAGAGGACAGATATGTGTTCGGCTTTGAAGAGAGCTACGGCTACCTTGCAGGTACTTATGTTCGTGATAAGGACGCAGTAGTTGCATCAATGCTTGTTTGTGAAATGGCTGCTTTCTATAAGAAACATGGCAAGTCACTTGCACAGGTTATTGACTCACTTTATGAGGAGTACGGCTACTACCTCAACCATACATCTGCATTTGAATTTGACGGTGCGGCAGGTATGGAAAAAATGAACAACATTATGGCTGAAATCAGAGAGAATATTCCTACTGAAATTGACGGCAAAAAGGTTGTTAAGGTTTCCGACTATCTCCTTAAGTATGAGCTTGACACAGTAACAGGTGAAAAGACTGCTATTGACCTCCCGACTTCAAATGTAATTTCATTTAGTCTTGAGGGCGACAACGGCGTTATTATCCGTCCGAGCGGTACAGAGCCAAAGATTAAGGCTTATATCACAGCAGTCGGAAAAGACTTCAACGATGCAGAAAGCATTAAAGACAGTCTTGTAGACGCATCTAAAAAGCTCCTCGGTATTGAGTAATAATATAGCATAAAAATTCAGCGGTATCATTTTTCGATACCGCTTTTGCTGTTCATTTTAAGATTTTGGGATTATTGGTGCGACAGGTAAGATAATCAAGACTTGTTTTATAGAAATCGGCAAGCACAATAAGCAGGGACAACGGAATTTCACGCTCTCCCCTTTCGTATTTTGAATATAACGATTGGTCGCACATAAGTACATTTGCAATCTGCTTTTGCGTTAGGTCATGATCTTCACGCAAGTCCTTAATTCTTAGTTTCACTTTTATCACCGATTCAATTATAAAATAGGACATTATAACCTATTGACATTTAGGACAAATAGTCTTAAAATATAAATAAACAATTGACAGTTGTTACAATTATTTTTTCCATAAGGAGTGGTATAATTAATGAGAAAAACAAAGAAATTTGCAGCAATTCTGCTGTCGGCACTTATATTGTCAAGTTCATTTTCAATTTTGCCTGTAAGTGCGGCTACAGTCGGAAATGATACGGCTGTTGTGTCGGTAAATTCAACTTTAACAAGTGGCAATTATCAATATAAGGTGCTTGATGATAATACAATCTGCATTTCAAGATATATCGGTGAAGAAGAAAATATTACAATTCCGGCAAAAATTAACGGTCTGACTGTTACAACTATTGGTAAAGGTGCGTTTGTTCAAACAGGTATGGGAAGTTTAAATATTCCTGCAAGCATAACAGATATAAAACCCAACGCATTTAAACTTAGTGGCTTTAATAAAATAGAGGTTGACAAAAACAATTCAAATTATACCTCTATAAACGGAGTTTTATTCAGTAAAGATAAAACTGTACTTTTTGCTTATCCAAAAGAAAACTCCGCTACATCTTATATAATACCTGACGGTGTTAAAATTATTGAATCTACTGCTTTTATGGGAGCAAGTAATTTAAACAACATTGTTATACCTGACGGTGTAACGACCATAAAAGAAAATGCTTTCTATTTATGGAGTAACTTAAAAAATGTTTCAATACCAACAAGTGTAAAAAGTATTGGCAGAGATGCTTTTGATTTCTCTGTTTGTTCAAAGGTAAATAACGGATACTATATCAGTAATTGCTTAATTGGCGCCGATAATGAAATAAATGGTAATTTTACTATAAAAGATGGTACAAGACTTGTAGCCGACAGTGCTCTTCGTGGAATTGAAAATTTAGAAAGCATAACAATTCCTGCAAGTGTCGAGATAATAGGTGATTGTGCCTTATTAAACTTTAGTATTGATGGTAAACTAAAGAGTATAACAGTATCAAAGGCAAATAAAAATTTTTCGTCTGAGAACGGAGTATTATTTAATAAAAATAAAACGGAATTAATTTACTATCCATTTGGAAAAGAAGATACCATATATACTGTTCCAAGCACAGTAACAAAATTAGCTAAAGTTTCATTTAACGATTGCAAATTAAGTAAACTAAATTTACCTGACAATTTAAAATATATAGACGAAAGTGCATTTCAAGGAATTTCATTAAAAAGTTTATCTATTCCGGAAAGTGTAGAATATATTGGTAGATATGCATTTGATTTATCCGGTATCGAAACAATACATATTCCAAAAGGAATAACAACTATTGAAGAAGGTACTTTTTACCGTTGTATGCAACTAAAAAGTGTATCCATAGACAATCATATAAAACATATCGGAGATTACGCTTTTTCTGCGTGTTATAATCTTTCAGACATTAATATTTCAAATAATGTAACATCAATAGGTAAAGGTGCTTTTCAATCAACAATTATTCAGAAAATCGAATTGCCTGCAAGTCTTGAAAGTATAGGAGAATACGCTTTTAATGATTGTCAAAATTTGCAGGAAGTAACTATACCTAATAAAGAAGTTAACATTAATAACAGAGCTTTTTATAATTGTCCTAAATTAAATACGGTTGCTATACCTGCAAAAGTTAAAGAAATTGGTAAAAATGCATTCGGCTACCAAGGAAACATTTTTGATGAAGAAGATTATGAATACGGCGAAGAGAATTCAATACGAGATTTTAAAATAACAGGATATTCAAACACTGCCGCCGAAACATATGCAAAGGAAAACGGTTTTGAATTTATTTCGTTGGGCGAGCAAATTCTCACAGGTGACGCTAACCAAGACGGTACCGTAAATATTAAAGATGTTACATACCTGCAAATGCATATTGCAGGCAACAAGAATACTGACGGTTCACCGCTTATTGACGAAACAAACAAGCAATTATTTGACAGTATTGATATGAACAATGACGGTAAACTGACTGTTAATGATGTTACAGCGCTGCAAACCTACCTTGCACAAAACACAACTAAATAACCAAACTTAAACGGCTGTCACTTGTTTTGACAGCCGTTTGCAAATTATTAAAGCCACCTTATCATACGATAAAGTGGCTTATTTGTTATGCTTAGAAGCGCATTGTAAGGCTGATTCTGTTCTTTTCGGGGTCAACGCTTATGATTTTTACATCTACCACATCGCCAACCTTGAGAACCTCCGACGGGTGCTTAATGTACTTATCGCAAATCTGCGAGATATGAACAAGTCCGTCCTGATGAACACCGATGTCGATAAATGCACCGAAGTCAATTACATTTCTGACAGTTCCCTTGAGTACCATATCAGGCTTTAAGTCTTTGATGTCGAGAATATCGGAACGGAGCATTGGTGCAGGCAGTTCGTCACGGGGATCTCTGCCTGGCTTTGAAAGCTCCTTTACAATATCGTCAAGAGTAGGCAAACCGATTTTAAGTGTATCGGCAAGGCTTTTAGTTCCCTTTGCCGCAACTCTGTTTGCCAAATCGGTAAATTTGCCCGCTTTAATTTCTTTATCCGAATAATCAAGAAGTGCAAGCAACTCTTTTGCACTTTTATAACTTTCAGGGTGAACACCTGTGTTATCGAGTGGATTTTTGCTTTCAGGCACTCTTAAAAATCCTGCGCACTGCTCAAAAGCCTTTGGTCCGAGCTTTGGAACTTTCTTTAATTCGGCACGAGAAGTAAACGCACCGTTTTTCTCACGATAAGCAACAATATTATTGCAAACCGTACTGTTAAGACCTGAAATTCTTGAAAGCAATGCAGGAGATGCTGTGTTAAGGTCGGCGCCTACAGAGTTTACGCAACCCTCAACCACACCGTCAAGTGTTTCGCCAAGTCTTTTCTGCGGCATATCGTGCTGATACTGTCCGACTCCGATTGCCTTTGGTTCAATTTTTACAAGCTCTGCGAGCGGGTCTTGTAATCTTCTTGCAATGGAAACCGCACTTCTGAGTGTAAGGTCAAGCTGCGGTAATTCCTTTGCCGCAAGTTTTGATGCCGAATAAACCGAAGCGCCTGCCTCGCTGACTACCATATAATAAACGGGGTGGTCAGCCTCTTTGATTGCATCTGCCGCAAACATTTCGGTTTCCTTACTGGCTGTGCCGTTGCCGATTGAAATAATATCTACATTGTGCTTTTTAATAAGCTGCAAAAGTTTTTGCTTTGATTCTCTGACCTTTGCCTCTGAATGTGTAGGATAAATTACCGCTGTGTCGAGTACCTTTCCCGTGCCGTCAACAACCGCTACTTTACAGCCTGTACGGTAGCCCGGGTCAAGTCCGAGTACAGTTTTGCCCTTAACAGGCGGCTGCATAAGCAGCTGACGAAGATTTACACCAAAAACTTTCATTGAATTTTCGCAGGCATTTTCCGTTAAATCATTTCTGATTTCTCGCTCAATAGACGGGAAAATAAGTCTTGTGTATGCATCCTCGCAAGCGGTTTTTACAATGTCTGCACACGCACAGGCAGGATTGGTAATCATAACCTTTGCAATGGAATTAAGCGGTCTTTCGGTATCCATTTCAACGCTGACTTTTAAAAAGCCCTCTTTCTCGCCCCTGTTTACAGCAAGCAAACGGTGGTCGGCAATCTTTTTAACAGGCTCTTTGTAGTCGTAATACTGTCTGTAAACGCTGTCCTTTTCTGCATCTACGGCAACGGAAGAAATTACACCGTTCACATTCGCAAGGTTTCTTATGCGCTTTCTGATTTCCGCATTATCCGAAACCGTTTCCGCAATAATATCCATTGCGCCTTGCAATGCGTCTTCAACATTTGCAACGCCTTTTTCCTCATCAACATACTCCTCTGCCACAGCAACAGGGTCACATTTGCTCTCCTGCTTAAGGATAATTTCGGCAAGCGGCTCAAGTCCTTTTTCCTTAGCCACAGAGGCTCTTGTCTTTCTCTTTGGTCGATAAGGTCTGTAAATATCTTCAAGCTCGCTTAGAGTTTCAGCCTTGTCAAGCGCAAGACTTATTTCGTCGGTAAGTTTTTCCTGACCGTCAATAAGGGTGCGAATTTCCTCTCTCCTTTTATCAAGAGAACGCAGATACTCAAGTTTTTCGCTGAATTCACGAATAAGCTGGTCGTCCATTGAGCCGTGCATTTCTTTACGATAGCGGGCAATAAACGGAATTGTATTGCCGTCATCAAGCAAAGAAATTATGTTATTTGCATACTCTTCTTTAATTTGAAACTGTTGTGATAATACTTTTGAATAGTCCATATTTTCTCCATTATACTTTTGATTTCATTTCTTTATTATTCTTAATTAGCAATATAAAACTTATAACCGCAACAACTGCCTCGGTAATCGGAATTGCAAACCATATTGCAAAACCACCGAAAAGCATAGGCAATGTAATAAGCAAAACCGAACTTATAATAATATTTCTAAGCATTGACACCGCAAGCGAATAACCGCCTTTCATCAATGACTGGAAATAGTAGGTTGAAAGCACATTTACACCCATTGCAAGGAACGCAATAAAGTAAATCGGCATTGCGGTTTTAGTTACCTCTCGTGTTGCATCTGTAAGGTCGATAAAGCACGATGCAACAAATTCAGGGAAAAGTATTCCCGATAATGCAAAAACAACGCCCATTATAAGCACTGTTGAGTAGGCATATTTACGCAATTTTGCTATTCTGCCGTTCTGCCCTGCACCAAAGTTGAATGCCGAAACAGGCTGTACAGCCTGACCTACACCCACAAACAAAGCATTGAAAAGTATTGCACAGTTTGCAAGAACACCATACACGGCAAGCTCCGCATTTGAGCAATAATTTAACAATTGTAAATTAAATACAAATATAATAATCGCATTTGAAAGTTCGGTAATAAATCCTGACAAACCGCCTTTTAGAATTTGAAAAGTATTTTTTAATACCTTAATCGGTTTAGATATTCTGATTGTATTTTTCTTTGAAAGAAAATGAGTAAGACAAACCAACAACTGCACCGTAATACCCGATACCGACGCAATAGCCGCACCTGCCATTCCCATCTGCGCAGGATAAACAAGAACAATGTCGAACACTACATTGACAATTCCGCCGGCTGTAACAGCAATCATGGCACGGTTAGGGTCTTTATCACTTCGTACAAAAGCAGAACAAAAATTGACCAACACACTCGGAATTGCAAAATAGTAATAAAACCGTACATAATCAAAAGCCAAATCAAAAAGTTCGTCTTTTGCACCCATAAGCGAAAGTATTTGCTTGTCAAAAATATTAAATAACACGCAAATAATTATCGCAGCCGTCAAAACACCGAGCAAAGCTGTGGTAAAGCATTTATTTGCTTTTTCGTCATCACCCGTACCCTTATGTACACTGAATAACACCGAGCCGCCAATACCAAACAATATACCGATTGACAGCATAAAGCTGATTATCGGGGTTGTCATATTGAGCGCCGCAAGTGCGTTATCGCCAATTCCTTTGCCTATTACAACAGCGTCAGTCATCAAATATACAGACGCTACAACAGCACTGCCCATTGATGGAAAAAGATACCTGAAATATAAATTTTTTACACTGTCCTTTAATAAATCCA
Source organism: Ruminococcus sp. BSD2780120874_150323_B10 (assembly GCF_015553695.1). Classification (NCBI taxonomy): domain Bacteria; kingdom Bacillati; phylum Bacillota; class Clostridia; order Eubacteriales; family Oscillospiraceae; genus Ruminococcus; species Ruminococcus sp. BSD2780120874_150323_B10. The sequence continues at coordinate 190,616 of NZ_JADNHD010000001.1, forward strand.
CAATGACCTCCATACAAAAAACTTGCCAACAGTCAGATAAAAATCGGCTTTTGGCAAGTCAGAATCAATACATTTTCAATTATTAAAAATCTGTTTAATAATTGGCATTATTCAAATTTCATATAGCCGTCATACTGAGCTTTAAAAAGCTCAAAAACCTTATTCAAAAGCTCTTCGTCCTCAATGCTGACAAATTCTTCGTTTTCATCATCAAGAGATTGAATCTTGAAAATAACAACCTCATCAGCATTTGCGCTGTTCTCAATCAAAACAGCAAATTCATCATTGTCATAATCAACAACGCCGAGAATTTCAAAAACAACTTCTTTGCCGTTTTCGTCTGTCAAAGCAATCAAAGCGCCGTCTTCGTTAAATTCGTTCTGAACAGATTTATTCTTATCAGCCAAAAATATCACCCTGTCTTTTTTTCATTTAATAAAAGTATAGCCTAAAATGCCGATAAAATCAAGTAAAATATAAAAAACGCAGCTATCTTTTTGACAGCTGTGTTTTTATCAATTATTCGGTTTTAAAGGGCCGTAGTAATAACTTGCGGTTGCTCCGCCGTCACACATAAAATTCGTTCCTGTATGCAAATACTCCGCTCCACGCTGTACCTCTTGTTTGATTGTATTGTATGGACGATGAAGTTCTTTTGCTATTTTGTAAACCGAACGGTGGTCTATATTAAGCCTGATTGATATATAGTATCGTTCTTCTCTTATTAAATGTTGACCTTTCTTGTGATGGTGTAAAATTAAGTGTATCCATAGTGACGATTCCTTTCGGATTTTTGTGTGGTAAGTTAATTCTACTACGAAATCGTTTCTATGGATATTCTTTCATCTTCATTTTACAATTTGCGAATAATATACAGTTAAAATCTTTGACATAAGTATCACCAATATGATAGATATAATATACTTTATTTTTACAATATTATATTTCAACTTAAAGTTAACTTTAAATCAAGAGATTATTTTAAATGTATTATTTTTTTATAAAAAAACAGGCGACAGCCTGAGCCATCGCCTGAAATTTAATAAATTATTTTATTTAATCAGCAGATTAAGCAATATTCTCAAGAACCTTGCCTGCATTGCCTGTTCCGTCAAAACCACCTGCAACATACTTCTGGGTAGCAGTTACATCAAGAACATTGATTTTGCCATTGCCGTCAACATCAGCAACTGCCTCATTAACAGTTACATCAGCATATTTAGCAATAAACATCTGGAGAGTTGTGACGTCGTTAGCATCAATCTTGCCGTCGCCGTTTACATCGCCAATATATGTCTTAGGTACAGCATCTGTAACAGTAACAGTTGCAACTGCACCTGCCTTTGTAGCATAGTTGAAGTTTGAAAGGTCAATTCTGAGTGTTACATCAGCAAGCTCATATGGTACATTTACAGTGAGGTTCTCACCATTGTATACAGCGTCAAATGCAACGCCGGATTCAGGTGTGAATTTCTCTTCTGCACCGCCCCAGCTGTCAGCCCATGTGCCGTTAGCTGCGAACTTAACCTGGTAGTTGTCAAACGCAGTTACATTGTGATATGTAATCTCATAAACCTTATCTGCAACCTGCTCCATCTCATTAGCTGTCTCATCCCAAGCTGCACCGTTTAACCATGATTCATCATCAGGATCACCGTTACCAACAGCATGCATACTTGTGATTACAATATCTGTAACAAGCTTTACTGCATCGCCTGTTACTGTAATTTCGCTTGTTGATGGGTTGTATGTAACAGTAACATCACATGTATCTGTTACATCAAATGTTATATTATTGCCTGTAGCATCGCCAATCCAGTTCTGCTCGCCGTCAGCTGTATTTTCTACAACTTTAATCTGGAGCTTTTCAGCAGGAGCAACTCCGCTAAATACCTTTGTATATGTACCGTCAGCATTCTTTGTCATTACATTTTCAGGTGCTTCAGCAGGACTACCCTTCCATAAAACACCACAAATCTCTTCTGAACCTGCTACTACATATGTAGATTCAGCTTCAGGTGTAACGCCGAGGTATTCAGCAATTTTTTCAGCAGATGCTGTGTTAGGATATGCTTCAGGATCAGCAAGCTCGTCGGCATACTTAGATACATATAAATCGTAAACATCCTTAGGAGCTGCATTGATGAACTCGTTTGCACAAGTCTCCTGTACCTTTTCAGGAGTAAGGATAGAAGCATTCTTTACACCATAGTCATGGAGGAACTGAGCTACCATTTCTTCAGCTGTGATACTTGTAGGAATGCTCTCGCCTACTACACGACCTGTTGATGTGATTTCGAGCTTAGGACCGTAAACAGCGGCATTAGCTTCGCTCTTCCAAACTGATCTATAGTCCTTTTTCTGTGAGTCTTGAGAGTTTTCGTATGTTTCGCCTGTAACAACGATTGTATCGCCGTAGCATGACTTGCCCATGGTTACATTACATGTCTGATAGCCCTTGTCGCCTACAATTGAGAAAATAGCTACATAATCCGCACCATCTTTAAGCGTTCTTTTATATTTTGCATCAATATCGTACGAATAGATGTTGCCACTGACATATTTACAAACCTCACCCTTTGTCTGCCATGACGTTTCCTTATAATCAGGATCCCCGGCAATTGCATATGTATGAGCGTAAACCTTAAGTTTACTTACATCTGTTTTTACTAAAGCGTCTGCCCAAATCTCGGTCGGAACTTCAAAATAAATTTTTGTTTCGGTTACATCTTCAGCTGCTGATACTGAAAAAGCGGTTACGGCAGATGTAGAAAATGCCATAAGTCCTGCAACTGTAAGACTGAGAACCTTATTTGTTTTTCTCATTGGAAAATCCTCCTTTTATTTACTCAAATTTGTGAGTATTATTATTATACACTATTTTTTAAAGAAATGCAAGGTATTTTATATAAATTAATAAATTTTTTATCAAAATTTTAACAACTATTTTAACAACTATTTTAACAACTAAATAAAAGTATATTACCACATTTTAATTGACATAAGCGGCAGTTTGTAGTATTATTTAATAGTATAATTTTATGTATATGATTTTGTAAATATTTGAAATGAGGTTACAGATATGGACAATTCAAAAAAGACTATGGACAAAATTGTTGCTCTTTGTAAAGGCAGAGGCTTTGTATATCCGGGTTCGGAAATATACGGCGGACTTGCAAACACATGGGACTACGGCCCACTCGGTATGGCTCTCAAGAATAATATCAAGCAGGCTTGGCTTAAAAAGTTTGTTCAGGAAAACAAGTATAATGTAGGGCTTGACTCTGCAATTCTTATGAATCCGCAGACATGGGTAGCTTCGGGTCACCTCGGCGGTTTCTCTGACCCGCTTATGGATTGTAAGGAATGTAAAACCCGTCACCGTGCAGACAACCTTATCGAAGATTTTGACGGTACAAATGTAAGCGGCTGGTCAAACGAGAAAATGACTGAATATATTAAAGAAAAGCAAATTCCTTGCCCACAGTGCGGTAAGCACAACTTTACAGATATCCGTCAGTTCAACCTTATGTTTAAAACATTCCAGGGTGTTACAGAGGACAGCAAAAACGAAATTTATCTTCGTCCGGAAACTGCACAGGGTATTTTCGTAAACTTTGCAAACATTCAGAGAACAAGCCGTAAGAAAGTACCTTTCGGCGTTGCGCAGATCGGTAAGTCTTTCAGAAACGAGATTACACCGGGCAACTTTATTTTCCGTGTTCGTGAATTTGAGCAGATGGAACTTGAGTTCTTCTGCAAGCCGGGTACAGACCTTGAGTGGTTTGAATACTGGAGAGGTTTCTGCCGTGACTGGCTCTACTCACTTGGTATGAAAGCCGAAAACTTAAGACTTCGTGACCATGCAAAAGAAGAGCTTTGCTTCTATTCAAAAGCTACTACAGACTTTGAATACCTCTTCCCATTCGGTTGGGGCGAACTTTGGGGCGTTGCTGACAGAACCGACTATGACCTTACACAGCATATGAACACAAGCGGCAAGTCACTTGAATACTTTGACCCACAGACAAATGAAAAGTACATTCCATATGTAATTGAACCGTCACTCGGTGTTGAGCGTCTGTTCCTTGCAATTGTGGTTGAGGCTTACGATGAAGAAGTTATCGACGAGAAAGACACAAGAGTTGTTCTCCACCTCCACCCTGCACTTGCACCGTTCAAGGCAACTGTTCTTCCTCTTTCTAAAAAGCTCAACGATAAAGCACAGGAAGTTTATGATATGCTTGCCAAAGACTTTATGGTTGATTACGATGATGCAGGTTCAATCGGTAAGCGTTACAGAAGACAGGACGAAATCGGTACACCGTTCTGCATCACATATGACTTTGAATCAGTTGATGACGGCTGCGTGACAGTCCGTGATCGTGACACAATGGCTCAAGAAAGAGTTGCTATCGACAAACTTAACGAGTACATTGCAGAAAAAATTAAATTCTGATTTTCTTAGCAAATAAGATCAAATAAAAAAAACGACTGCATTATAACCGAAAGGTAGAAATGCAGTCATTTTTTATTTAGGCTGTTTTTTACAGCTCCTTTAATTATTAACTATAAATAAATTTATTAAACCGACTCAAGTTTAATGCTTTCGCCGTCAGATGTAATATTAATTGCTGAAAGCGATGCCGAGCCTGCCTCTATCATTGCGTTGGCAATCTTTTCTTCTACTTCTCTTCTGATAGTATTTCTAAGATCTCTTGCACCACTGCTGCCGTTGCAAGATTTTTTTGCAAGGTACTCGCAAGCCTTTTCATCAAAGCTAAACTTGATGTGCTTTTCTTCCATTGTAGGAACATACTCTGAAAGCATAAGGTTGGCTATCTTTACAAAATCATCTTCCTTAAGGCTGTTAAATACAATGATTTCATCAACACGGGCAATAAACTCTGGGCGAAGAAACTCTGAAAGAGCCTTCATTACCTTTTCTTTAGACGCCTCTTCTGATGACTTACCGAAGCCGAGAGCATTCTCTTTATTTGCCGAACCTGCATTAGAAGTCATTACAATTACAGTATTCTCAAAGTTTACTGCTCTGCCGTGCGCATCTGTAACTTTACCTTCATCGAGAATCTGAAGAAGAATGTTGAGTACATCAGGATGTGCTTTTTCGATTTCATCGAAAAGAAGTACGGAGTACGGTCTGCGTCTTACTTTTTCCGTAACCTGTCCTGCCTCGTCATAACCTACATATCCCGGAGGTGAACCGATAATCTTAGACACGGAGTGTTTCTCCATAAATTCCGACATATCAAGTCGTATGAGAGTTTCGGGAGTATCGAAAAGTTCCTGACTGAGTACCTTTACAAGTTCGGTTTTACCGACGCCTGTAGGACCTACGAAAATAAACGATGCAGGTCTGCGTCTTGGAGAAATCTGCACTCTGCTGCGTTTAATTGCAGATGCGAGAACTTCCACCGCCTCGTCCTGACCGATAATTTTCTTTTTAAGAGCATCTTCAATACCTGCAAGTTTAGCAAGTTCGTTTTCTCTGATTCTTGATGCAGGGATACCTGTCCACAATTCGATTACTGTAGCAATATCTTCTTCTGTAACCTTAGAAACAAGGGTTTCAGGGTCAATTTTTGAAAGTTCAGAATCAACTCTTGCAAGAGCGGTATTTACATTTGCAAGTTTTTCGTAGTCGATTTCATCAGCAGTGGAGATTGCCTCTTTCTGCAAATTAAGTTTTTGCTGTTCGTCAATAAGTTTGTCGTGTTTTTCCATATTTTTATTACGGAGAGCGGCACACGCACAGCTTTCGTCAAGAAGGTCGATTGCTTTATCAGGTAAGAATCTGTCTGTAATGTATCTCTCTGAAAGCACAACAGTCTTGCGTACAATTTCATTATCAACAGTAACATGGTGATGCTGTTCATAATATCCTTTTACACCTGCAATAATGTCAACAGTCTGCGCAATAGTAGGCTCGCCTACCTTTACAGGCTGGAAACGCCTCTCAAGCGCAGAGTCTTTTTCAATATATTTTCTGTATTCGTTAAATGTGGTTGCGCCGATAACCTGAACCTCGCCCCTTGAAAGCGCGGGTTTAAGAATATTGGCAGCATTCATTGTTCCCTCATTATCACCTGTACCGACAAGTGTATGTACTTCATCAATGAAAAGAATAATATTTCCGTTTTCCTTAACTTCGGCAACAAGTCCTTTAATACGGCTTTCAAACTGTCCTCTGAACTGTGTTCCCGCAACAAGTGAAGCAAGGTCAAGAAGATGAATTTCTTTATTCTTAAGGCGCTGCGGAACATTGCCGTCTGCAATTCTTAAAGCAAGCCCCTCTGCAATCGCTGTTTTACCTACACCCGGCTCACCGATAAGACAAGGGTTATTCTTTGTACGGCGTGAAAGAATCTGAATAACACGCTCAATTTCTTTATCTCTGCCGACAATATTGTCAATTTTGCCCTCTCTTGCCTTTCTGGTAAGATCCTCACAATAAAGGTTAAGGTGCTTTCTGTTTTTATCTTTTTTCTCTTTCTTTTTGCCGCCGCTCTTAGCGGAACCGTCGGTATTGTTTTCACCGTTTTTAGCACCGAAAATATTATTGAAGAAAGCCGGGAATGTCGGTGCGCCGTGTGAGAAATCATCGTCCTCACTGCCTCCGTCTTCGCCTAACTCGCCCATACTTTCAGCAAGGTTGTCTGCACCAAGCTGCTGCATAAGTTGAGAAAGGTCGCCGTTTTCACCCATATTCTCCATAAGGGAATCCATCTGATCCTGCACATTTTCAAGATCATCATCTGAAATTCCCATCTTATTTATTAAGTCCTCAACAGGCTTTATGCCAAGCTCTTTTGCGCAAGTAAGGCAATAACCCTTTGTGGCTTCATCCTGTGGATTGTTTGTTGAAACAAAAACGACAGCAGGTCGTTTTCCGCATCTGCTACAAAGCATAGTCTGCTCCTTTATACATAAATTATTTAAGCGATAAACAATACCGCAAGTTTAAACATCGTTAAAATTAAACACTATTTAAATCTGTTACCATATATAATATATCATAACAGAAAATTTTGCAATTCTTTTTTGTCGTTTTTTCTAAATTTTTTAGTAAAATGAGATTATTGTTTGCTTTTTTCTTTCTTTTTTGCCTTGTCCTCTTTTATAAGTGCCATAAATATTTTAGCATATCTGTAAAGAGCGTAAAGCATAACAACAGCTGTAATCGAAAGTAAAATATCGTCTATTAACAAATTTTCGTAATTAATAACCGCCTTTAAAAAGACTATTATACATACAGCAAAATAAAAAACTATTGTTGCAAGTTTACCAAACCATTCGGCGGCAGGAGGAGTTATTTTCCTTTTTAAAAGAGAAACACCGCCAATCAGCATTGTCACATCTTTTGCTATTAAGACTACAAGAATCGGTATTACATTAGGCGCATAAAAAGCCATACAAAACATAACCGAAATTAAAGTGATTTTATCTGCAATAGGATCAAGCAGCTTTCCGAGTTGAGTTACCTGATTTAATTTTCTTGCAAAAAATCCGTCAAGACAATCCGAAATACCCGACAAACCAATACATATTGCTGACTCCAAATATTTTTCATTTAAAAACAAAATAACAAACGGTACGACAAGTGCAAATCTCAAATATGTAAGTATGTTCGGTACTGTCCATAAATCTGATTTTTGCTTAATTATCTTTTTATTTTCGTTGTCCATTTTCATTCCCCTTTATTATATTCAGCGTTTGAAAATTGAAAAAGCAACTCCGCTTATTCCCTCATTGAGCACAGCGGTTGAATTTGTAAAGTCCATTATTACCGCAAGCACTGCAAGGCATATTAAAGCAACAACTATACCCTCGGCAGCACCGAAAACACCGCCGAGCACTCTGTTAATCGGACTTATTACAGGTAATTCAAATAATTTATTTACAAGTTTAATAATCAATTTAAAAATAATTATCAGAAGTATAAATAATATTATTGCAATAAAAAATGAGAATATACCCGTTACAATCGGTTTTACAAAATTATCGGTAACCTGAACGGCTGTAAGTTTAGCTGTTGATGCCGTTCCCACAAAGCAATCTACAAGTCTTTGTTCATCAAAATTAAACAGGTTGCAGAAAAAAGAAACTACAGAAGACACCCATCCCGGCAAATCGCCGAGTGCACTGTTTACGGAAATTTCTGTATTTGTTACCGCATTGTTGAGGTTTGCTATTAAATCATTTCTGACGAAAGAATTAAAAATCCAGTCTGATATTACACCCGAAAGCAAATTTGAGAGTATAGCCGATGCTACAACCGCAGCTATATTCATAATTGCTCTTGCAAAGCCTCTGATTGCTCCGCTGATAATAAAGATAATTATAACAGCAAGAAAAATTATGTCAAGTATCATAAATTCCCCTCTTTAGGCTTTATCATCAGTCGCAACTTTCTCGGTTGCTTTCTGATTATTGTTAAGTTCAATAAATCTTATCTGATTTACACTCAGCACATAAGCTGTAGTATCGGAAGAAAGAATTATATTTTTAGAACCTGCGCCCGTTTCGGTTGCGAATACTTTATCGCCCTTTGTATTGTAAACATTTGCGGTATTTCCGTCAAGCAAAGCGATTTTGTCCTTGTAAACCGAAATGGCGTCAGCTTTGCTGTCTGTATCGATTTTAGATTTTTGAGAGCCGTTTGAATCATATGTATAAACCGAGCAACTTCTGCCGTCGCCGCTTCTTGAGAGTGCAACCGCATATGTCAATGTATCCATATTAAAATAATAATTTGAAAGTGTCATTGACTCATAAGAATTTGTTACAAAATTCTCATCGCCTTTTTTTACAACATAAGACGCTGTATTGCCCACAAGTGCAACTCTGTTGTCGGTCAAATATTTTGATGCGATAATTACATCGCCGTCAATTTTTATAACCTGTTCAGGCTCTTGCTTTGAAAAATCGAGCATATATACTGCGGAAATAACTTTACCGTTTTCAGTAGTTATACCCGTTGCGGCACAGCCTGTACCGTTACTGTTTAATGTAACCGAAGTAATATAATATTCCGAAAAAGAATATTTGAAAATTCTGTTATTATCTTTATTAAAAGCCAAAAGTGTAGAAAGATAACCGTTGCCCTCGGTAACAATTGCATATACACCGTTAGATGCAATATCGGCAGTGTAAATATCATCATCCGTATTTGATGCAAAAAGCTGCTTATCAAGCGAATTTACTTCGTATCCTTTGCCGCCGAGGTCATATGTAAGGAACATATTTTTGTTGCTTACGAGAATCGGCTTTGAATACTTAAGCTGTGTACTGAATATATCACTTCCCGATGAATTTAAAGTGACAAAGGAAGTGTCAGATGTATAAGCTATGTGTCCGTCAGAAAGCACAAAGTTATTTGTATTAACCTCTGTTCCCGTAATAGCTACGGGATATCCGTTACCCGCATTGCCGAGTACATCGTATGTCCACCAGTTTGCAATACTTTCGGGCGAAAGTCTGTCTCTGTTGGCAAAAGCAAATACTACAAGTCCTGCCGCAAGTACCACACATACGGAAATAATTATTTTCTTGACTGCCGCAGGCGACATTTCTGTTTTTTCAAGTTCATAGTCCTCAAGCGGTACATCTTCGTAACTTATAACATCACGGTCAGTCTTTTTTGCTTTTGTTTCGGCAAAGCGATGACCTTTTGACTTTGGTTTTGATTTTGTTTTTGAATTATCTTTAGATTTCTCAAATTTACCGGAAAACATTTCTGTTCACTCCTTCAGGTAAATAACCCCTTAATCGTAATTAACCCTGTTAAGATACAGACCACAGGGCTGTGCTGTAGGGCCTGCAAATTTTCTGTCTTTTTTTTCGATTATACCCGCAATTCCGTCAACAGGTATCTTTCCCTGCTGAATCCTTAAAAGAGTACCGACCATAATTCTTACCATATTATAAAGGAATCCGTCAGCCTCTACTTTCATAGTTACAAGATTGCCCTCTCTTGTAACCGAAAAAGCTTTTACTGTTCGTGTCATATCTCCTTTTTCTCTGCTGTCGAGAGTGCAAAAAGAAGTAAAATCGTGAGTACCCACATAAGCCTGCGCCGCACTGTTAAGCATATCTTCGTCAAGCTTATATCTGTAATGAAGAGCATAACCGTCAAGAAACGGATTTCGCACTTCGGTGTTCCATATTTTATAAATATATTCCTTGCTTGTGCAACTGTATCTTGCGTGAAAATCAATGTCTGCCTCTTCACAGTCAAGCACCGCAATACTAAGCGGCAACCATCGGTTTAATGCCGCTTTTAACCTTACATCGGCAATCGGATGTGAAGTTTTAAGGCTTATACAGTACATATTTGCGTGAACTCCGCTGTCCGTACGGCTGCACCCTTTTAAATCAAAATCATCACCGATAATTTTAGACAATGCAGTCTGAAAAGCCTCCTGCACAGTCATTGCGTTGTTCTGAATCTGCCAACCGTGGAACTGCCTGCCGTCATATGAAATTGTAAGTTTAAAATTCCTTAAAGTGCTGCCGGAATCAATATGTTGCATATAACCACTCCGCAAATTACAAGTCCAACTGTTATCAAACCGATAACATCTCGTTTTGCCATATGAATACTCTTCATTCTTGTTCTGCCATCGCCGCCGTGATAGCAACGACATTCCATAGCTGTTGCAAGGTCATACGCTCTTCTGAACGATGAAACAAACAACGGAACAAGAATAGGAATCAATGCTTTTATTCGTGCAATGACATTACCGCCCTCAAGATCTGCTCCTCTTGCTTTCTGCGCCTGCATAATTTTATCGGTTTCTTCAAGCAAAGTAGGCACAAATCGCAGTGCAAGCGACATCATCATAGCAATTTCGTGTACAGGAAAATGTACTTTATTTAAAGGCTTCATCAATCTTTCGATTGCGTCTGTAAGCTCTGTAGGAGATGTTGTAAAGGTGAGTGCAGAGCTTGCGAGAATAAGACAAATAATTCTAACCGTTACAAACACGGAACGGTTAATTCCGTTGACCGTAATTTTAATTATTCCCCACTGCCATATCGGATCTCCCGTACCGTAAAACAGATTTAATATTGAAGTTACTATTACTATGAAAATAATAATTTTTAAACTTTTAAAATAAAACTTTACAGGCACTCCGCTCATAAGAACTATAGCGGCTGTGCATACTGCCACAACGGCAAGAGCGGCATAGTTAAATGTGCAGAACACAAGCGCCAGAAAAGCAATAAGCATAATGATTTTTGCTCGTGGGTCAAGTTTGTGTATAAGGCTCTTTGCGGGGAAATACTGACCGAAAGCTACATCTCTTACCATTACCTTGCCTCCTTTTTTATAAGAGGAAGAAGGTAATCAACCGCTGAATCAACAGTCAGTATGCCCTCAGGTACATCTACTCCCCTTTTTCTGAGCTGTGACATTATTTTTGTTATCTGCGGAATACGCAGACCTATTTTTTCAAGCTCGTCACCTCTCGCAAAAACCTTTTGAGTTTCGTCAAACATAACGAGCTTTGATTTATTCATAACCACAATTCTGTCTGCCACACGGGCAATGTCCTCCATACTGTGAGAAACAAGCAGAACCGTGTTCTGTCTTTCTTTGTGATAGCGTACTATCTGACTTAAAAGTACATCTCTGCCCATCGGGTCAAGTCCTGCCGTCGGTTCGTCAAGCACGAGTACATCAGGGTCCATTGCTATTACACCGGCAATAGCCGCTCTGCGCTTTTCTCCGCCCGACAAGTCAAAAGGTGATTTATACAAAAGTTCGTCCTTTATGCCCGTAAATTTTGCGGCTCTGCGAACTTCTTTATCAATTTCTTCTTGTGAAAGTCCTTTGTTGAAAGGGCCGAAAGAAATATCTTTATATACGGTTTCTTCAAAAAGCTGATATTCGGGATACTGAAAAACCATACCCACTTTAAAGCGTATTTTACGAATTTCCTTTGGCTTGTCCCATATATCAACTCCGTCAAGCAAAACCTGACCGCTTGTCGGTTTCATAAGTCCGTTAAGCATTTGCACAAGCGTTGACTTACCCGAACCGGTATGACCGATAATTCCGATAAGCTCGCCCTTATTTACGGAAAAACTGACATCATTAACCGCCTTTTTTTCAAAAGGTGTTCCTACTCCGTAGGTGTAGCAAATATTCTTTAGTTCAAGGATACTCATTTCAACACCTCCATAAGCAAATCGACGCATTCGTCACTGTCAAGCGGCATTTTGTCAATTTTCGCTCCGCAGCCGATAAGTCTGTAGACAAGCTCTGTTGCCTGCGGAACATCAAGTCTGTGCTTTTTCAAAAGTTCAACCTGTGAAAAAACATTGTCGGGTATTCCCTCTGTGAGCACCTTACCGCTGTCCATTACAATTACTCTGTCGGCAAGTACCGCCTCATCCATATAATGTGTAATAAGCACAACGGTAATACCTTTTTCTTTATTCAATTTTAAAAGGGTTGACATAACCTCTTCTCTGCCGTTCGGGTCAAGCATTGCGGTAGGTTCGTCAAGTACGATGCAGTCAGGCTGCATTGCAAGTATGCCTGCAATAGCAACTCTTTGTTTCTGACCGCCCGAAAGTTTGTAAGGTGCGTCTTTTCTGAAATCGTACATATCAACGGCTTTCAGTGCGTCATCAACCCTACGCCTTATTTCAGACGGTTCAACTCCGAGGTTTTCCGGACCAAACGCAACATCTTCTTCAACAACGCTTGCTACAAGCTGATTGTCGGGATTTTGCAGTACAAGACCTACCTTTTTACGAATATCAAGAGTTTTTTCTTCATCTGCCGTATCGTCACCGTCAACAAATACTTTTCCTTTGTCGGGAACAAGCATTGCATTCAGATGTTTGGCGACAGTTGATTTTCCGCATCCGTTATGACCAAGCAAGGCTACAAACTCGCCCTTTTCTATTTCCAAAGACACACCGTCAACTGCATTTACTATAGGCTGACCCTCGTCTTCGGACATATAAGAAAAAAATATATTTTGAATAGAGATAAACTTCATTAATTACTTCTCCCAGATAGCTGTTGAGCCGCACGGCAGAACAAGTCCTGTGTCAGTTACAGGCAATCCGATTTCACTGCTTGAAACCTTACCGCCGAATTTTGTTTTCAGCAAAACACCGAGCAAATACTCCATAACCGCAGGCGAAAGACCTGTTGTGTAGGAATTAAGAATAAAGAAAGCAGGGTCATCTGACATAACCTGTCTGCAAAGTTCAACCAACGGATAGAGCTGTTCCTCAAGTTTCCAAACTTCACCGCCCGGACCTCTTCCGTATGACGGCGGATCCATAATGATACCGTCATATCGGTTGCCTCTTCTGATTTCACGCTGAACGAATTTTGCACAATCGTCAACAAGCCATCTTACGGGTTTGTCGGCAATATTACTTGATACAGCGTTTTCCTTTGCCCACTGTACCATACCTTTTGAAGCGTCTACATGACATACGCTTGCACCTGCTTTCATACACGCAAGCGTTGCACAGCCGGTGTAGCCGAAAAGGTTTAATATTTTAAGAGGTCTGCCCTCTTTTTTTATTTTTTCTGCGGCAAAGTCCCAATTCACAGCCTGTTCGGGAAAAACACCCGTGTGTTTAAATCCCATAGGCTTTATGTTAAATGTAAGACTGCCGTAATTTATACTCCATTGTGCGGGGATTTTTTTGTATTGCTCCCAGCTGCCTCCGCCTTTGTTGCTGCGGTGATAGCGTGCGTGAGCCGAATACCAAAGCGGATTTTCCTTTTCTGTTGACCAGATAATCTGCGGATCGGGACGAATTAAAATAATATTGCCCCAACGCTCAAGTCGCTCTCCGTCAGAAGCGTCAATAAGCTCATAATCCTTCCAATTTTCAGATAAACGCATTATGCCAATCTTTCCCTTACTACCTGTGCTGCCTCTTCTGCAAGAGTCTGAATCTGCTCAAGATTTTCGCCCTCAAGCATAACTCTTACGAGTGGTTCCGTACCTGATACACGAACTAAAATTCTGCCTGTGTCGCCAAGAATTTCCGTTACACGATTAATTTCCGCTTTAACTTCCTTATCCGTATAGAAAGAAAGTTTGCCCTCGTTGCTTACCTTAACATTGATAAGTACCTGCGGATAACGCTCCATAATCTTTGCAAGGTCGCTTAGTTTTTCGCCTGTGCGTTTCATAATTGAAAGCAGCATAGCACCCGAAAGTTCACCGTCACCTGTTGTTGAGTGGTCGAGGAAAATAATATGTCCGCTCTGCTCGCCGCCGATATTATAGCCGTTCTGGAGCATTGACTCAAGTACATAACGGTCGCCGACCTTTGTGGAAACAAAATCAATGCCGTTAGCCTCGCAGAATTTTGAAAAGCCCATATTAGTCATAACAGTGCCTACGGCTGTATTCTTTTTAAGTTTGCCGTTCTTCATCATATCGTTTGCACAAATAGCAATGAGGAAGTCACCGTCAACAAGATTACCGTTTTCGTCAACCGCAAGACATCTGTCTGCATCACCGTCAAAAGCAAGACCTGCACTAAGCTTATTTTTGCTTACATATTCCTGTAATTTCTTTGTATGGGTTGAACCGCAGTCTTTGTTGATATTAATACCGTCAGGCTCGTCAAAAAGCATATGAACCTTAACGCCGAGTTTTGTAAAAAGCTTTTCGGCGGTTCTTGAAGATGAACCGTTTGAGCAGTCAAGAGCAACTTCCATACCGCTTAAATCTTCGCCGACAGCCTCTGCAACATGATTAATATAATCATCAACTGCAGACTCAAGAGTATCTACTCTGCCGATTTCGCCGTCATTTGCTGTCGCATAAGGAACTGCGTGGTCAAGTACGATTTCTTCGATTCTGTTTTCGAGGTCATCAGGGAGTTTGTATCCCTCTGAACTGAAAATTTTGATTCCGTTAAATTCAAACGGGTTGTGAGATGCAGAAATCATTACACCTGCATCTGCATTGTATTTCTTTACAAGATAAGCAACTGCCGGAGTAGGAACTACACCTAAAAGTTTAACATTTGCACCTACCGAGCAAAGACCTGCAATAAGCGCACCCTCAAGCATATCGCCCGAAAGTCTTGTGTCTTTACCGATAAGAATCGTCGGATGCTTAACTTCATCGTTTACAAGCACCATTGCGGCTGCTCTGCCTATATTCATTGCAAGCTCGGCTGTAAGCTCTGTATTAGCCACGCCTCTTGCGCCGTCTGTACCAAAAAGTCTTCCCATAATAGTTTTTCCTCCAAGTTTTGTATTTAAAGTTGTATTTATTAATTTTGTGAGTTTTTATCAAAAAGATTAGGTTGTGTCGGCATTGCATTTACAGCACCTTTCGGAAAATCATATCCGAGGTGACGGCAAGCCGCCGCCGTAATACATCTGCCTCTCGGTGTTCTGCTTAAAAAACCGATTTGCAGCAGGTACGGCTCATAAACATCTTCAATGGTTACTGCTTCCTCGCCGATAGCCGCTGCGAGAGTTTCAACACCAACAGGACCGCCGTTATAGAAATTCAGTATCGCCTCAAGAAGTCGTCGGTCATTCCTGTCAAGTCCGAGTTCGTCTATCTCAAGTCTTTCAAGAGCAAGACGAGCCGTATCGCAGGTAATAATTCCGTCAGACATAACCTGTGCAAAATCACGCACACGCTTTAAAAGTCTGTTTGCAATTCGTGGTGTACCTCTTGAGCGTGACGCAATTTCAAGCGCACCGTCAGGTTTGATTTCTATATCAAGAATACCTGCGCTTCGTGTTACAATTTCCGCAAGTTCCTGCGGCGTGTATAATTCAAGTCTTAAAATTACGCCAAAACGGTCACGCAAGGGCGCTGTAAGCTGTCCCGCTCTTGTTGTAGCGCCTACAAGCGTAAATTTAGGCAAAGGCAAGTGATACGAAGCTGCCATCTGACCCTTACCCGTAATAATATCTATTGAAAAATCTTCCATTGACGGATAGAGTATTTCCTCTACCGAACGGCTCAAACGATGAATTTCATCTATAAAAAGCACATCGCCCTGATTGAGGTTTGTAAGTAAGGCGGCAAGGTCACCCGGTTTTTCTATTGCAGGACCGGAGGTGATTCTTAAAGAAACTCCGAGTTCGTTTGCAATAATTCCCGCAAGTGTTGTTTTACCGAGTCCGGGAGGGCCGTATAAAAGTACATGGTCAAGCGACTCTCCTCTGATTTTTGCAGCCTCAATAAAAACCTTAAGATTTTCCTTTGCGGTTTCCTGTCCGATATACTCCGAAAGGGTTTTCGGACGCAAAGGATTATCTCCCTCTATATTGTCTTCAGGGATTTCTGATGTATCAAGTATTCTGTTTTCAAAGTCAAATTCATCCGAAAACTCCGGTTTACTCATTTATCAATTTCTTCCCATCTGTTTTAATGTCATTGCTATAAGCTGTTCAACAGGCAAACCTGCGTCAAAATTTGCAAGAACAGGCGAAACATCGGCAGGTGTATAGCCAAGCACACCGAGTGCCTCTATTGCCTTCGCAACATTTCCGCCGGCAGTCTGCGGCATTTGTACATTGCCCGATTGAGTCTGTTCTGATTTTGCAAGCTTGTCCTTAAGTTCAAGTATAATGCGCTGGGCAATTTTTTTGCCGATGCCTTGCGCTCTTGTAATTGTTTTTATATCATCGGTCGCTATAGCCATAGCGACCTGTTCTGCGGTAAGTTCGGACAAAACAGAAAGTCCCGCTTTAGGACCGACTCCGCTTACGCTTATAAGTGTTTTAAAGGTTGCAAGTTCGTTTTGAGTTGCAAATCCGAACAAATCGACTGCATCTTCACGCACATTAAGGTAGGTATAAAGAGTTACCTCGGAATTAAGTTTGAGCGTTTTTAGGGTATTCATTGTAGTCTGACAAAGGTAACCTACTCCGCCGCACTCAACTACTGCCGCAGAATTTTCCGTATGTATAAGTTTTCCTCTTACCGAATAAATCATTCCCCTATTCTCCTTTCAAACATCGTTCTTCTAAGTGCCGAACCTGCCGCCTGAGCGTGGCAAATAGCTATCGCAAGTGCATCCGCCGTATCATCGGGTTTCGGCACTTCCGACAAATGTAAAAGTTTGCGTGTCATTTCCATAACCTGCGGCTTTTTTGCCTTGCCGTAACCTGTAACGGCAGTTTTTACCTGCAACGGCGTGTATTCGTAAATCGGTATTTTCAGTTTTTGTGCGGCAAGCAGAATAACTCCTCTTGCCTCCGCAACCATAATTGCCGTTTTCTGATTGTTTTGAAAATACAGTTTTTCTATTGCAAGCGCATCGGGGCGGCAACGATTAAGCACATTAAAGATTTCATCATAAATATACTCAAGTCTGTAATTAAAATCCATACCTGCCTGCGTTTCAACCGCACCAAAGCCGAGTGCCTTATAGGTATTTGATTTAAAACCGATTGCACCCCAACCGACTATTGCATAGCCGGGGTCAATCCCGAAAATAACCAAGGCACTACCTCCCAAAATCGCAGTATCGTCATTTTAGCCTATACTACCGCATAATAATTAGCATTATATCACAAAACAATCTAATTATCAATAAAAATGCTCTTTAATTTGAAAAATATAAATTAATTTTCGACCTGTTTTTCAATTTCAATTTGATTTCCGCAATAACTGAGAGTAAGTTTATCTCCGCTTACCGTATAATCAAAATTGTAGCTCTGCTTAAACTCCTGATTAAATATAATAAAACTGTTTTCATCAATTACATATAAACCGTCAATTGTGATTTCGTCCTCACCCGATTTCAGAGTAAGTTTGGCGGTATTATCAGAAAAGCTCAAACTCACCTCCGCACCACCTTTAAGCACGCCGTGCCAATTTTCACTTGTAAGCTCGTAGCTTTCTCCGGAGGTATCGGCAGTACACGAGCAAAAAATAAAACAAATTATACAGACAAAAACAGCAAAAAACTTTTTCACAAACACCTCTCCCTTCTCTTACAAAATATATTACAAAAAATATTTTATATAACCGTCTTACAAATTTGTTATTTTTCTTGAAAAGCATTATCTGTTTATGATATAGTATATTTGTATGCACATAAAAACTTGGAGGGATAATTTTGCAGTATGAATATACCATGCCACAAAATATTTTTGAAGAAAACGGAGAGGTAATGTGTGCCGGTTGGGCCAAAAAACCTTATTTTAATTTTAACAAAGAACTAAGTAAACAGAATAAACACATAAAAGAAAGCGTAAGTTATTTTTTAAGTACGGGAGAAGTTTCGCTTTATATTTCCACAGAAAACTCAGGTCTTGATTTTTACATAAAAATAGCGCTTGCAAATTTAAAAAACGGCAATGTAATTTCCGATTTTGCCTACAAAAAACAACTTCTCGGCAGAACAGAACTTCCCGAAAGCAAAGAGAGCGGACAGCTTGTTTTTTCAGACAAGCGCATTGAATTTGCCGTAGTAAAGGTTAAAAACGAACGCACCGTAAAATGTAACTTCTACGACTTCGGCGGAAAGGCAGATTTAAGTTTTGAATTTAATATAGATGACAAAAGCGGTGATATTTTAGAACAGGTTGCACCGTTTGAGCGTGACAGAAAGTACTTTTATTTCAAACGCTTTATGCCTGTATTCAGCGCAAGCGGCACAATAAAAGTCGGCAAATCACAATATACGCTAAAAGAAGAAAACACCTCTGTTTATATTGACAGCACATATTATTCAAAGCCAAGACTTCACAGCTACCAGCGACTTACAGCAGATTATATGAGAGGCGAAAACCGTTTTTCGCTTAATCTCGCAAGCAGAGTCGGCGACAACCGCAACGGCAGTGAGAACAGCTTTTTCCTTAACGGAGAATTGCACAAGTTATATAAAATCGAAGTAAAAAATAATGACGGCAGAATTGACCGTCCGTGGTACTTTAAAGGCGGAATTGAAGCAGTCGACATAACATTTAAACCTAACAAAATCGGCGATAAAGCTATGGTTGCACAGATGGACAACACTTCCGTCACATTCGGCGTATTGTTCGGCAAACTTAAGCGTTACGATTATGACGCACCGCTTGTACTTGACAATATTCCCGCACATATGGTATTTAATGAATTTTAATAACAAAAACAGCCTTGACCGTATTTTCACATACAATCAAGGCTGTAATTTTTTTAAATTATTTTCTTATGTTCTGCTTTTTGTTGTCGTCAGAAGAATCTTTTGTAAATCGTGCAACTATAGCAATGGTTGTCAAAAATGAGATAAGAAGATAAATGAGAATTGAAAGTATGGCACCAAGGCTCATTGCAACACCTGCAATAGCAAGTATGGCCACAATGCCTGCCGCACAACAAAGTAAAGATACTATATTTTTTATGTTTCTCTCTCTGTCAAAAAGGCAAAAGAAAAATCCGATTACCGGTATAATAATTAAAATAGGAGTGTACATTACATAATTTAAAAATGCATCTCCGAGAGTACCGTCTGCAGTACCGCCGATAAATGACATAAGGTCAAGCACCGAGTAAGAGAAAAATTTGCCGTCTGTAGTTGCACCCTGAATATACGGCATAGAACATAACATAACTAATAATGCATAAAAAATACATTGTGCAATTCTAAATCTTTTTCTTGTTTTGTTTTCAGGAATTTTAAGCATTTATATCCTCCGAAATACGAGTATTCAAACACACAGTGCCGAACACCTCAATTTATTGTTGTAAAATTAATTATAACACATAATTTTCAGTTGCACAATAGACAATTTTGTGATATACTTAATACAGTTTTGTACAAAGTCCTGCAAAACAGAACTGAAAGGAGCCTATTTATGAGCTATATTAACGAATCAGTAATTTACAATATATATCCACTCGGCTGGTGCGGAGCACCAAAACAAAATGACGGTCAGCTTGTTTACCGACTCGACAAGATTTATGATTGGATTCCTCATTTAAAAAAAATGAGCATTAACTGCATTGTTTTTAATCCGCTTTTTGAAAGCAGTTTTCACGGATACGATACAATCGACTACAAAAAGGTTGACTGTCGTTTGGGTGATAATGAATCCTTTAAAAAAATTTGTAAAACATTGCACGAAAACGGCATCAAAATCATTCTTGACGGTGTATTTAACCATGTTGGCAGAGATTTCTTTGCTTTTAAAGATGTACAGCAGAATTTACAAAATTCACAGTATTGCGGCTGGTTCCAAAATCTCGGATTTTGGGGTTCAAGTCCAAAAGGAGATCCGTTCACATATGAGGGTTGGGCAGGTCACTATGACCTTGTTAAACTCAATTTGCAGAATCAGGATGTAGTAAACTACCTTCTCGGTGCGGCTGAATTTTGGATTGACGAATTTGACATTGACGGACTTCGTCTTGACGCTGCCGATGTAATTGACATAGAATTTTTCAAAAAATTAAGAAATACCTGCAAATCTAAAAAGCCTGATTTTTGGCTTTACGGTGAACTTACACACGGCGACTACAATCATTGGGCAAACAGTGAAACCCTTGATTCCGCAACAAACTACGAGTGTTACAAGGGTATTTATTCAAGCCACAACGACCATAATTATTTTGAAATTGCACATTCGCTTAACCGTCAGTTTGCAAACGGCGGTATTTACAGAAACATTTACACCTACAACTTTGTAGATAACCACGATGTAAACAGAATTGCAAGCTCATTAAAGGACAAAAATCACCTTAATAATGTTTATACCCTTATGTACACAATGCCGGGTGTACCGTCAATTTACTATGGCAGTGAATACGGCATTGAGGGTATGAGAACAAACCACAGCGATTACGAACTTCGTCCTTGTCTTGACCTTGACAGTATTCCGAATCCAAACTATCAGCTATTTGACCATATTGTAAAACTCGGCAAAATCAGACTTGCACTTGAGGCTTTGAAGTACGGCGACTTTGCAAATGTAAAAATTATGAACGAAAAGCTCGTTTATAAAAGATGGACAAATAATCAGACTGTATTTGTTGCATTCAACCTTACAGACCATGATGAATGGATAGATTTTGACACAGGCTGCAACGCAAAACTTACAGATGTTTTAAACGATAACGAGGTTATTGATGTAAACGGTTACTACAATCTTTATATGAAACCGTATTCTGCAAGAATTTTGGTTGTAAACGACGGCAGCTTTAAAGTTGATTTTTCTGATAATTCTACAGAAGAAATTACAAAACCTGTCGAAAATACAGAATCAACAGATGCACAGGTTGAGGAACAGCATTTTTACACAGAAGTAAAGCCGGGTAAATACAGACATTTCAAGGGAAATGAATATGAAGTTATCGGTACTGCTCTGCACAGCGAAACAGGAGAAAAACTCGTAGTTTACAAAGCGCTTTACAATGACGGCGGACTTTGGGTAAGACCTTACGATATGTTCAAAGAAATCATTGAAAAAGACGGCAAAAAAATTCAGAGATTCACTCCGATTGATTAATACTTTATAAAAACTAAGCCGACCAACAAGCTTATAATTGCTTATTGGTCGGCTTTAAAATTGACTTTTTTGCATATTATAGAATTATTTTTCCTGTAAATACTTTTCTATCAATTTCGGTTGTATCAACGGATATGTCCAGTTCTCAGGCAATTCGTCCATAAGAACCACTTTCTCCATTTCACTATGTAATTCTTTCGCAAACTCTGTTATCTCTGCAAAACAAAGCAGTCCAAACGTTTCTTCACCTGTATCATTTACTCTGGTTTTACCTGTTACTGAATAAACACAGATTGGCTTTATCTCAAATCTGACTGCACCTGTTTCTTCCTGCAATTCTCTTTTAGCAGTTTCAAGAATATTCTCACCGGCTTCTCTATGTCCTCCCGGTACTTCATATGTATCTCTTTCTTTATGCTTGCAAAATACCCACTTGCCGTTACTCTGTGAGATTACTACTGCAAATCTCAATAGTTCATCATTAACTGTATCATAAAATTTTACTTTCAACATATTTTCTCTCCATTTACATATCTATAATATTTCATTCTCAATAAAATCCGCAATACCATCTTCATCATTTGAACCAATTACAATATCAGCTCTCTCTTTCACTTCGTCAATTGCATTCCCCATTGCAACACCTATTCCACATAATTCCAGCATCCCAATATCCGCATAGTCATCTCCAAAAACAATAATTGAATCTATACTAAATCCACATACTTCCGTAATCTTTATAATTGCGTTTTCTTTCGTCACATTCTTTTTTGTGAACTTGTACCAAAATCCATCAGAGAAACGAATACAATCACAATCAGAGAGTCTATGAGCTAATTCATCTGCTTTATCTTGATTAAATATTTCAACACACATTTTCAATGAACATTCGTTAAAATCCGAAAAATCTGTATAAATACTATCTCCCCAGCTCTTATCCAACTTCTTAGGATCTATTTTATAATTCCAATAATGTGCATCTATTGTGTCTATCGTAATTTCGCAATCATTTCCACAAATATTTCTTGCCATGTCAATCATCACATTCGTTTCTTCTTCGGAAAATTCTGCCCTATAAATATATTCTGTTTTGTATTTTACCAATGCCCCTCCACTCGATATTAAAATATCGGGCATTAATTCATTTAAATACACTAAAGAATTCTGTTCACTTCTAGAGGTAGAGACACCTATCAATATATCATTTTCCTTGCATTTTTTTAGAGCTAATAATGTTTTACTTGACATTGTTTTGTCACTCTGTAATAAAGTTCCGTCTAAATCAAATAATAGAAGTTTGCATTTCTTCATATCATTTTTCCTTTCCGTTCTTCTCAATAATTACATTTGCATTAATTACTCTCTCCCACAAACAGAGTCATTTGATAAAGCAAATGCCGGAAACTCGCATAAATTTAGGTTTTCGGCATTTTAATCCATTATTTCAACTCAACAATAGTTACGCCGCTTTCGCCCTCGCCGAAAACTCCGAGTCTAAAACTTTTGACGGCTTTATGAGTTCTAAGGAATGATTGAATTTCTCTTCTTAATACGCCTGTACCCTTGCCGTGAATAATAGTAAGTTGGTTAATATTCATAAGCACCGCATTGTCGATTGCCTTATCAACAATCATAATTGCGTCAAAGGCGGTTTCGCCACGAACATCCACTTCCGTAGTCGGGCGAACATCAAGAGTACTGTGTACATTTCTTTTTGCGGAATACTGCGGTGGCTGTTGCTTTTTCTCTTTAATAAGTCGGAGATTATCAATTTTCACTCTTGTTTTTATAATGCCTGCCTGCACAAGAACCATTCCGTCTTTTGTCGGCGGCGCAAGTACGGTTGCGTTTTTGTCAATGTCAAAAATAAGCACACTGTCGCCTACCTTAAGCGGCCTTGGCAATTTGTACTTTTCGCCGTCCGACTGTTTTTTCATAACAGGGTCAGCATTATTTTCCATTGTATTGAGATTCTTTTTGAGCTTTGCACGAGCCTCGGCAGACATCTCTTTTGCCTTTCGTGCCTTATCAAGTTCTTCCACCAAAGCGTCAGCCTGCGCTCTTGTCCTCGAAATAATGCGCTGTGCCTCTTGTTTTGCTCTCTCAATTTCACGCTCGGCATTCTCTTTTGCTCTGCGAATTTCATTTTCCGCCTTTTGCTTTTCTGTGTTTGCTTTTGCGGTGAGGCGGTTTGCGTTTTCAATCTGCTTTTCAAGGCTTTGTCTGCGTTTTTCAAGAGTACCGACAACATCTTCAAACTGTCGGCTTTCGCTTGAAACAAGTTCTTTTGCTCTCTCAACAATTTCATCATCCATACCGAGCCTTTTTGTGATTGCAAAAGCATTACTCTTACCGGGCACGCCAATCAAAAGTCTGTATGTCGGTCTTAAAGTTGTAACATCAAATTCACAGCAAGCATTTTCTACGCCCTCGGTACGCAAAGCATATTCCTTAAGCTCTGCATAGTGAGTAGTGCTCGCAATTTTTGCGTGTTTATCCCTTAATTTTTCAAGAATTGAAATTGCAAGCGCCGCACCCTCGACAGGGTCGGTACCAGCACCGAGTTCATCTATCAGTACAAGCGAACCTGCATTTGCGATTTTTATAATCTGAATAATATTTGTCATATGTGCCGAGAATGTAGACAGCGACTGCTCAATACTCTGCTCATCGCCTATATCTACAAGCACCCTTCGAAATACCGAAAGCTCGCTGTTGTCTGCGCACGGCACAAGAAGTCCGCACATAGCCATAAGTGTGAGCAAACCGAGAGTTTTTAATGTAACGGTCTTACCGCCTGTATTAGGGCCTGTGATTACAAGTGTATCAAAATTCTTTCCGAGAACAATATCAACAGGCACAACCTTATCTTTATCTATAATCGGGTGTCTTGCCTGCTTTAAATCTACAATACCTCTGTCATTCATAATCGGCATTGAGGCTCTCATATTATACGCAAGGTTTGCCTTTGCAAATACAAAATTAAGTATAGCAAGGTTTTTGTAGCTTGCTATGATTGCGTCTGCGAAATCTCCTGCATTTGCGGAAAGCTCAAACAAAATTCTTTCGATTTCGTCATCTTCCTTTGAACGCAAAAGTTTTATATCATTATTTGCCTGCACAACGCCCATCGGTTCAATAAATACCGTAGCACCGCTTGCCGAAGTATCGTGCACAAGTCCCGGAACATTGCCCCTGCATTCACTTCTTACAGGCACAACATATCTGCCGTCACGCTGAGTTACGATAGCGTCCTGCAAATACTTAAGATATTGTGTGCTGTGAATAATTTTATCAAGCACTTCTCTTGCCTTTGAGGATGCTGTACGAATTTTTCTGCGTATATCCGCAAGCGTTGAACTTGCTTTATCGGAAATTTCGTCCTCGCTTATAATAGCGTTTGTAATTTTCTCTTCAAGAAATTTATTCGACACAAGACCGCTGAAATATCCGTCAAGTGTAGTTTCCGTAGATGCAAATTTTGAATGCCATTCCTTTACGGAACGGATAATTCTAAGCGTTTCGGCAATCTGTAAAAGCTCGCCTGTAGAAAGACAGCCGCCCGCCTCTGCTCTGCGTAATGCATTTGCACAATTTTTTGCACCGCCAAAGGACGGTGTGCCGTATTTTCCGCTTAAAACAACCGCATCATCGGTTTGTTTTAACAATTTTTTAACTTTTTCAAGTTCAAACTGCGGTTCAAGCGACAACGCCATTTCTTTAGCGTCATCAATACTTGTCTGATCCGCAAGTAATTTTAAAATCTTGTCAAGTTCAAGAGTTTTATAATGTCTGTTCATATAATCATACCTAAATTAACTTATAGTTTTATAAAAATTAAGCGTTGAAAAATCCTTTTCAAACATATATTTTAAATAATTTTCGCTCGCCTCGTTAAGTACATCAAGGTCGCTTTCAGGTAATGCAAAAGAAAAAAGTTTATTGTCATCGGCATAAACAGTATGCCTTAAAGCCGTGAGAGATGAACGGTTTAGCAAAATCTTCATATCTCCGTTTTCACGGTGACAATCCGCACATTCAATAGTACCGCTTTTGGGAAGAAAAAGCATATTGTCACACAAATATTCGCCGCAAATTCTGCACATTCTAAGGTCAGGCATATATCCCGCAAGACTTGCAAGGCGCATTTCAAGGCACGGTTTAATAAGCTGTGGCGAACGCTTATTTTCCGACAAAAGATATAAGGAATTTAAAATTAATTTCAAAAATTCCTCCGAATTTTGCTCACGGGGACAAATTGTAATTGCAAGCTCGCAAAAATACTGTGCAAGGCAGGTTTTTACAACATCTCCCCTAAGTTTTGAAAAAATCCTTTCGGGAATCGCATCACCGATTATGTAGCTCTCCCGACCTTTATACACGGTAAGTCGGGAGTATGTGAGTAAGGAGGTAGCCGCACACTTTTGATTTTTAATATTTTTAGCGCCACGGACAAAAGCCTTGATAATGCCGTTGGTTGCGGTCAGAGCGTGAACGAGTTTATCCTGTTCACCTATATTTTGCTCTTTCACTATCAGCCCCATCGTCTGGAATTTCATCGGTTTCCTCCCTGAGAATTGTATCTGCGCCCAAATCTTTGGTATCCTGAATACTTTTATACCTTAAATAATCGAGCACATTGCCTGTTGTAAAAAATGCATTCCACATATACCATTCATCCATAAAAAACACCTCCGATTGTAGTGTTTCACAAATGAACGAATTTATATTATGAAAATTATTACAACTGTGTTTTTTGGAATTTTTTCTCATAAAAAACAATAGTCATATTATCATGCAGCTGTTCTTCTTTGCCTGTTCTCAAATATCCGAGCTTTTCATATAAATAGCACAATTTTTTCTCTTGCTTTATGGTATCAAGTGTAAAGCAACTGATATTTTTATAAGCTTCCTCAATGCACTTCATAGCAAGCTGTGCATAACCGTAATTTTGAAATTGCGGAAGTATAAACAAAGGTGAAATTCGCCTTGTGCTTTTATCAATTTCAACAATCCTTACAGCACCTATTATTTCTTCATCTTTCATAATAAAATAATATTTTGTAAAAGGTTGCCGAAATTTGTTCTGTATTACTTCTACCGTTTCACAAGCAGGGTTTGTATCATAATCACGATACCTTGTTAAAATATCATAAAAAGCTATTCTTTGCATATCACAAATTTTTTGGCAATCTGCAAAATCCGCTAATTTTATATATATGCTCATCAGTCAAAATTACTTTCGTCAAAGCCAAAGTTCTGCAAAAGCTGGGCACGATTACGCCAATCTTCTTTTACTTTTATCCACACCTGCAAAAATACTTTGCAATCAAAAAATCTTTCCATATCCTGTCTTGCAAATGTGCTGATTTTCTTTAGCATTGCACCGTTTTTGCCGATAAGAATACGCTTATGCGACTCTTTTTCGCAGAAAATTGTTGCGTCAATGTCGAGTATGCCGTTATCTCTTGTTTTCATTTTTTCAATAACAACGGCTGTACCGTGCGGAATTTCGGCATTGCAAAGTCTTAAAATTTTCTCTCTGATAATTTCAGAGGCAATAACTCTTTCAGGTTGGTCTGTAAGAGTATCGTCTTCAAAGAAATGACCACCCTCGCTTGCCTGCTTTTTAAGCTCTTCAAGCAATTCGTTCATACCGTTGCCGTCACTTGCGCTGACAGGAACAATAGCCTCAAAATCATAGAGTTTGCTGTACTCAAGAATTTGTTTCATCAATATTTCTTTATCCTTAATCATATCAATTTTATTGATAACAAGGATTGCGGGCATACCGAGAGCCTTAAATTTATCAATAAAGTCAAGTTCGGTCTGTACGGGGCTTTTATCCGCCTCAACAACAAGCATACAGCAGTCAACGCCTCCGACAGACTCGTTTACGGAACGAACCATATACTTGCCAAGTGAATTTTTCGGCTTGTGCATACCCGGTGTATCAAAGAAAACAATCTGATACTCGCCCTCTGTAAGAACACCTGTAATTCTGTTTCTTGTAGTCTGTGGTTTGCTTGACACAATTGCAATTTTCGTGCCGAGAAGTCTGTTTAATATTGAACTTTTACCGACATTCGGTCTGCCGACTATGGCAATAAAAGCTGATTTATCATTTGTATTCATAAATTTCTCCGTTTTAAAAAATTAGGGGCAAGCAAAATGCATTACCCCTTTGTTAAATGTCTGTTTTTTAATTTTATAAATTTTTCTTTAATTCCCACAGGTCCAAGCACAACAAAAAATGCTGAAATCACCGCAGAAATCAAAAGAAATATAAGGTAAAGCAAATTTTCGGCAAAAAAGGTAAATATAGTGTTAATTACATTAAAATCAAGAAAAAATATACACGCAATCACTGCCGCACCCAACGCAACTGTAAGCACTGCTCCGGCAGCCGCATCCTTGGCAAACTTAACAAGAGGTTCGTATCTGTCGGCAACAAGACCGCACAAATCCTCTACGCAAGTATTGACCGTTTCAAGCGCCATAACCGAAGTTATCAGCAAAACAAGTACAGCGTATTGCGTAGGCGAAAAGGAATAAAACATTGAAAACAGCATAACATAAATTCCTGCCACAATATGAAATCTCATATGCGACTCGCTGTTTATTGTTCTTATAATTCCTTTAAACGCACATTTAAAACCGAAAATCTGTTTCTTCATAGTTTAATCAAGCCATATCGTCATCAACTATGTAGCTTGAAGATGCTGGAAGTCCGAGCTGTTCCATAATAAGCTCCTCTTTCTCACGCATACGAACTCTCTCCATATTATCAATATGGTCATAACCGAGAAGATGAAGTACACTGTGTGCTGTAAGATAACCTACCTCACGCTGGAAGCTGTGGCCGTAAAGCTCAGCCTGATCTCTTGCTTTTTCCATAGAAATTACAACATCGCCGAGAATCTGTGCGCCTGTTTCAATATCTTTGTCATACACACCGTTTTCACCCATTGGGAAAGAAAGTACATCAGTTTCAATGTCTTTATCTCTGTACTGCTTGTTAAGCTCCTTAATCTGTGCATTATCAACAAATGTTACGCTGATTTCAGCCGGTCCTTCAAATTTTTCAAGTTTTAATACGGCGTTACAGCAGCGTCTTACAAGCATTCGGATACCTGTTGGAATTTTAACAGCTTTTTGTTTGTTTGTGATTACTACTCTGATTTTGTTATCTGGCATTTTGCTCAAATCCTTCCGTATTATTTTTCAATTTATTAAAATAAATTAAATTTGTTTATCAGTCACGATCTCTCGTGTTCTCATACTTTGCATAGGCTTTAATAATATCCTGAACAAGTTTATGACGCACAACATCTTTTTCGTCAAAGCGGCAGCAACCTATGCCGTCAATATTTTTAAGGATTTTTATACAATCCTTAAGACCGCTTTTAGCACCCCTCGGTAAGTCGATCTGGGTAATATCACCTGTGATTACCATTTTTGAGTTAAAGCCGAGTCTTGTTAAAAACATCTTCATCTGCTCGCAAGTGGTGTTCTGCGCCTCATCAAGAATTATAAAGCTGTCATCAAGAGTTCTGCCTCGCATATAAGCAAGAGGCGCAACCTCAATATTGCCACGCTCTACATACTTTTGATAGGTTTCGGCACCGAGCATATCAAACAAAGCGTCATATAAAGGTCTTAAGTACGGGTCAACTTTGCTTTGCAAATCGCCGGGCAAAAATCCCAACTTCTCACCCGCCTCAACCGCAGGTCTTGTAAGAATAATTCTGTTTACAATCTTACTGCGAAAAGCCGTTACTGCCATAGCAACCGCAAGGTAAGTCTTACCTGTACCGGCAGGTCCTACACCTATAGTTATTGTGTTATTCGCAATAGTTGTGCAATATTTTTTCTGACCTATGGTTTTAGGTTTAATCGGTTTACCTTTTGAAGTAATACAAATACAGTCGCCAGCAAGCTGTTCAATCTTATCTTCGCTGCCTTCGTTGACGAGCGAAATACAATAGCGTACATTCTGCTCGGAAAGCGCTTCTCCTCTGTTGATAAGCTGTAAAAGGCTGTCTATTACCTTACCGGCTTTAGATACATTTTCAGCTTCTCCGTCTATTTTAAGCTCGCTGTCACGACTGACAACCTTTACCGTAAATTCTTTTTCAATCAGTTTAATATTTTCGTCAAAACTGCCAAAAAGTGCAACGGCATTTTCCATTCTGTCAATGCTTATTATTTGTTCCGTAAAATCAAACCCTCGATAAACAAAATTTATATTTAAATTATAACACAATATTTATAAAAAAACTTATTAAATATAGCTTTTTTTACTAAAAAATTAAATTTTGTTAGATTTGACGAATATACAAGTCGGTATTTATGCATTATTTGTATTTTTTCACTTTTTACAATTAGTTATATTTGATAATTACTTGACAAAAAGTATTTTATAGTATATAATAGCACAAGTGTAAAGAAAACAGCTTTACACCTAAACACAGTTTGAAGCGGTGGGAGCATTTATTATGGAAAAAAATGTAGAAGTATCCTTACTTTTTGATTTCTACGGTGAATTGCTTAAACCGTCATGCAGACAGGCAATTGACCTGTATTACAACGAAGATTTGTCGCTTGCAGAGATTGCTGCGCAGACAGGCATTACCCGTCAGGGTGTGCGTGACAGTATAAAACGCAGTGAAGAAAAGCTTTTTGAACTCGAAGAAAAGCTCGGACTTTTTAAAAGATTTGTTCAGCTTGAGAACGGACTTGACAAAATCGCATCTCTTTCGGAACAGATTTATAAAAACTCTGCTGATGACATAACAAAAAAGCTTGCACTCGAAATCAATCGAACGGCAGGCACACTCAAAGAATGAAGGAGTGTATTTATGGCTTTTGAAGGACTTTCAGAAAAGCTAAGTAATGCTTTTAAAAAATTAAAGAATAAAGGTAAGCTCTCAGAGAACGATGTTAAGGAAGCTATGCGAGAAGTCAGACTTGCTTTGCTCGAGGCTGATGTAAACTACAAAGTAGCTAAAGAACTTACCGCAAAAATCACAGAAAGAGCCGTTGGTCAGGATGTAATGGAAAGCCTTACTCCGGGTCAGATGGTTGTTAAAATTGTAAACGAAGAGCTTACAGAACTTATGGGCGGCGACAATGCAAGAATTGAGTTTGCATCTAAACCGCCAACAGTAATTATGCTCTGCGGCTTGCAGGGTTCAGGTAAAACTACCCACGCCGCAAAACTTGCACTTATGCTTAAAAATCAGAATCACAGACCGTTGCTTGTCGCTTGTGATATTTACAGACCTGCCGCTATTGACCAGTTAAAGGTTGTAGGTGCAAAGGCAGGAGTGCCTGTATTTGAAAGAGGTACTCAAAATCCTGTAAAGACAGCCAAAGAGGCAATCAGAAACGCCAAAGACTACGGCAATGATGTCGTTATTCTTGATACCGCAGGTCGTTTGCACATTGACGAAGAGCTTATGGATGAGCTTAAGAATGTAAAGGCTGAAGTTGAGCCTAACGAGATTTTACTCGTTATCGACTCAATGACAGGTCAGGATGCGGTTAATGTTGCAAAATCATTTAACGAAAAACTTGAGATTTCAGGTGTAATTCTTACAAAACTTGACGGTGATACCCGTGGCGGTGCAGCACTTTCGGTAAAGGCCGTAACAGGCAAGCCTATTAAATTTGCAGGTACGGGCGAAAAACTTGAAGATATTGAAGTATTCCATCCTGATCGTATGGCAAGCCGTATTCTCGGTATGGGTGATGTTCTTACCCTTATTGAAGACGCTCAAAACAAGATTGATCAGGACAAAGCCGAAGAAATGGCTAAAAAGATGATGAGCAATAAGTTTGATTTCAATGATCTTAATGATCAGTTTGCTCAAATCAAAAAGATGGGCCCTTTAAAAGGTATTTTGGCAAAAATCCCCGGCATTGCAAATCAGCTTGACAACATAAATATTGATGACAGACAGATTGACTGGACACAGGCTATCATACTTTCGATGACACCTGAAGAAAGATCAAATCCTTCCCTGCTCAATCCTTCAAGAAAAAGAAGAATTGCAGCCGGTTCAGGCAGAAGTGTTGAAGAAGTCAACAGACTTATCAAACAGCTTGAGCAAATGCAAAAGATGATGAAACAACTTAAAAACAAAACAAAAGGCACTAAGGGCGGCAAAAAAAGAAAAATGAAAAAGCTCCCGGGTCTTGGCGGAATGCCTATGAGCAATCTTCCAAAAAACTAACACACATTCAACCAAATAAAATTTGGTGAATATAGATTTATAACATTTACGGAGGTAAAGAAAATGGCAGTTAAAATCAGACTTAGAAGAATGGGTTCAAAGAAAGCACCTTTTTACAGAGTAGTAGTAGCAGATTCAAGATATCCAAGAAACGGTCGTTTCATTGAAGAAATCGGCACATACGATATTCTTAAGAAGCCATCAGAGTTCAATGTTGACGCAGAAGCTGTTAAGAAGTGGATTGCTAACGGTGCTCAGCCAACTGACACAGTTAAGGCTCTTCTTAAGAAGAACGGCATTATTGAATAATCAGTCACGAAAGGGAAACCAAAATGCAGGAATTACTTACTGTAATAGCACAGGGTCTTGTTGATGATCCGTCTGCTGTAAAGGTTACTGCCGATGAACCAAATGAGGACGGCACAATCGTATATCACATTTCTGTAGCAGAGGCTGATATGGGCAGAATTATCGGTAAGCAGGGCAGAATTGCCAAAGCTATCCGCACAATTGCTCGCAGCGCAGCTATCCGTTACGAAGAAAAGATTATGGTTGAAATCGACTGATAACTAAAACTTTAAAACCTTCGGCTTTTGTCGGAGGTTTTATTTTTTGTTGTTTATTAAAAGTCGTAGTAAATTTTGGTTTAGCTCACAGCTTAAACTGAATAATTTAAAAATTTAAGTCAAGCCTTTAAAAAGGCTTGCAGGTTTAGGCAGAGTCCATAATATCTTCCAATGTTACAATTTGTCGGGCGCAAACAGCTACGCTGTTTGCGTGCTAAGACTAAGTTTGTTAAAGCAGGCGACAGTCATTGTAATCAGAAACGCTAAAACCATAGTCAACGCAATGCGTTGACTATGAAAATAAATTGTATTTTCTTTTATTGCTTTCGCAAAGGCTTGCGCCTATTTGTTAAAGCCGCCAAACAGCAAGCTGTTTGGCTATCGTCAGATTGCGTAATCGGAAAGTATTTGTGGGCTTTGCCCATACCCACGACCTTTGAAAAGGTCTACCAAACTTTTATAATTGTTGGTAAATCATTTTGCTAAACCATATTCACCACAACCTTTGACAATGAGCAAAAATAAACCCGTGGCAACAGCCACGGGTATTTTTATGATTCTGAAATTGTAAGATTTGCTTTATAAGAACCAGAAACCCAACACGAAGAACCGTTATCAATGTTAAATGTTACAGGCATTGAAACCGAGCCTTTCATACCGTCGGAAGACGATACATCAATAACAGCGGTTATATCCGAAGCACTAAGGGAGTCAATCTGACTGCTTGTGCCATAAACTGTAACCTCAAGATTCTTTTGCGTTACCTCCGCAGAATATCCCGATGCAAGACCCTGTACCATAAATTTTTCAACTGTCAGCTTTTTGCTTGACAATGACGACAAATCAAGAGTTACCTTAGCAGTTGAAGTATTACTGATATTCTTGCAATCGGTTGGAATTTCAACAGCAAGGTCAAATATTGATTTTGTATTTGTAAGTGATGTAAAATCAATCGGTGCAAGATTTACCGAATCGGTCTTATTCAATACATCGTCAGTACCTGCAAGCAGTATTGACGAAGGCTCAACAGAAATCATATCGTCGGTAATTTGTAAACCTGACGGTAAGTTTGTAAATGTCGGCTTTAAAGAAACTTCTTTTTCGGGAAGTACAGAAATCGCAGCCTCCACAGTTTTAAAATCAAGAGAAAGT
Source organism: Ruminococcus sp. BSD2780120874_150323_B10 (assembly GCF_015553695.1). Classification (NCBI taxonomy): domain Bacteria; kingdom Bacillati; phylum Bacillota; class Clostridia; order Eubacteriales; family Oscillospiraceae; genus Ruminococcus; species Ruminococcus sp. BSD2780120874_150323_B10. The sequence continues at coordinate 224,050 of NZ_JADNHD010000001.1, forward strand.
AAATCCGTATTAATTTCTTTACCGTCAGCATCGTACAAAATAATATCTGCATTAACTTTGCGTGACGAATTAAGCGTACCGTCTATATTCGCAGCAGCCACAACCTTAGAAATCTTAGATACTTCAGACTGCGGACCTGTAATATATATGGTTTTTGAAGACAGTGTGGTTGACGCATAATAACCGTCGTCAACTTTATAAACAACATTTTCTTGAATATCAAATGTAGCCTCTCGCAGATAATCAATAAAAACATCAATCGTAGACGGTTTTATCGCAGATGAAATCTGAAAATCGCTGTAAGGGTCATTCTTTGAGGCATTAAGATACAATGTGTAATTGCCCGCAGAATCAACATAGTTGGCAGCTGCTTTGACGGTAATATCAGACGCCTGTAACGAACCCACAACAGCTCTGTTACCTGTAACTGTAAGTGAGGCTTTATAATCACTGCCCGAAAAAACTTGCAGACCGTTATTAACAGCGTCTTCGGACAATTCAACCTGAACAGGTATATCCGAAATAGTCAAACTTGTATCGTTTCCTGTACTTATACTCATATAAATCCAAATCACAAGCGAAATTACAATTGATACGATAAATAAAAAGTTTGTACTCTGTACAAAAGCCCTGAATCTTGATCTTTTGCTTTTATTTTCCTTCATCCGACTTCCTCCTTATCTTTTGGAGTAAACCGGCAGCTGCCGAATCATCATCAGTATTTTCAAGTAACAATGCCTCAAGCTTATCGATAAGTCTGTCGCGTGTAAAATTGCGGTAAAGTACGCCGTTAATTGCGAGCGAAATAACACCTGTTTCTTCACTGACAATCAAAACCACAGCATCGCTTTGCTCACTGATGCCAAGTCCTGCTCTGTGTCTTGTTCCAAGATTTATATCAACATTTTTGTTATCTGTAAGCGGTAATATACATCCTGCCGCAAAAAGTTTACCGTCACGCACAATACTTGCGCCGTCGTGTAGCGGAGCTTTGTTAAAAAATATGTTTCCGAAAAGTGCAACTGAAGTATCTGCATTAACTATTGTGCCTGTTGCGGCTATATCGGAAAGTTTTGTTTCTCTTTCAAAAACAAGCAATGCACCTGTTTTTGAATGTGAAAACAGCAAAGCTGTATCGGCGGCATCTATTATTGATTTTTTAACAGCCATTTTCCACTCATCACTTTTTTCTCGATGAGTAATAAGTTTTATATACTTTTTATAAGTATTATTTCTACCCATTTGTTCCAAATATTTTCGGATTTCAGGCTGAAAAATAATAGCAACAAGTATAACTGATGCCTCAAAAAATGTTCTGAGAAGTGTCGTAAGCATCATCAATCCGCAAAGTGATGATATTAAATATATAATAAGAAGTGCAACAACACCTTTTAAAAGCTGAGCCGCACGGGTTTCTTTTACAAGCTTGAAAAGGCTGAAAATAATGAATGCAATAGCAAGAATATCAATAATATCTCGAATTTCAATGGTTTTTAATACAGCAAATACGCTTTGTATCCATTCCATCATTTTAACCTCCTCTGTTTTTCATTACTTTATTTTAACACACAACAGCATTGAATTGCAACCTTTTTTACATTCTTTTGTAATAATTAATTTGACTGACTGATTTAATAAGATAGTTAACTTCAAACTGTGTCGAAAACGAGGAAATAACTGCACGAACAGTACCTTTTTCAAGCGTGCCAAAGCATTTATGAGCGAGCGGTGCGCAATGTAGTCCGGCACGCACTGCAATATTAAATTTATCATTAAGAATTTGCGCCGTTTTTTCGCTGTCCGTATTTTTTATATTAAACGAAACTACCGGTACAAATCCGTCATCATCGGGTTTTGATGTATATAATTCAATATCTTTAATTTTAGACAAACCGTCATAAAGATTTTTTGCAAGACTAATTTCATAGTCAAATATTTTTTGCGGTGATTTATTCATAACATATTTTATGCCTTCGTTAAGTCCCGCTATTCCAAGTAAATTATGAGTTCCGCTTTCAAATTTGTCAGGTAAAATTTCGGGTTGATTTACTTGTGCAGAAAGGCTGCCTGTTCCGCCTTGAATAAGACTTTCGGGAATAGTATCGCTGTTAATAACAAGCAAACCTGTACCCATAGGACCGTACAAACCTTTGTGCCCTGCTGTACATAAATAATCTATATCGGAATTTTTTAGCGAAATCGGAATTATACCTGCAGTTTGAGCTGCGTCTGTGCAAAAAAGTATTCCGTTTAATTTGCACAGGGCCGCTATTCGTTGAATAGGTAATTTTATACCAAATACATTTGATGCATGGGTGCACACTACAAGTTTAGTGTTCTCTTTAAAAGCTTTTCTGAAATTACCAATTGTCTTTTCTGTGTCATTATAATCAACATCGGCAACAGAGTATTCTACTCCATTACTTTTTAAATACTCCAAAGGCCGCACGACAGCATTATGCTCGTATGATGATATTACCGCATGATCGCCGGGTTTTAAAATTCCTTTTATAACAGTATTAAGTGCTGTTGTGCAATTGTTTGTGATAATAACATTTTCGGGATTTTCAATATCAAAGAGTTTTGCCGCATTGTTTCTGCATTCAAAAAGCACATCAGAGGCTTTTATAGCCATATTATGGCCGCCTCGTCCCGGGTTAGCTCCGATTTTTGTAATCGCATAATTAACTGCATTTACCACGGATTTTGGTTTTGGAAAAGTTGTTGCACCGTTATCGAAATAAATCATTCTAAATCAGCAGGATAAACTCCCTGCACAGGTATATTCATTGCCCTTAGTATTTCTACGCTTTCATCGACTCTGTTTATAACCAACAAACTGTAACCGCATGAACCATTGCGATATTGCACGGGAGTACGAATAATTTTTGTAAGAATTCCACGCCGTCGCAATGCCTCTCTTCCCCTTTGAGTATAAGTTAAAGTACCTAAAACAAATACTGCTTTTTTCATATTATTCACCACTTTATAAATCTTATTTTTTAATATCTCCCTGCTATATAATATGAATTTCTTGTTATATGGTTATCTTATAATGTTTCAAATATTTTGAATCTTAGCTGATCAAAATGTTTTGATTAACAAATAATTTCAGTTAAATTATGGTTTAGCGGAATACTTCACAAGGCAATTATAAAAGTTTGGTCGACCTTTTCAAAGGTCGTGGGTGTGGGTAAACTCCACAAATACTTTCCGTTTATGCAATCTGACGATAGCCAAACAGCTCGCTGTTTGGCGGCTTGAACAAACAGGCGAAAGCCCTTGCGAGAGCAACAAAAGGAAATACACTTCATTTTCATAGTCAACGCAATGCGTTGACAATGTTTTTAGCGTTTCTGTTTATAATGGCTGTCGCCTGTTTTAACAAACTAAGTCTTAACACGCAAACAGCGTGGCTGTTTGCGCCTGATAAATTGTTATATCGGACGATTTTATGGGCGCTGCCCAAACCCGCAATTTTTGAAAAAATTGAGTAAACTTTTTTTGTTTTTTGGAGGATAATTTAGCGTTAGCTAAATTTCAATGCCCAACCGACACTCCGCTAAACCACAATTTAAAATACTTCTTCGGCATTAAACATAACAAAACATTCTTGCCATATAATCCTCACAAACAGAGAGAGCAGACAGCTGCATGCTACCTGCTCTCTCTTAATTACTATTAATGCAAGATAAAAATTTTACTTTTTAACATTAAAAGCTTTCATCTGTGGATAAACTGCGCTGTCGCCAAGCTCTTCCTCAATTCTTAAAAGCTGATTGTACTTTGCAACACGCTCTGAACGGCTTGGAGCACCTGTTTTAATCTGGCAAGTGTTAAGTGCTACCGCAAGGTCAGCGATTGTTGTATCTGCTGTTTCACCGCTGCGGTGTGAAGAAATTGCAGTATAGCCTGCCTTGTGAGCCATCTTGATTGCCTCAAGTGTTTCTGAAACCGAACCGATCTGGTTAAGTTTAATAAGAATTGAGTTACCGCAACCAAGCTCAATGCCCTTTGCAAGTCTTTCTGTATTTGTAACAAAGAGGTCGTCACCAACGAGCTGGACTTTGTCGCCGAGCTCCTTAGTAAGCTGTTGCCAGCCTTCCCAGTCCTCTTCGTCAAGAGCATCTTCAATAGAGATAATCGGATACTTTTCAACAAGCTTTTTCCAATGCTCAATAAGCTCTGCAGAAGTAAACTTTGTGCCTGCCTTTGGAAGAACATACTCGCCCTTCTTGCTGCCCTTCCACTCGGAAGATGCTGCGTCCATAGCAATCATAAAGTCCTTACCCGGCTCATAGCCTGCATTTTTAACAGCCTCAAGAATATACTGAATAGCCTCCTCGTCACTTGCAAGGTCAGGAGCAAAGCCGCCCTCATCGCCAACAGAAGTAGCAAGTCCTTTAGATTTAAGTAAAGCGGCAAGTGCATGGAAAACCTCTGCACACCAGCGCAAACATTCCTTAAAGCTCGGAGCGCCGACAGGCATAATCATAAATTCCTGAACATCAACAGTGTTTGCGGCGTGTGCGCCGCCGTTGAGAATATTCATCATAGGTACAGGAAGTCTGTTGCCTGAAATACCGCCGAGGAATCTGTAAAGCGGAATGTCAAGAGCAGTAGCTGCTGCTCTTGCAGTTGCAATAGAAACGGCAAGAATAGCATTTGCGCCAAGATTTGACTTGTCTTTTGTACCGTCAGCTTCAATCATCGCTTTGTCAACAGCATAAATGTCAGAAGCGTCCATACCTGTAATAGTATCGTTAATTACTGTATTAATATTTTCAACTGCCTTAGAAACACCCTTACCGAGATATCTGCTCTTGTCACCGTCACGAAGCTCAAGAGCCTCGAACTCACCTGTTGACGCACCGCTTGGAGCAGTACCTCTTGAAACAGTACCGTCAATAAGAGTAACCTCTGCTTCTACAGTAGGGTTTCCGCGAGAATCAAGAATTTCTCTGCCAACAACTTTTTCAATTTCCCAATAAGCCATTTTTACAATCTCCTTATCATCTTATTCGCAGACTTCCTTCCGGAAGGTCAGCAGTGCCCTCCGGCGAATAGAAGTAGAGGATTCATAGGAAGTCCACATGATTTATTCAATTGGTTAGTTTTAACTAACTGAATACATTATATACTACACTCAAAATAAAATCAAGTATTTTTTTACAATTTTATAAATTTTAATAAATTACAGTTTAATTTAATTCTTGTATATGTTATAATAATCAGTGCTGTTTATTATAACAAAAGTAAAAACAGTCTTTTATGTGACAGATTGTTTTTGTATTAAAAGTTACGGAGTAAAAAAATGGGTAGGAAAAATATAATAAAATCTAACCGAAAGGTTATAGCTGAGGGATTGCGTGACGGTGTTCCTATTGGACTCGGTTATCTTGCGGTGTCGTTTTCGTTAGGTATTGCGGCAAAAAATGCAGGACTTAACTTTTTTCAAAGTTTTCTTGCAAGTTTGTTATGTAATGCGTCTGCGGGTGAATATTCGGGTTTTACGGTTATTGCTGCGGATGCAACATATTTTGAAATGGCGGTAGTAACGCTTATTGCAAATGCACGATATTTGCTGATGAGTTGTGCGCTAAGTCAGAGAATAAAAAGCGGCACTTCACTGATTCACAGATTGTTGCTCGGCTTTTTTATAACCGATGAATTTTTCGGAATTACAATATCAAGAAAAGGCAGTGTAAATCCGTATTATACATACGGAGCAATAATCTTTGCGGGACCTTGTTGGGCGGTAGGTACGGCGCTCGGTACAATAGCGGGTAATGTTTTGCCGCTTAGAGTTGTAAGTGCGTTAAGCGTAGCGCTGTTCGGAATGTTTCTTGCGATTATCGTGCCGCCGACAAAGAGCAATAAACCTCTTATGGGAATAGTTATTTTCAGCTTTATTGCAAGCCTTGCATTTGCTTATCTGCCTGTGATAAGCGAGATTTCAGAGGGTACAAGAACAATAATTTTAACTGTTATTATATCCGCAGCTGCAGCTTTGCTGTTCCCTGTAAAAGATGAGGAGGGCAGTGAAAATGTCGCATAATCCTTATATCTACATATTTATAATGGCAGGTGTTACATTTTTAATCAGAGTGTTGCCTCTGACCGTTGTAAAAAAACAATTCACAAATCAATTTGTAAAATCATTTCTCTACTATGTGCCGTATGTAACGCTTTCGGTTATGACTTTTCCCGCAATTATCAATGCTACGCAAAGTCCGATAGCGGGAGCAATAGCCTTTGCGGCAGGTCTTGTGGCGGCTTGGTTTGATGCAGGACTGTTTAAGGTATCGGTAATCTGTTGCTTACTTGTATTTGTTTGTGAATTTATAATTTGCTGAATTTAAAATGAAGGTTTGAAGTTTGTAAATTGCATTTTGGTAAAAAATGTAAATAGATTTCAAACCTTTTCGTTTTGCATAAATTAATGAAAACGGAAGTTGTTTTATAAAATTTTACTGCTTTAATTCGATAAAGGAATTGTAATTTTATGATTTTAAAAAATTGGTACAAAATATACTTTTATACGCTAATAATCCGACTTTAATTGTTGACAAATTACGATAATAAGTATAATATATACTTATAACACAATTTGCCTACTATGAAAGGAAGTAATATATCATGGAAAAGCAGAATATTGATTGGGCGAATATCGGTTTTGGTTATATGCCTACCGGTGAAAGATTTGTAGCTAATTATAAAGATGGCAAGTGGGACGAAGGTGCAATGACAACCGATGCAACAATCACAATGAGTGAATGTGCCGGTGTTTTGCAGTATGCTCAAACTTGCTTTGAAGGCTTAAAAGCCTATACAACACAGGACGGAAAAATCGTAGTTTTCAGACCTGACCTTAATGCAGCAAGAATGCAGGATTCATGCAAAAGACTTGAAATGCCTGTTCTCCCGGAGAATATGTTTGTAGACGCAGTTTGCAAGGTAGTAAAGGCTAATGCAGACTATGTACCTCCTTACGGTTCGGGTGCAACACTTTATCTCCGTCCGTATATGTTCGGTATCGGACCTGTTATCGGTGTTAAGCCTTCTACAGAATATCAGTTCAGACTTTTCACAACCCCTGTAGGTCCATACTTTAAGGGCGGCGCAAAGCCTATCACAATTAAGGTTTCTGACTTTGACAGAGCCGCACCGCACGGTACAGGTCACATCAAAGCAGGTCTTAACTATGCAATGAGTTTGCACGCAATTGTTACAGCTCATGAAGAAGGTTTTGCCGAGAATATGTATCTTGATGCTGCTACCCGTACAAAGGTAGAGGAAACAGGCGGTGCAAACTTTATCTTCGTTACAAAGGACGGCAAAGTTGTTACTCCTAAGTCAAACAGTATTCTTCCTTCAATTACCCGTCGTTCTCTTATGTATGTTGCAAAAGAGTATCTCGGTCTTGAGGTAGAGGAGAGAGAAGTTTACTTTGACGAGGTTAAAGATTTTGCAGAGTGTGGTCTTTGCGGTACAGCGGCTGTTATCTCACCTGTTGGCAAAATCAACGACCACGGCAAAGAAATTTGTTTTCCAAGCGGTATGGAAGAAATGGGCCCTGTTACAAAGAAGCTCTATGAAACACTCACAGGTATTCAGATGGGCAGAATTGAAGCTCCTAAGGGTTGGATAAAGGTAATCGAATAATTACATATTATCGAAAATATAATTATAAAAATTTGTGCCCGAGCATTCTGCTTGGGCACTTTTTGCATATGTGAGGTTTTATCAAAAGTTGAGATAATCATGGTTTAGCTGTTTGCGCCTGATAAATTGTTATATCGGAAGATTTTTATGGGCGCTGCCCAAACCCGCAATTTTTGAAAAAATTGAGTAAACTTTTTTGCTTTTGGGAGGATAATTTAGCGTTAGCTAAATTTCAATCCCCGACCGACACTCCACTAAACCATAATTTACCCAAGCTTTAATAAATAACCACGAATTACAACGCAAAAGCGGCACTCAAACGAGTGCCGCAATGCAATAAAAATTATTTATTATTTAAGGAAAGATGATGTGCCACCGATCTGACCGTCAATGCCTGTAAAGCCGTTTGCACAACATACATAAACTCTCATATTTGCCTTACCGATATCTGAAACAGTAAGTGTTCCGTTTGTTACATTCTGAACATCACCTGTAACAGCGTCAACATATCTGCCGTTAGGAATATTCTTAAATGTAGCACCACTTGAAACTGTTACAAGTGCAAGGCTGTCAATACCGTCTTCTGCACTTGTATAACGGCGGATATAAGACATATCGCCACCTGTTACATAAGATTCAGAAGCTGTGTACTGACCTTTCTGAAGAGCAGGGATAGCTCTTCTGATAGCATTAAGCTTTGAAAGATGAACGCTAAGCGGGCTTGCAAGTGTTTCAGCAACTGTACCAGAAGCTGTGTACTCGCTAAAGTCTGTAGCTGTTACATTACCCTCAAGATAATCGCCGTAGTAAGCACGACCTGTTGTTGAAAGAGGAGCGTTAGGACCAACATCAATAACTGCGCCCTTCTGGAACTCAACCTCTGAACCATAGTAAACGCATGGAATACCACGGAATGTAAACATAAGGTCAAGGTTCTCTGCCCAAGTCTGTGTGCCGCCTGCAAAACGACTCTTTTCATCAGGCTGTTCAGGAGCATAGTCATGAGAATCAACATACATTACATTGTATGTTGCATCATTATAATACTGGTCTGTGCTCTTAGCAAAGTTATAAGCACTGCTTGCGTTACCAAACATTCTGTGCATCTGGAAGTCAATACCCTCCATACCTGATGCCATAGATCTGTCAGGTGTGTGGTATGTAATACCGTTTAAGAAAGCATTGTCTGAAGTAGGTTGATCTGTAGGATCATCTTCTGCGAGATAATGATCAAATACAACATTCATATTGTTGTTGATATCTTCAGCAGAAGTGCCGTAACTCCATAAATCAGCCCACTTATTGTTTGACTCTTTCCAAGTGTAGTAAGGTGTAGATTCCTCTGCGTGGCCACGATACCAAATCTGTGTGTAACGAGTACAGATTTCGCCAAACATAAGGAAGTTGTTGTTACCCGATGCCTTTGCAGCAGCATAAAGCTGGTCATTGTACATAAGGTTAAGTGCAAGTCTTGGAATATGTCTTACTGTATCAACACGGAAACCGTCAACGCCCATATTGATATAGTCTGAGTATACATCTACGATGTGTTCTGCTACTGCCGGATTTTCTGTGTTGAGGTCAACACAGTCACCTGCGATTTGAGCAAATTTACAGGTCCAGTCGTCCCAGTTAAGGCTCTGGAAATAACCTGTATGATAATAGTTGTTTGCATTAAATGTGTCAGAATTTGAAATCTTTGCAGAATCATAATCTTTTGCATCCGGCATGCTGCCTGTTGAGTTACCTACATCCGAAGAGTATGTTGTATTCTTCATAAGGTTAAGTCTTTGAGAATACTGAATTCCAGGCTTCTGTGCCCAGTATTCCTCTGCTGAATTAAGTCCGTATGTGTCAAGAAGTAAGTCTGTAGGAATCATTGACTCTTCAAGATTTGAAAGGTCTTTTGTTGTATCTTTTTCAAAAAGATTGCAGAAATAAGCCTCACCGAAGTTACCGGTATGCTGGAAAACTACATCCTGAACAATCTTCATACCTTTTGCGTGAACCTCATCAATAAGATCCTGGTATGTAAAATCATCACTCTCATAACGTACATCAACGGTTGAGAAGTCCATAGCATGATAACCGTGATAATCATAGCCCGAACCGTTTGTAACTACAGGAGTAATCCAGATAGCTGTAAAGCCAAGTGCCTTTATATAGTCAAGCTTGTCTGCAAGACCTCTGAAGTCACCACGCCATGCAGGGTCTGAATCAGGGTTATTTGCCTGTGTGTCATCCCAGCAATGAACATTATTGCCTGTATCTCCGTCATAGAAACGGGTTGTCATAACAAAGTAGATAGACTCTTCACGCATATCCACTGAATCAACAGGGTCAATTTCATCAGGATTGTACTTTGTCCATCTCTTGTTTTTGTACCACCACTCACCGGTAGTTCTTCTTAATTCAGGTGAATACTGTTTGCCGTCTTTATCTGTAAAAATCATATTTACAGCTGTAACATCGTTGATTACATAAGTAAACCAACCGTTTGAAGAGGCAGTCATTTTTTCACCCGGATATGAATCTGACATTGCGCTGTTTGTTGGAAGTGAATTCCAAAGGTAAACATATGGCTGTGCAAGTTCACTGTTCTGATAATGTATAGTAATGCCTGTTTCAGCTGACGCAGCACCAACCTCTTCAGTTGTAGCGTCAGCGTCAGCAGCGTTTACAGATACTATGCCTGCTGTAATAACAAGCATTACAGAAAGTACTAATGCACACCATTTTTTAATCTTTGTCATAATAGTACCTCAATTTATTTTAGTTAATCGTCGTATGTTTTAAAAATTACTTTTCTGCAACCATCTTCTGAAGCATTGTTGCGTCTATAACATCAAGAACACCGTTACCGTCAACATCACATGTCTTGAAATCATATTTCATACCGCTGTATTCAGCAATGATCATCTGGAGATATGTAGCATCGTTTACATCAACTTTGCCGTCACCGTCGCAGTCGCCAAGCATAAACGGAGTTGTTGTAGGCTGTACTGAAGTTGTAGGCTGTGTAGTTGGTTTTGGTGTAGTTGGTTTTGGTGATGTTGTAGGAATAACAGATGTAGTCGGCTGTGTTGTAGTCGGTACATTCGAATCAGCTGTATAAGTATAAGTCTTTGAAACCTTTGAGTTGTCAGAACCTTCAACATATACTTCAACTGTGTATGTTCCCTTTACTGTTGGTACAAATGAGTATGAATCGTTAAGTGTGTAATAAGGAATATTCTTATTACCGTTTGGATCTGTAACTACATACTTATAGAAAAGAAGGTTTGTACCTGTATTACCGCCGCCTGCAAGAACTTTAACTGTAGCTTTTGTGTTGAGCTTGATAAAGTTAAGATTAAGTGGTGTTACATTTTTAATAACAGGCTTAACGAGTGTTGAGTCATCTGCAACAGTAAGTGTGAGTGAACGCTCGTTTGTGTTGCCCTTTGTATCAGAATACTCAAACTTGATTGTATATTCACCAACTGCTGATGGTGTCCATACATACGAGTTTGTCGAGCTCATAGGAGATACTACCTTGCCGTTTACAGAAATCTGATAGCTGATAGTAGCATTTACAAGGCTATTTGCTGTTGTTGAAAGTGTAACAGCTGTACCTGTATAAATTGTTTTCGATGGGTCTGCTTTATAAGAAGTTACCTGAATATCACTTGTATCATATACAGACCAAGTATTTGTCTTGTTGTTGTAAAGGTCGCCTGAACCTACTGTAAGGTCATTTGACTTATTGCTGCCTGAACTGAAGATAACATTCTTATAAGCCTTATTAGGAGTATAAGACCATACATTATCGCCGATTTCAGTCATTGGTTTGCCCGGCCATGCAGCGTTGTTCTCTGTGCTGCTGTTCCACATATAGCAATATACATTTGACCAACCTGCATCATTCTGGCAGTAAATTGGTTTTGCATTGCCCGAAGAAGTTGCCGGCTGTGTAGCCTGTGTCGGCTTAGTTGATGATGTTGCCTGTGTTGGGTTAGTTACATCAGAGTAAGCTGACCACTTGCGTGTGCTGAGGTCATAAATCTGACCGTTGCCTGCATAAGTAAGGTCTGTTGTCTGATTGCCGCTGCCGTTGTTGAAAATAACATTCTTAAAATCACCCGAAAGTGTGTAAGCATAAACGTCATCTTCAACCTTTGTCATAGCCTCACCAGGCCATGCTGCGTTGTTGCCTGCACCATCTGTCCACATATAGCAGTACAGATTGGCCCAGCCGTTGTTTGCACGAACGTATACAGTATCGCCTGTTGCTGCTGATACTGCCATACTGCCTGCACAAACTGCAGATACTGCAAGCATAATACAAAGTATTAAGCTGAGTACCCTGTGCTTTGTTGTTACCATAAGAATTTCCTCCAAATTTTTTTTTATGGTTTTTGTGGATAATATAATCCCACGTTCTGACAATTATATTATACAACAATGTTTGCTAATATTTTTTTCTCTTTGAGAATTATTTTGATTTTCTTACAGCCAAATTTATTAGTCTATATTTGTATATATTCAACAAAAAGGCGAGAAAAAGCATTTATTAATATCAATATGCACAAATACAAGATGTTGTTTTTGTGACTATCTATAATACTATCTGTTCTTAATTTTATCCCAATAGTTCTTATATGCCTGTTCGTTTTTGTTGTCACCGTATTCGTAATAAACTCTGTCACGGATAATGTCCGGCAAATATTGCTGATTTACATAATGGTTCGGATAATCGTGCGGATAGTTATAAAACTGTCCTTTGTTATTATTATCTTCCCCATCATAGTGCATATTTTGAAGCTGTCTTGGTACAGGACCGTAATTGCCTGCTTTTAAATCCTGTGTTGCACGATTAATCCCCATATATGCGGAATTGGATTTCGGCGCATTGCATACCATTATAACTGCGTCTGCAAGCGGTATTCTCGCCTCCGGCAAGCCGACAGCCTGTGCAATATCCACACATGATTTTACAATAGGAATAAGCTGTGGATACGCAAGTCCTACATCTTCGCAGGCACACACCATAAGTCTTCTGCACGCACTCGGCAAATCCCCTGCCTCAAGCAGCCTTGCAAGATAATGCAAAGCCGCATTACTGTCACTGCCACGCATACTTTTTTGATATGCGGAAATTATATCGTAATGCTCGTCACCATCCTTGTCATATCGCACGGCGCTTTTTTGTACAAGTTCCGCAACACTTTCTTCGCTGACTTTTTTTACTCCGTCAACTTCGTCAGCCACAAGAATAGCAAGTTCAACCGCATTCATAGCTTTTCTTACATCACCTCCGCAGCCATGAGCGATTTTTTTACGACAACTTTCGGGAAAATCCACCTCTACCTCCTGTTCCTCGGAAATAATTTCCGCCGCTCTCTGCACAGCTCTTTCTATTTCTTCGGGCGGTACCGGTTTAAATTCAAAAACAGTCGAACGGCTTAAAATAGCATTATATACATAAAAATACGGATTTTCGGTAGTTGATGCAATAAGCGTAATCGAACCGTTTTCTATATATTCAAGCAAAACCTGTTGCTGCTTTTTATTAAAATACTGAATTTCGTCAAGATACAGTAAAATGCCGTTCATTCCCGAAAAAGTGTTCAACTCCGAAACTACCTCTTTTATGTCGGATGTTGATGCGGTCGTGCCGTTGAGTTTTTTCAGAGTTCTGTTCGTTCTTTTAGCTATATATGTAGCAAGAGTTGTTTTTCCCACTCCTGACGGGCCGTAAAAAATCAGATTCGGAATTTCTCCGCTTTCAATTATTTTTCGCAGTGGCTTATTCGCTCCGAGCAAATGCTTTTGACCCACAATATCATCAAGAGATTGCGGTCTTATTCTGTCTGCAAGAGGAGTATTCATATAATCAGCCTCATTTCAAATTTAGTATATATTTCATAGTACATTTGTTCGTAGAATTTGTCAAGATTTTTAGCAAAAAAATCCGTTCCGCCTTAAATTTGACGGAACGGAAAATAAACCGAATTTTATTATTCGTAAAGCGGATACTTTTTGCAGATTTCTTCAACGCCTGCTCTTACCTTGTCGGCACTGTTTTCAAAATCATTGAGAACAAGTGTAATATACTCGGCAATCTTGTCCATATCCTCTTCGTTAAGACCTCTTGTTGTAACAGCGGCAGTACCTATACGAACACCGCTTGTTACGAACGGAGAAAGCGGTTCACCCGGAATAGTGTTTTTATTTACTGTAATATAGCACTCATCAAGACGAGCCTCAAGCTCTTTACCTGTAACACCTGTATCACGAAGATCCATAAGAAGTACATGGTTGTCTGTACCGCCCGAAACAAGCTTATTGCCTCTCTTAAGAAGTCCCTCCGCAAGAGCCTTACAGTTAGAAACAATCTTTGCACCGTACTCTTTAAATTCAGGCTTTAATGCCTCACCAAAGCAAACTGCCTTAGCCGCAATTGTGTGCATAAGAGGACCGCCCTGTGTACCGGGGAAAATTGCCTTGTCAATCTGCTTAGCAAACTCTTCACGGCAAAGGATAAGACCGCCTCTAGGACCACGGAGTGTTTTATGAGTTGTAGATGTAACAAATTCACAGTACGGAACAGGGTTTGGATGAACGCCTGCCGCAACAAGGCCTGCGATGTGAGCCATATCTACCATAAGATATGCGCCTACTTCATCGGCAATTTCACGGAGTTTTGCAAAATCAATAATTCTTGGATATGCAGACGCACCGGCTACAATAAGTTTTGGCTTACATTCCTTGGCAATCTCAAGAACCTTATCATAGTCAATTCTGTGTGTTACGCTGTCAACACCGTAAGGAACAAAGTTAAAATACTTACCTGAAATGTTTACAGGTGAACCGTGTGTAAGATGACCGCCCTCGTTAAGGTTCATACCCATAACTGTATCGCCCGGGTTGAGCATAGCAAAGTAAACTGCTGTGTTAGCCTGTGCACCCGAATGTGGCTGAACATTTGCGTGTTCTGCGCCGAAAAGTTTGCAAGCTCTCTTGCGTGCAATTTCCTCAACAACATCAACGCACTGGCAACCGCCGTAGTAACGCTTTCCCGGATAACCTTCTGCATACTTGTTTGTAAGTAAGCTGCCCATTGCTGCCATTACGGCAGGAGAAACGATATTTTCGCTTGCAATAAGCTCAAGATTTCTTCTCTGTCTTTTAAGTTCCGCAGTCATTGCCTCGCCAACAGCAGGATCATAGCTGTTGAGATAATCAAGAGCTGCAATATTTGTTTTTTCACTCATAATTATTCTCCTTAATCTAAAAATATATAAGTTTAAGCATCATAAACAGATGATAAAGCCTTATTTTTCAGTGCGTACAAATCATTGAGAGTACACACTTTTCCTGATTGATTTCTGAGTTCTGCCGCACCGCGCATTCCCTTAAAATAACCTGCTATAAGTTTTCTTGCCTGCAGCATAGCCATATGCTCACCTTTGTATTCAACCATTTTTTCAATATGTCGGCACATTACATTGAGTTTTTCTTCAAGAGTCGGTGTTTTTATAATACAGTCGGGATTCTCAAGATAAGCATTTATTTCCGAAAAAATCCACGGATTTCCCAAAGAGGCCCGTCCAACCATAACAAGCTGACAGCCTGTGTAATCCATAACTTCCTTTGCTATTTTTGCAGAGGTTATGTCGCCGTTTGCAATTACGGGGATTGACACCGCATTATTAACCTCTTTTATAATATCATAATCGACAGGAGGTTTATAATACTGTTCTCTTGTTCTTCCATGAATTGTAATTGCCGCTGCGCCTGCCTGTTCACAGATTTTTGCAACTTCAACCGCATTTACGGCAGAATTGTTCCAGCCTTTACGAATTTTGACCGTAACAGGTACATCAACGGCACTTGTAACTGCCTTTACAATTTCACCGCAAAGCAGCGGATTTTTCATCAAAGCACTGCCGCTGCCGTTTGAACTGATTTTAGGTGCGGGACAACCCATATTTATATCAATAATATCGGGCTTGTTTTCCATAGAATGAACAGCCGCCTCAGCCATACATTTAGGGTCATCTCCGAAAATCTGAATACCGCAGGGGCGTTCATAGTCGGAAATTTCCATAAGCTCCTCACTTTTCTTACTGTTGAAAGAAAGCGCCTTTGAACTGACCATTTCACTTACGCAATAGGCGGCGCCAAATTCCACGCAAAGCTCACGGTACGCCCTGTCTGTAATGCCTGCCATAGGAGCAAGTACGGCACGGGACTTAAATTCTACATTTCCAATTTTAATTTTTTCCATACTGCTCTCCTTATGAAGAATAAATATCTCTCTGCTCTCTTCTGCGTTCAAGCGCATAAGATATTTTTGTACTGAGCAATACGAAAATCAAAACAATTATACCTACAATTACGCAAACCCAATATACAACACCTGCGGCATCATTGGTTTCGTAACGCTTTGTACTTACTTTTGAAGTTGAAAGCTGTGTAGGCGACACCGTTTCATTGACTACATTATTATTAAAATCATATTCTGTTGTTTCTTCGTAATACGGCTCTGTAGGTTCTTCTGTATATACAGGTTCCGTATATTCTTCTGTAACTTCTTCGGTATAATATTCAGTCGGTTGCTCTGTATATTCAGGTTCGGTTTCGGGATAAGTTTCGGGTTCGGTATACGGCTCTGTATATTCAGGGTCTGTATATACCTCTGTTTCAACTATATCTCCGTCATCAATTCCGTCACCGTCAATGTCTACAGCATAGGCACTGATTGCAACAACAAACATAAATAATACCGCAAACAGCACACAGACAGCAGATTTTGAAATTCTGTATTTTTTCATTACATTACTCCTTGCGGATACATATATTAAAATTATACCAAAAGTCGCAATATATTGCAAGCTATTTTTACATTTAATTATAACCCGTGTTTAAGCACCTCATAAAGCACATTTCCGAGCAATTCTCCGCTGTATTCCGCCTCTTCTATTGTATTTGCGTCTGTTCCTATTTCTATAAGCAAAGAACCGTCGCAAATATACTCGTTGTACGCAAAATATCCGAAATTCAGCGGTCTTGTCATACCCGGATACATTTCTTCCGCTTTATTTTGAATTTTAAGCGCAAAATTAAGATTATTCTCCCAGCTTAAAAAATTCATCTCGCCGTCGGTATCGCAACCCGAAAGAATCATTATCTGTGCCCCCTGCTTACCGTCATATGTAAAAACAGGTTTTACCTTTTGAGTTTCAGTACCGATTGCGTCACGGTGAATATCAATTATTACCTTAATATCCGTGTTGGTTTCCATAATACTTTCAACGGTCTGCGCACTTCTGTCATAAGAACCGCTGTATGTTGAGTCGTGCACCGTGGTATCGTGCATAGTTTTTATTCCTCGCTTATTAAGCACATCGGTAATAGCATCTCCCACAGCCGTTACATTATAATCATTATTCTGCGTGCGTGAATAATAGCTTTCGTAAAAATAATCAACATCTTCGTCCATATAGCTTTCACTTGTGTGCGTATGATAAATAAGCACCTGCGCCGTTCCGTTTGAATCGACATGAAAAGGCAGTTCACTGTTTAAAGCGGAATCAAAATCGTAATCAAGTCCCGTATTGTTTTTCACATAAGCGGTACCGCATTTTACACCGTTCGCACCAATCTGTTCGGCAAGAATATCATAAACCGCCTCTCCGTCATGGTTTCCGAAAGAATCATAATATCCGCTTTTGTCTTTTTCTCCGTTTAGATTTCTTGTAATCGTAACAGGTTTCGTAATCGGCTGTGTTTCCTTCTGTTTCTTTTGTGTGGTATCGGTATTGGCAAGGGTTGTAGTTTCAGCATCGGCCAATTTATATGTACCGTCGGACAGAGTAAGCGCCGCAACCGCAAGCGCCGCAGGTTTGTCGCTTGCAAAGCACTCCGGCATTCTCCGACAAACGCAGAAAACGGCAGTCGATACAAGGATAATCGACGCCGTTATTTTTAATGCTCCTAACTTTTTCACAAAATCACCGCCTTATAAAAATATATGCCGATGATTTTAATGTATGACCGAATTTCTACATAAGCGAAACAAGCTCGGAAATATTAAATTCATTTTGAAGTGCGCCGTTAAGCGCAAATGAAATCAGTCTTGAGGCTCTCTCGGTAAGCAAATCTATTTCCCTCGGTATTACTACCATCTGCCTGCCCTGCGGTGTGATTTTCTGCCTTGCCCTGTGCGGGTCATTGACGCTTAAAAGATCCGATGCAAATGTGGCTGCATCTACAACTGTGGGCACTCCTATTGCTATCACGGGTACTCCTATAGTTTCTTTGTTAATCTTTGTACGGTGATTTCCAACGCCCGCCCCGGGTGAAATTCCTGTATCGCTTATTTGCAAAGTACAGCCGAGTCTTTCAAGTCTGCGTGATGCAAGTGCGTCTATTACAACAACTGCATTCGGTTTTATTCTTTTTACAATACTCAATATATATTCGCCTGTTTCAATGCCCGTCTGCCCTGTTACTCCCGTTGCCATAACCGCAACCGGTCTTAAGCGGTCAAGACCGGTACTTCTTGCAATCTCACCCGAAATATGCCTTGTAGCAAGCACTCTGGAGCTTGTTTTCGGGCCGAGAGAATCGGGAGTGATTTCAGGATTTCCGAGTCCTACTACAAGTACAAGGCCGTTGACCGGCAAAAGCCTGCGAATTTCATTTCCTATAGTAATAAGTCTTTCGTCGGTTTCGGTAAAATTATCGGTAAGTGACGGAAGTTCTACTGTTATATAAGTACCCTCTTCTTTTCCGAGCTGCTGCCTGGCTTTTCTTGTTTTTACTTCAAGTCTTGAAATATCAAGTCCGTTTTCACTGTACTGAACAAAATCCACACCTCCGACATCTTCTCCCGCTATTTCACGAGCTTCTACCGCAAGGTCAGTTCTAAGTTCCATAAAGTCGCCCCTTTTATCTGTAAATATTGCTATTATCTTGTGTATAAACAGCGTTTATATTCTTTACAAGAAAGAAAATTTTTGATATAATAAAATTTGATATATATAAACAAAAAGGTGTGAATGTAAAATGATAAAATCACCTGTTATTAAGGCGATAACGGCAACAGTATCTGCACTTATGATATTTTCTGCTGTAAGCGTATCGGCTAATGCTGCAAGCATTGATAACAATTCAAAAACATTAAGTAAATTTCAAATTAAAACTTCAGACAATGCAAAAAATGATATTCCGTCTGCATACAGTTCAGTGGAGCTTGGCATTGTAAATTCTCCGAAAAGCCAAAAATACAACGATTGCTGGATATATTCCTCGCTCTCGGTGCTTGAAACAAAACTTTTAAAAAAAGATTTTACGGCTAATAATTTTTCTGCCGAGCATATGAACCTTTGGGCAACAACAAAAAGCAACGGTAAAGGCTGGCAGCGCAATGTCACTTCCGACGGCTATGCATTTACCGCACTCGGATATTTAAGTTCCTGGCAAGGCGGAATCGAACAAAGCGACTACGACACTCTTGCAGAAAAATATACTCCCGACAAAGACCTTTCCGCTTTTGTAAATTACGGGGTGACCGCTATAAAATACCTCGACGATTGTACACAAGAAGAAATTAAGCAAGAGATTATGGATAACGGTTCAATCTATGCGGCATATTCTCACAGTCCTTATTACGAAAATAATGACAGAACAGCGTATTTCTGTCCGCAAGGTTCTCCAAAATTCACAGGTCATGCAATAGCTATTGTCGGATGGGATGATAATTATTCAAAGGAAAATTTCAAAGCAATAAACGGTGTTTTACCCGAAAATGACGGAGCATGGCTTGTAAAAAACAGTTGGGGCGATTACAACACTTTAAACGGTTACTTTTGGCTTTCATACGAAGATTCTTATTTGTTTAGCAGTACCTTTAAATACAATTTTGCTGTTGAAGATGTCACAGAAATCACCGATGATGTTAAACTTATGCAAAATGAAATTTACGGTGCAACATATGAATTTAACTACATAAATGATGACAGCGTCACATATCTTAATCTTTTTAATTTTTCCGAGGGTTACAACAAACTTGATTCGGTAATGTTTGAAACCACCGCAAAAAATTCCAACTATGAAATCTACTATGTACCTGCCGAAAATAAAATTCCTGTGTCAGATGAAACCAAATGGACTAAATTAAACAGCGGAAAAGTTCCGTACAGCGGATATTTAAATATTGATACAAACGATTTTGACTTACCTGTAACTTACGGTGCAATCGCCGTTAAAATTAAAAAAAATAGTGAAAGCGAAAAAAATACTATAGGCGTCGGTGAATGGCTTAACAAATCAAACGGCCAGTTTGCATTTATAAACGAAAGCCAAAAAGGCGAAAGTTTTATTTATCAAAACGGAACTATGACAGACCTTCTCGATTGGTACAAAACGGAGCGTGACGATAATCTTGGCGGCACATTCGTTATAAAAGCTGTTACAAATAAAACCGAACTTGCAGTCACACTGCTCGGCGACATTGACTTAAACAACAAAATTGACATTAAAGATGCAACCGATTTGCAGATAGCTATTTCAGGCGGTTCAAAACTTTCGGCTGTTCAAAATTTAAATGCCGATACTGAGGAAAACGGCGAAATTAATGTAAACGATGTTACACAGTTACAAATTATGATTGCAAATAATAACTGAATACAGATGCAAACAGAATTTTTGGACAACTGTCTCTTTACCTGCAAATCGACAAATCACAAACATTCAACTTTAGACTAAAAGGAAAACACAACTGCTCATCGGAACAGTTGTGTTTTTCATTTTATCTCATTTGAGGACCGCCCCACATATCTCCGCCCGGGCCGCCCATTTCGTTTCCGTTCATATCGCCGTTGCCCATATTTCTGCCGCCCATACTTCCGTGACCACCCATACCGCCTGAACCGTATATGATAGAAGTCATTTCAACTTCTGTTGTACTGTCGCCTGTCGTTACAGTATATGTCTGACCTGTTGTAATACCCGGGCAACTGATAACCACACAAGCGTATGTCTTGGTAGGTGTGAACGATACAAGAACATCGCCGTCACTGTTTTTGACTGTGATTTCACCGCTCGAATTTGTATTTACAAGCATTGAACCTTGAGTTGAATTTTCTCCAAAGTTCTGTGCCATTTGAGATGAACCTGTGGCAATGAATATGCCACCTGTTATGGTTGCTTCTCCGTCATAATCAACCGCTCCGTTATCTCCGCTTGTCGGGCCAAAGACATAGGTTTCCCCGCCTGTAACGGTAAGCGAACCGTTTGAATCAACTCCGTCACCGTCAGCGTCAATTGTTATTTTGCCGCCCGATATTGTAATGGAAGCATCTGATGAACTGAAATTGTCACGGTCAAATCCGCCACCGAATCCGCTTTCGTCTTTTCCGCCTGCGGCATTAAATCCGTCATTGCTCGATTTCAGATTAATTGTACCGCCTGAAATTTCAACTTCCGTTCCCTCTATTCCCTCATAGCTTTCGGTAATATTAATTGTTCCTCCGCTGATGCTTGTTTTGCTGTCGGCGTGGATACCGTCATCACCTGTTGAAATTGTAAAAGTACCTCCTGATACGGTTACATTTGAATTTGAATGTAAACCGTCATCTTCGCAAGTAAGATTAAAAGTACCTCCGTTGATTGTAATATCTCCTCCTGCTTTTATTCCTTTTACACTTGCAGAATCTGTTGAACTTGAAGATGATGAATCTCTGTTTGAAGTAATATTAAATGTGCCGTTTTCAATTTGAGCCGTCGTACCGGCATCAATGCCGTCACCTTTGCAATTAACGGTAAATTTACCGTCTGCTATATACACAAAGCCTTTTGAAGTATCGTCTGTATTTTCTGCGTGCAAACCGTCTTTACCCGAAGTTAAAGTATAAGTACCGCTTGCAATTCTGATACTGTTTTTACCGCTTAATGCATAGCTTGCGGCTGTAATATTGTATTCTCCGCTTGTAAGTTTTAAATCATCTTTAGAAACAATGCCGTGACCTTTTTCGGAAGTTACAGTCAATTTGCCCTCTCCGTTAAAGGTAATATCATCTTTTGCAAATACCGCCGCATCTACATTGTTGTCATCTGTCTGAACATAGTCACCTGTTGACGCAAGTGTATTTTCTGTGTCTTTTGCAGTTGTTACAAATACCTTATCTGCCTGTTTTACATATAAAGCGGCACTTGATTTACAGGTTACAGAGGCGTTTTTAAGTATAATCTGCACTTTTGTTTTATTGTCGGCATCTACAATAATCTGACCGTCGGATGTTGTACCCGTAACTATATATGTGCCCTCACTTTTAATAGTAACCTTACTTCCGCTGACAGAAACGCTGTCAGAGCTTGCGGTTGCACCTGATGATGAAAAAGCAACCATTACCGCCGAACTTTCATCATAGCCTACCTCTTTGTCACGGTCGGTGAACATATCGCTGTCAAGAGATTCATCCGAAGCGATTGAAGCAGTAGAAACACTGTCTTTTGTAACAGTTGAAGAATTTGTCGAGGATGTTTTTTCATCTGTATTTGCGCAGCCTGTTACACTTACGGATATAATAAGTGCCACAAGCAATGCTGCAAATTTCCCTTTTCTTTTTAAATTAAAGCTCATTATTAGTTATCTCCTGTCTTGCCATACTTATTTCAAGATTGCCGTTTCTGCATCTCAAATCATCAATAAAATCTTTTTCATCGTTCGGGTTTTTGAGAGTTACATTATATGTAAGTTTGAACAAACTGCCCATATTAGCGGTTCTTACCGATACCGTTTCATATTTTACGGTATATTTTTCAAAAAGGTCGTCAAAAGCACCTGTATAATTTAAATCCTCGGGAATTGTGATTTTTAATATTCTGTCCTGCTCAAGTCTTTTGTCTGCACCGATATTTACTTTATTGAGGATAAACATTGCAATTCCTAAAATTAATGAGAACAGCACTGCGTATCCGAGATAACCCATTCCGCAAATCAAACCTGCACCCATTGCAAGGAAGATTGTGCCGATTTCTTTAGCGGTGCCGGGCACGGAACGAAATCTTACAAGGCTGAAAGCACCTGCCACAGCAACGCCTGCACCGACATTACCGTTTACCATCATAATTACCACACAAACTACGGCAGGTAAAAGTGCAAGAGTAACAACAAAGCTCTTTGTGTATTTGGTTTTGTATGAATAGACCGCCGCAAGAAAAATGCCGATTACAAGAGCAACTGCTATGCCAAGCAGAAATTGCGGCACTGCGATTGTTTCGGTTGTTGAACTGAAAATTCCTGAAAATAATGTATTAAGCATATTTTTTACCTCCGTTTGCTCTTTCGCTCATAATTGCAACATAAGCATTGCCGTATTTTGAAAAAGATGTTTTATAAATTTTGTTTTCGCTTAAAATGTTTGTCATCCACAGCGGAATTGCCGTGCCTGTCTTTATTTCCATAAGAGAATAATCATTTCTTAATATCGGTGTTCCGTAAATACCTTTACAAAGTGATAAATCATAGTTACGCCAAAGAATATTATCATCAAAGGTTACTCTGAAATCATAATCATTTTTTGAATAAAAGGCCTCTCGGTTGTATGAAATTACAACCTGCGGTGCAATGCCTTTGTAATGCTCAAGAAAATAATTGACTTCTCTTAAAATCTGACTGTCGGCAATATGTTCACCGTTACAAAGATAACGCATACTCTCGTTCTCACTCATTTCGGTTCTGCGTTTATAGACAACACGCTTATATTTCTTTTTGATTTCTATAAAAGTTGTGCTGTCGTGTTTTGCAACTCCGTAACTTCTCAATCTTAACTTTTCCTTATAAACGGGATGTTCAAGCAAGCGTCTTATCAGTAAAAAATCAGGTGTGTCAAAATATATGTTGCAAATTGTGCTTTTGCCGTATTTGTCGGCATACATATATTTTTGCATTTCCCGCATAATCATTTTCTTTTGTTCGTCAGTCACAAGGTACTTTATTTCATAGCGTTTAAATACGCTTTGGTAACTCACATTTAACTCCCCTTTTGTTTTGATGAGTATATTGTACCGTTGTAACTTTAAATGAAATTTAAATTTTACTTAAAATTTACCTAAAATTTAAAAAATAAATAAAAAGAGAGGAATAGTTAGGACGGACTAACTATTCCTCTTTAAATCAGCGAACACCAAGTGCCGTTAGTGTTCGCTAACTTATTTGATATTATATCAATAAATACATTATTTGTCAATTAAAACATAAATAAAATTTTATTTAACATCAAAACCTACTTCTGTTTGAATATAATTAAAATAACTTACATCATCATCGGTATAAGAAGTTCTGTTGTTAAAACCTTTTTTTATATTAATATTTCTGTCAATAAAAATTCTTCTGCACCACATACATGCCCATGAATACGGCAATAAAATCGGCATTTTCTCCACAAACGGATATTTATTTGCCATATATGATTTATTGGGAAAAAGCGATGAAATAAAATTAGCAAATCTTGATTTTTTTCTGCCTGTTTTAGTATTAACTCTTTGTCTTTCCATTTCGGACATAACCGCAACATCTACTCTGCCGAGAGTCATACTTAATAAAATATATTCTTCAACATCGTCAAAATCTTTAACTTCACTGCCTTTTGAAAACCATTTCAGTGAAATATCACGCAGTTTTTTCTCAAACAAGGTTATTCCTAATTTTTCAAACTGTTCACTCAAATATTTTTGATTAAGTTGATCCGAATATTTTTTATAAAATACATATTCGTCGGCAATCATTCTGATACCGATTCCGCCTTCGGAAAAATGTTTTGCACTGTGAAGCAACATATAAATATAATAATCCTCAAGCGTCATTTCTTTTGAATAAGAATACCCGTCACGCACCTTAGCTTTTTCAAGTTGATTTTCCAATAAAGAATAATTTTTATTATTCTTTTTTAAAAGCGAACGGTGCATTTCAATATACATAAACGGCGCTTTTACAAAATGATATTGTTGATCGTCATTTTGTAAAAATTTGTACCCGTTTTGTTTAAATATATTTTTTATTCTGTCAATATCATTTATATCAAACAAAATATCATAATCTGAAATTGAGCGTTCAAATGAGTTGGGATAGTCTTCCTTAAGAAAATAGCCTTTCATAGGGAGATTATATATTTTCCCTTCATCAAAACATTTAAGCAAACTTTCAATTTCATATTTCATCATCGTATCAATATAAATCCAATGATTAAGATTATTTTTTACATAAGATAACAATTTATCTGAAACCGAATATTTTTTTGACAGCATTAAAACAACCTCATCAAAAATTGCGTCCATTCGGGTATCATTAGAAATCTGCCTTATGTGATCAAGATTACAATTTTCATACGGCAACTGCGGTTCTGTTCCGTTTAAAACACTTGATACAAGCGTCAAATAATATGCATATTCTTTTTTTTGAGCGTCATTAAGATGTTTTTTCATTATACAAAAACTACCTTTTCTTTTTTATCTTTATCGACTTATTCATTCTGTGCGCTGAATAAAGCATACGCATTGGCGCTTTGATATACTCCCACGCTGACTTATAAAATCTGTATGAAAGCGAATTATCGGTATAGTGTTTACCTTTTCGATAAAATGCGGTAACCACACCTATAATATTTTCGTCAGTAATTCCCCGTTCTTTATGAAACTGATTATCACCGCAAAAAATATATTTGCTGTCCTTATCAAAACCGACAACTCTGTGCAAAACAAAATCGCCGTTACTCCTTCGGTATAAAGCAACATCAAGATATTTTAGCCTGCCCTCCGGCTTTTTCAGGACAACAACATCTTCGCCGTTTCTTAGCATAGGATACATACTTGTTCCGTGCGGAGTAAATGTAACCGTGCCTCCGCTGTTAAGTTTTTCTTTAATAATTTGTATTACATCTTCAAGCTGAATTTCTTTATTATTCAAAGACATTTGCATCCTTTAACTTATTAATAAATATATCTATATCCGCACTTGCTTTTTCTTTTGTTACATCGTACTCACTAATCATTTTAGCAATAAGTTCGTCTTTCTCAATTCCTTTTTGCAACTGTTCAAATAAGAAAGCACCCGTTTCATTAAGATTTATAACACCGTTAAAATCAAGTGTAAGACTGTTTACCGGTACCACTACATATGAATCGGCTACTTTTCTTAAAACAAAATCATCTTTAATTTTCATACTCATTTCTCCTCATATATGAATATAATATTTTTTTAATTGTTTTGATAATAATATTGTAATACATAAAGCATAAAAAAGCAAGTAATGAGGGAGTTTCGAGCATACAAAAAGCTCCGCAGAAAACTCTGCGGAGCTAAGTGATTAAGTATTAATTATCTGTTAAGATAAATTAGTTCTCTCTTCTTCTAACGAGGAAGAATACACCTGCAGCTGCAACCATTACGCCGGCAAATACGAAGAAGATTGTTGTCTCCTGACCTGACTGTACTGAGTTAGAGCCTGATGATGAACCATTTGATGAAGAGTCGTTTGATGATGAACCGCCGTTTGATGATGAACCGCCGTTTGATTCATCAGCATCGTTCTTAGCCTCTGCATTGTTAATCTCATCTTGGTTAACCTTTTCGCCACCCTTTGTTGGGTCTGTGCATTTACCAAGGATACCCTCAATTGTTGCCTTCTTCTTGTTAGCAACATCCTGAGTCATTGTTTCTTCCTTAACAAAACCCTCAAGTTTGAAATTTACATTAGACATTACAGCGAGTGGGCTGATCTTGAGTTGGTTGATAAGATCCTGTGTCTTATCTGTCTTACTTGTATCAGCAGTACCGTCGTCAGAAACATAATCGAGAAGGTAGTCAGCTAAAAGTGTTACATCTGTTGTACCGTCTGCAAGAGCTGTACCAACTACTTTTGATGTTGAAGTAATAACCTTCTGCGGACCACATTCCGGATGGTTCTTCCATGCAGCCTCAGTATCTGTCTTGCTGCTGTCCTTAGGGTTCTCGATCTTGTTACCTGTTACATACACAGTATCGCCAATGCAGTTACCGTTCATGATTGTGTTGTAAATCTGAACTTGTGTATCTGCACTGAAGATTACGCAATATAAGTTCTTGCTGCCGGCATTCTGAATTTCTTCAGCGTTGCCTGTCTTTGTTATATCATAAGAATAAAGATCGTCGCTTTCCTTTTTGCACACTTCTTTCTTTGTCTGCCAGCTTGGCCATTTACCTGTACCGTCAGCTCTCCAGACGTGGCAATAGATCTTGCTAAAGTTTTTCCAACCTGCACTCTTTACATCAAAGTAAATCTTTGTGCCGGCACCTACCTGTGACTCGTCACCTGCTGCTACTGCTGAAGAATCATCAGCTGCTACTGCAGACTCGTCATTTGCTGCTACTGCGTCCTCTGCTTCAGCTGCACTTGCTGCAAATGCGCCTGCTGAAAGTACTAATGTTGAAGCAAGAGCAAGACTCATTACTTTTTTGAACATTTTAAATCTCCTCCATTGTTCATTAACTTTTAGGAATACACTATTCCATTGGAATTATTATACATCAAACATTACAAAACTTCAATACTTTAATTTCTTTTTATCGTTGTTTTAATATACAATCTTGCAAGACTGTTTTTAGTAGTTCTAAACAATAATAGCAATAAATTGCAATCTTTCAGACAACAAAAATCAAATTATGTGGATTTCGCAACATTTATGCCTTAATCATACCATATACAGTTTCTTTAACGATAGCAAGTGCTTCATCAATCTTTTCAGGATTTTTTGCACCTGCCATAGCCATATCCGGCTTACCGCCGCCGTTGCCGCCCGCTGCCTGTGCAACAGCCTTAACGAGTTTGCCTGCATTTACGCCGAGTGCCTTAGCATCTTTACCGCAAGATGCGGCAAATGTAACCTTGCCGTCATTTTCACAAGCAAGTACAACTACAGAAAGCGGAGCAACATCTTTTGTTCTCTCGCACATTGCACGAAGTGCGTCAGCGTTTGCATTGTCAATTTTTTTAGCAATAATTCTTACGCCGTTTTCAATTTCAGAATTAATAAAGAGGTTGTCAACCTGCATAGCAGCAAGCTTTGTGTTAAGCTCTGCAATTTCTTTCTGCTGATCATGAAGTAAGGTTGCAATCTTCTGTGCGCCCTCTGTGAGTGCTTTTGTATTTGAAATCTTAAGTGTTTCGCAAACGTTGAGTACAGTTTCACGGACATCGTTCATATACTTAAGAACTCCGATACCTGTAATAGCCTCAATTCTTCTTACACCTGATGCAACAGAACCCTCCTGACGGATTCTGAACAAGCCGAGGCTTGATGTATTTGTAGCATGTGTACCGCCGCAGAACTCAACTGAGAACTTACCGATGCTTACAACTCGTACAACATCGCCGTACTTCTCACCAAACAATGCCATAGCGCCGAGTTTCTTTGCCTCTTCGATTGGCATTTCCTTTGTAACAACAGGGATAGATGCAAGAATCTTCTTGTTTACAAGATCTTCGACTTTCTTAAGTTCTTCATCTGTTAGAGCCTCAAAATGTGTAAAGTCAAAACGAACCGAATGGTCTGTTACAAGCTGACCTGCCTGATGAACATGATTGCCGAGAACTTCACGAAGTGCGGCCTGTAAAAGGTGAGCCGCTGTGTGGTTACGCATAATATTTGCTCTTCTGTCAAAGTCAACGATTGCACGAAGTTCTGTGCCGACCTCAAGTGTACCGCTCTTAATTGTACAAGAATGGAGATAAACACCCGAAGCATCCTTAGTTGTATCGTCAACATCAACCTCAAGAGTACCCGATTCCATTACACCTGTGTCGCCTACCTGTCCGCCACTCTCTGCATAGAACGGAGTTTTGTCGAGAACAACAAGAGCTGTTTCGTTTTCGCCGACATTGTCAACTCTGATACCATCTTTAATGATGGCAAGAACCTTGCTGCCTGTATTAAGGTCAGTATAACCGCAAAATTCTGTTTTAGC
This sequence comes from Ruminococcus sp. BSD2780120874_150323_B10, assembly GCF_015553695.1. Taxonomy (NCBI): domain Bacteria; kingdom Bacillati; phylum Bacillota; class Clostridia; order Eubacteriales; family Oscillospiraceae; genus Ruminococcus; species Ruminococcus sp. BSD2780120874_150323_B10. The sequence continues at coordinate 252,707 of NZ_JADNHD010000001.1, forward strand.
AATATCTGAAAGGTCTGTTGAATCCGAAATCCAAGCGTCTGTGTCTTCTTTCTTTCTTGCATCTCTTGAACGCTGTTTCTGCTCTTTCAAAAGCTCGTGGAAACGGTCAACATCAACATCAATACCCTGCTCGGATAGAATTTCTCTTGTAAGGTCGATTGGGAAACCGTAAGTATCGTTGAGCTTAAATGCGTCCTCACCGCTGAGAACCTTAATATCCTGGTCGTCAACAATGCCCTGTAAAAGCTTAAAGCCCTGGTCGATTGTCTTTTGGAAGCTTTCTTCCTCAACTCTGATAATCTTTGTAATAAAGTCCTGCTTTTCTCTTAATTCAGGATATGCCGATTCATTTTCTTTTATTACAGTTTCGCATACCTTATACAAGAATGCGTCTTTGTATCCTAAAAGTCTGCCGTGACGGGCTGCTCTTCTGAGCAAACGGCGGAGAACATAACCCTTACCCTCATTTGACGGAAGAACACCGTCGCCAATCATAAATGTTGTGCTGCGGATATGGTCGGTGATAACTCGGAGTGAAATATCCTTTTTATCGTCTTCACCGTAATTTACACCTGTAATTTCAGAAATCTTCTTCATAATATTCTGAACAGTATCAACCAAGAAAAGGTTATCAACACCCTGCATTACGCAAGCAAGTCTTTCAAGACCCATACCTGTATCAATGTTAGGATGAGCAAGCGGAGTGTAGTTGCCGTTGCCGTCGTTTTCAAACTGTGAGAACACTATGTTCCATACCTCAACGAAACGGTCACATTCACAACCGACATGACAGTCAGGTTTACCGCAGCCCTTTTCATCACCACGGTCAAAGTAAATCTCCGAACAAGGACCGCAAGGACCTGAACCGTGCTCCCAGAAGTTGTCTTCTTTGCCGAGTCTTACCATATGAGATGGCTCAACACCGATTTCTTCGGTCCAAATCTTGTAAGCCTCATCATCGTTTTCATAAATAGATACATAGAGCTTATCAACAGGCATTTCGAGAACTTTTGTAAAGAACTCCCATGCCCAAGCTGTAGCCTCGTGCTTGAAATAGTCACCGAAAGAGAAGTTACCGAGCATTTCAAAGTATGTGCCGTGACGGGCAGTAATGCCTACCCTCTCAATATCGGGAGTACGGATACACTTCTGACAGGTTGTTACACGCTTTCTCGGCGGTGTAACCTCACCTGTAAAATACTTTTTCATAGGAGCCATACCGCTGTTGATAAGCAGAAGGCTGTTGTCGTCCTTCGGAACAAGTGAAAAGCTCGGAAGTCTTAAATGACCCTTACTCTCAAAAAATGAAAGAAACTTTTCACGAAGTTCGTTAAGTCCTGTCCATTCCATTAAAAATCTCTCCTTAAAAAATTTGCAAAATAAAATCCTGCCCCATAAAAATGGGACAGGAGAATAATTCCTGCGGTACCACCCAAATTGGTGCTTAAACACCCTCTTTGAGTAATCTTACGATTACAATCCTTAACGCAGATATACGCTGTGCTTAGTCACACAGAGCTCAGGGGTAGCGTGCTGTAAACATTCATAAAGTCTTGCACCGACCGACTTCTCTCTGAAAGAACGAGATACAGCTAATCCCGTCAACGCCAATTACATATACTTTTTATTCAGTAGCATTATAAAACTAATTATTCACAATGTCAAGTGAATATCGGAAATTTTCTGATATTTTTCTTTTTTCGTACCGCAACAATCGCATTAATTTTGTTGCATATTGCGACACAAAATGATATAATACATTTATATATGTTTTTATATCGCTTTGGATAATACATTTATATATGTTTTTATATCGCTTTGGAGGAGATTATTTTGAGTGCAAAAGTCACTTTACTTACTTATACGCCAAATCCCGAAATGACGGTTGCAATGGCAGCAAAACTCTGCTACTCACCGTCCGAAATATCAAATATAAGAGATGGTCTTACTGAGGAAAAGACCGCTGATTTTATAGATATGCTTGCAAGCATCGGGCACGGCAGTCCGTTTGAACACGCTTCTTTTACCTTTGGCATTGAGGGCATTTCAAGAGCCTGCTCACATCAGCTTGTAAGACACAGAATCGCATCTTACAGTCAGCAGTCGCAGCGTTATGTTGACGGCACAAAGTTTGATTTTGTAACACCGCCTGAAATTGCAAAAAACGAAAAGGCTCTTGCCGCTTATAACAAAGTAATAGAAATGCAGTCAAAGGCTTACAGCGAGGTTCGTGACGCACTTGTTGCAGGATATATCAGAGAGGCAACAGGAAACTGCGACGATAACGATGAAGAAGTCATAGAAAACTTCAGAAACGAAAACAAAGCAAAATTCAATGCTTTTGTAAAAAAAGCGAATGAAGACGCAAGATTTATTCTTCCTAACGCATCAACCACAAAAATTGTCTGCACTTTTAATGCAAGAAGTCTTGAGAATTTCTTTGCACACCGCTGCTGTAACCGTGCACAGTGGGAAATCAGAGATGTTGCCGAGCAAATGCTTAAACAATGTCTTGAAGTTGCTCCGCATTTATTCAAAAACTGCGGTCCTGCGTGTTTGTTCGGTGCTTGCCCCGAGGGCAAAATGAGCTGCGGCAAAATGAAAGAAGTACGCAAAAAATACGGCAGAGAGTAATATTTTAATTATATTTTAGAATAATAGAAATGGATAGGAACAAAAATGAGTGCAAAATTCATTGTAATAGAGGGCCTTGACGGAAGCGGAAAGGCTACCCAAACAAAAATCCTCTTTGATAAAATTTCAGCAATGGGAAAAAGCATTAAAAGGCTTGAATTTCCCGATTACGCAAACGAAAGCTCGGCACTTGTAAAAATGTATCTCGGCGGAGAATTCGGCAGTAATCCGAATGATGTAAACGCTTATGCCGCTTCGTCCTTTTATGCGGTAGACAGAGTGGCAAGTTTTCTTAAATTTTGGAAAAAAGATTACGAAAACAGTGATGTGATTTTAAGCGACAGATACGCTACATCCAATATAATTTATCAGATGTCTAAACTTGACAAATCGGAGTGGGACAACTTTATTGAATGGCAGGAGGATTTTGAATACAATAAACTTTCTGTTCCTAAGCCCGATAAAGTTATTTATCTTGATGTTAAACCCGAAGTATCGCAAAAACTTATGAGCAAGCGTTACGAGGGTGACGAAAGCAAAAAGGACTTGCACGAAAAAAACTTTGCATTTTTACTCGAATGTAGAAAATCTGCTTTATATGCCGCTGAAAAATGCGGTTGGACAATTATTGACTGTTGTGAAAACGGTGAAATCAAGCCGATAGAATCAATAGCAGAGGAAATAGAAAAGGCGGCTGAACTTAATAATTTATGCTAAACTTTAAGCTGATAGAAAAATCCGATATAAATAAATTTCAGAAATACTACGACAATCCGGAGGGAATATCACTTACTACCAATATTTTGAGCGCATACCTCTGGAGAAATGAATATAATATAAAATTTGCTTTGTACAACAACTGTTTAATAAAAGCATATTTTAATAACGATGACAGCGTGTGGGGATATTGCCTGCCGCACGGCGAAGATATAAAACCCGCTGTCGAAGAAATCATAAAGGACGCTCACGAGCGTGGGCAAAAACCTTTTATCGTAATGCTGACAGACGCACAAAGGGTTAAACTTGAAACCCTTTTCCCGTCAGAATTTAACTATGAATTTTCACCCGAAAATCAGGAATATGTCTATTTGTCAGAAGATTTAATAAATCTTTCGGGCAGAAAATTCCACGCAAAGCGCAACCATATTTCAAAGTTTAAGAACTGTTATCCCGATTACAGATTTGAAGAAATAACAAATTCAAATAAAGAGGACGCTTATAAAGTAATGCTTGATTGGTGTGCCGAAAATGAAATTGATATTGAGCACTACGAAGAAAAAAATGCAATCAGAGAGGCTCTTGACAATATGGAAGAATTTAAAATGCGTGGCGGTATTGTTTATGTAAAAGACAAAGCTGTTGCCATGACTCTCGGATGCGAAATCTCCCCCATTGCATTTGATATATGTTTTGAAAAAGCTTTGCGTGAATACGACGGCATTTATGCAGTAATTAACAATGAATTTGCCAAAACGCTGTTTTCTTATAAATATATAAACCGTGAAGAAGATATGGGTATAGAGGGACTTAAAAAGTCCAAACTCTCATATAATCCCATAATTCTGATTGCGAGGTATAACGCAACATTAAAAAATGATGGAAATTAATTTTTGTAAACCCGACAATTCCGATATTAAATCACTTAAAAAGCTTTGGCTTTCCTCTTTTGATGAAGAACCGAAAGCTGTTGATTTATTTTTTGACAAATGTTTTAACGCAAAACAAACTTATATTGCAAAGTACGGTGAAAAAATCATTTCCGCACTTTATCTTATAAGTGCAAGTTTTAACGGTCAAAAAGCTCATTATCTTTGCGGTGCGTCAACCCATAAAGATTTTCGCAAGCAAGGCATTATGAGCAAATTAATTAAATACGCTCTTGAAGATTCGGCAAAAAGCGGAGATAAGTATTCCTTTCTTTTCCCTGCAAACGATAATCTTTATAACTATTATCAAAATTTTGGTTATCGTGAAAACTGCATTGCTTATATTTCCGATTTTTCAAGAAATGATTTACTTTCTTTGCAGGAATTAAATTTCAGCGAAAATAATATTCTCAAGCAGGGTAATGACTTTAAAAATTTTGCTGTCGAATATTATTCAACATATAATATAAAAAATGTTAAAAGCAAAAATTATTTTGCATTGTTTGAAGAAAATGAAAATACGGCAGAAGTATTTTACTTTGAATTTGAAAAAAACAATTTAAAAAATATGATAAATGATATTCTGCAAAATACCGATGCCGAATATTTCAGATTTACACATAACAAATTATTTGAAAACGCACAAAAAATCCGATATGGAATGGTAAAATCGCTTGACAGCAAAATCACCGTGCCAAAGGATATTTATATAGGAATAACATTAAATTAAGTATAGAAAGGGTATTGCTATGTTTTATTTATTTTTAGCAGACGGATTTGAAGAAACCGAGGCTCTTGCACCGCTTGATATGATGCGCAGAGCAAAAATTGAAGTTAAAACAGTAGGAGTTACAGGCGAATTTGTAACAGGCTCACACGGTGTTACCGTTAAAGCCGATTTAAAACCCGAAGAAATATCATTTAATAACATTGACGGCGTGGTTCTTCCGGGCGGTATGCCGGGAACCATTAATCTCGGCAAATCTGAAACTGTGACTAAAGCGGCTGTTTACTGTGCAGAAAACGGCAAAATTACCGCTGCTATCTGCGCCGCTCCGTCGGTTTTGGGTAACCTCGGAATACTTAAAGGTAAAAAAGCAACCTGTTTCCCCGGATTTGAAAAAGAACTTGAGGGAGCAACATACACCGCTGCTCCTGTTGAAATTGACGGCAATGTAATTACAGGCAAAGGCGCAGGCTGTGCAATTCTCTTCGGCAAAGCTATTGTAGAAAAAGCAGTGTCTGCCGAAGCTGCAAACAAAGTCTGCGGTGATATGCAATGCCCATAATAAATATAAAAGAGCAAAAAAATTCACTAAGAGCAAAGCATAAGAAAATCAGAACAGCCTGTCCAAAAGAAATCAGAGCCGCTCTTGACAAAGCATTGTTTGAAAAATTTGTTGATTTGAAAGAATATAAAGAGTGCAGTATTCTGTTTGCGTTTGTATCTATGCCGATAGAAATTAACACCTACCCTATTCTTGAAAAGGCGATTGCAGACGAAAAAATACTTGTTCTGCCAAAATGCAGACAAAGCGAGCCTGTTATGGACTTTTATAAAGTAACATCACTAAGTCAGCTTATAGAGGGCAAATATTCCATTATGGAGCCTGATACAGAAGTCTGCGGCAAAATTACCGATTATTCAAACGGTCTTTGTCTTGTACCCGGATTAAGTTTTGACTTATACGGCTATCGGCTCGGTTTCGGAAAAGGCTATTATGACAGATTTTTAGAACAGTTTGGCGGTACAACGGCAGGTCTTTGCTACTCAAGATGCATTGAGCAAAAACTACCGCACGGAATATATGACAAGGCTGTTGACATAATAATAACTGAAAAATTCACAAACGATACACGAAATGTGTTTGAAAAAGGAATGGTGTAAGTGAACGAAGAAAATAATATTCAGAACCTTGAAGAAAAGCGTCGCCAAAAAGCAAAAAGCTTTACTTTAAATATTCAGGACGACATCTATGACGAATCCGCAAAAACAGAAAACAACGAACCCGAAGAACTTAACTCTTACAGCGGCGAAGATGTTAAGGAACAGATGGCAAAAAATTCTAAGCAGGCTTTAAAAAAGAAAAAGAAAATAGATAAAAAACTTTCAAAAGCCAAAAATAAGCGTAACCGCAGAGTTTTCAGAGTTATCTGGTTGGTTTCCGTTATAATTGTCGGTGCTATGGCAGGTATGTTCTTTGTGGCAGGCATTGACGATATGCTCGCTATCAACCGTACCGAAGAAAAAAATGTAAGAATAGAAATCCCTGCAAATCCGAATCTTGACACAGTTGCAACCGTTCTTGAAAAGAATAATATCATTGATGATAAAAACTATTTCAAACTGTTTGCAAAATTTACAAAGGCGGATGACGATTTTACACAGGGTACATATGACATCAAAACAAATTTGGACTACGAGGCAATTATCAACTTCTTGCTTAGCAGTGTAAACCGTACAGATACAGTTGAAGTAACAATTCCAGAAGGCAGAAATGTCCTTGAGATTGCTAAGTTACTTAAAGAAAAAGGTGCTCTCGCCGATGAAGACAAGTTCCTTGAGCTTTGTAATTCAAACCATTTTGACGATGAATATTCATTCTTAAAGGATATTACAAATGCAGATGACCGTTACTACAAACTTGAGGGTTACCTGTATCCTGATACTTATACATTCTATGAAAACGAAGATGCAGAGAATGTTATTTATCGTTTCCTTAATAACTACGAATCAAAACTTACCGAAAAACAAGATGTTCCGGGTTATGATAAGGTAACAACCATTGAAGATATGCTTAAGAAGAACAGAAGCGACTATACTCTTGACCAGGTTATGATAGTTGCGTCAATCATTCAGTCAGAGGCTGCCGATACAGACGATATGTATTACATTTCTTCTATTATCTACAACCGTCTTAATGCCGATGAAGATATGGGTGTTAAGTATCTCGGTCTTGACTCTACTAAATTCTACCCGTACAGAACACAAGCTGATATTCCTGAAGACGCAAGAGATACTTTTGAAAGTTCATATGACACATATTCTAAAGAAGGCTTACCGGCAGGTGAAATCTGTAACCCGGGTATGAATGCAATTATCGCTGCGCTCAATCCTAAGGATACAAATTACTACTTCTTCTGTCACGATAAAGACGGTAATGCTTATTATGCTTCAACAATTTATGAGCATAACGAAAATCTTGCAAATATTGAATAATTAGGAGATTATAATATGATTACAAGACCGGAAGTGCTTGCACCTGCAGGCGATATGGAATGTCTTAACTCTGCGCTTTCATTTGGCGCAGACGCAGTATTCCTCGCAGGCAAAATGTTTGGTATGCGCTCTGCATCAAAGAATTTTGACAATACACAGTTAAAACAGGCTTGCGAACTTGCCCACGCAAAGGGTGCAAAATTATATGTAACCTGCAACACTTTACCACGAAATAATGAACTTGACTTTTTACCCGACTATTTAAGCTATGCTCAAGAATGTGGTGTTGACGCATTTATTATTGCGGATTTAGGTGTTTTTGAAGCTGCTAAAAAATACGCTCCAAAGGTTGCAAGACATATTTCAACACAGGCAGGCGTAACAAACTATGCAACCGCAAATGTACTTTATAATATGGGTGCATCAAGAGTTGTGCTTGCAAGAGAGATTCCGCTTGATGAAATCGCACAGATGCGAGCAAAAATTCCGAAAGACCTTGAAATCGAGTGCTTTGTACACGGCGCAATGTGTGTGTCGTTCTCAGGCAGATGTCTTATTTCAAGTTATATGACAGGCAGAGATGCAAACCACGGCGACTGCGCACAGCCTTGCCGTTGGAAATATCACCTTTTTGAAGAAAACAGAGAGGGTCAGTACTTCCCTGTAGAGGAACATTCGGACGGCACATACCTTTACAATTCCAGAGATCTTTGTATGATTGAGCATATTCCCGAGCTTGTAAAAGCAGGAGTTTCCAGTCTTAAAATTGAGGGCAGAGCAAAATCAGCTTATTACACCGCTGTTACAACAAATGCCTATCGCCATGCTGTTGACGGATTTATGACTAACGGTGAAAATTATGTGCTTGAACCTTGGATTAAAGAGGAACTTGACAAGATAAGCCACCGTGAATACAATACAGGCTTTTACTTTGGCAAAGAACCGGGACAGGTTACGGGAAACGGTGGTTACATCAGACATTATGATGTGGTTGCTGTTTGCGAAAAGTCGATTGACGACACCACAACAGAAATTACACAGAGAAACAAATTTCTTGTGGGCGATACACTCGATGTACTGCCGCCAAGCGGTATTCCGTTTAATGTAAAGTGTGTTTCACTTACTGACGAATACGGAAATTCCGTTGATGCCGCACCGCATCCAATGCAAAAGCTCACAATGAAGAGTAATGTAAAAATTCCTGACGGTTCAGTTATAAGAAAAAAGAAAATTTGATATAAAAACTCCCCTGTTTTGCGGCAGGGGAGTTTTTGTTGGCTTTGCTAAGTTCTTTTTTAGTTGTTGTGAAATTATGGTTTAGCGGAGTGTCGGTCGGGCATTGAAATTTAGCTAACGCTAAATTATCAGCAAAAAAACAAAAAAGTTTACTCAATTTTTTCAAAAATTGCGGGTTTGGGCAGCGCCCATAAAAATCTTCCGATACAACAATTTATCAGGCGCAAACAGCTACGCTGTTTGCGTGCTAAAACCAAGTTTGTTAAAACAGGCGACAGCCTTTTATAAAAGAAATAATTAATTTCCAATTTATATAATGAATGGCTTTTTCTTATTGCTATCGCATTTAAAGGCTAACGCCGTTGTATTCAAGCCGCCAAACAGCGAGCTGTTCGGCTATCGTTAGATTGCGTAAACGGAAAGTATTTGTGGGCTTTGCCCACACCCACGACCTTTGAAAAGGTCGACCAAACTTTTATAATTAATTGGCAAATCAATTTGCTAAGCCATAATTTACCCCAACTATTTAAAAAGAACCGAAAAAACACCTTTCACAACTAAAGTGAAAGGTGTAATATTTATGCACAATTTACTATTCTGTTAAGTATATCATCGGTAGACTCGTTAAGCACATAAGCAAACTCGCCGAGCACCATTTTCTCTGCTTCTTTCAAAAAGCGTTCATCAGCCATATGTAATCTTTTGCCTCTTTTTAACTGCTGCTTTTCGTGAAGTTTTAAAGTTCTGATTAATCTAAGCAATTCAGATGACTTGCCCTCTGAAATGATGTTTTTAAATGTTTCAAATCTTATATTCTTATTGGAAATCCACTCTTCTTCTTTCGGCATATTATCCAAAAGGTCGATAATCTCATCTTTAGTAAGTACGGCTCTCATTTTTCCGACAAGTTTTTCATTTTGTACGGGAACAAAAACCTTTGCGGTTTTTGTCGCATTAGGACTAAGAACATAATACTCTACATTTACCTTGTCTATTCTTTTTGTTGTAATCTCGGTAACAGTGCAAACACCGTTAACACCATATGCGACTATATCAGATACCTCAAACATTTTCGGCACCTCCATGCGCAGATTTGTAAGCGTTATTTCGATAAAACATACTTCTCTCCTATTCTTAATTCTCATTCGTTAGTAATTGTTTAAAACAATGTCTGACAAAGCGGAAAACAGTTTATGCTTATTATATTTCTTATATCTAATATTATACCATATTTTGATAAATTATGACATAGGCAATATAGCTAACAATGTTATAAAATATGTTGTAAAAAATGCTAATTATTTCTGTTTTTAAAAGAATAAAGCTCCCGAGTTTATCGGAAGCTTTATTTAAAATAAAAATTATTATTGTTCTTTTCTGTAGAATGGTTCTACACCGTTTATTGCATTTCTTGCAAGGTCCATAGTAACAGGCATTACAACAAGGTCTACATCTTCAGTAAGGTATGGCTGTGCGGTTTCTTTTATAGCGTCAAAAATCTTTTTCATATCGCCGATAAAGTCAACTACAACAAGGAAACTCTTTTTGTCGCTGTGCTCCATCATTCTTAAGAAAGCAACGTTTACATTTGGCTCTGTGCTGAAATGATTGATAAGTGTAGCCATAAGGTCAATAGGATAATCCTTTGGTTCGCCGATTTTAATCTGCTCACCCGGCTTGAACAAATCTTTATTAAGTGTGTTAAAGTCTTTCTGCTGCTTGATTGAAATAATCATTGGCTTAGGGAAAGTAACGCTCTTGCCAAACGGATTGATAACAAAACCGACAACACCCGAATGTGGATCCATAACCATTTGAGAAATGCTATCAAAATCAGTAACTACTTTTTGAGCATTCTGGGTATCCTGCCACTTAAATAATTCTTCTGTATCTGTAAAAAGTCCAAAGAATTTTTCTTTTTTCTGATTTTCAAGAAGTCTGAACTGAACCTGTGTTGCCTGCTTCATAACAGTCTGACCGTTTTCTGTAACAGCCTGTGTTGTAGGAACAACCTTTGCAGGTAAAATAAACTTAGCCTTTACAACTTCTGTAATCATCTTATCGACGTTCTCTTTTGAGTTGTCTTCCTGCATATTTACAATTGCTTCTTTTAAATCAGGGTTAAAAATCTTTTCAGCAGGTACTCTGCTGTTTTCCATTTTCATTTCGCTCATAATAATATATCCTCCAACAGTTATTCTATAGTATATGTTTTGCCGTCCTCAACAATAAGTCCCTTATCTGCTGGATACTGCTGAGAACCGTCTTCGTCACCGTCATTAAAAATAATATACGGTGTTTCCCAATCGTCTTCAAAAGTATAGCTGTACTTTCCGTCGCTTTCCTTTGTCATTTCAATTCCCGGCCAGGTTTCGTTTTCATACAGTTCATCGTTGTAAACATATGCAAAAATCTGATCGCCCCAGCTGTCGGGCTTTTCAAAATATACCTTTGTGCCGCTTGAAATTGAATATTTTACTTCTGTAGCAAATACAACTCTTTCGTAGGTTTTTACACCCTTGGAATTTTTAGCTGTAAGTTCAAGTATTGCTATATCACTTCCGCTCGGTACAGAAACGGTTACGGTTTCTCCGTTCTTATATGAAACAGCCGCGGCTCCGTTAAGAGCATATTCCGCATTATCAGTATTTGCACAAGTAAGTGTGACTGTTGCGGTTTTACCGCTTTGAATATTAAATACGGTGTCCTCGGCAACGCCTACTTCGGCGGCAGCTTCATATTCCTTATAACCGTCGTTATAAAGAACTACCACACTGTTTGCCGGAATATCGGCATCAGAAGTAAGTTTACCGTTTTTAACGGTGTATTCTGTCTTGCCGTCAACTCTGTTTACATATGTACCGTCGGCAAGATTTGTTTCAAATCCTGTCTTAAGAGCGTCTTTTGTATTTACAATTACCGCTCCTTTTGTGCCTCTTTCAATCATAACAGCGGTTGAATCAGAGTTCGGATTTACAATATTTTCGTCTTCGCCAATCATAGCTGTACGGAAGAAATTTACGGCTTTTACACTCTTATCCTTGTACATATCGTCACCCTCTGTGCCGATACGGTTCATTCCCCATTCGTTTTCAACACTTGAATAGTAAGGACGATCGAAGAACAGCGGTGTACCGTCTTTTCTTGCGGTTATAATTGCCCAACCGAGGAGAACCTGCTCCTTTGTCATACTGTACCAGTTGCCGTCATTAATGTAGTTATCGTGAGATTCAACCCATGTAACCATATTAAGCGGTGCGTCACCGAGCCAATAATCACTTACAGTACCTTTTGACAAAATATTGTTTGTAATTGCGCCTCTGATTTTACTGCCGTATGTACTTGCTGTAGTATGACCTATTGCTTCAATATAGTCGGCAATTCTTTCATTGTTGCCCTGAAGCACCTCTCCGTATATAAACAGATTGTCAGCATTGTTTACTTCGGTGATTACTCTCTGCCAGAAGTTATTTGTAAAGCCGTCATCTTCCTTAGGATCGTCAGGTAAGCCGATGTGCTTTGCAGTATCATAACGGAAACCGTCAGCACCGCAAGCGACACAGTCATTGAGATACTCAATAAAATAATCCTGAAAAGATGTGCGCTCTGTATTAATATCAGGCAAACCACCCATTTTGTAAGTAGTGCAAGCAAGTCTGTTTGAAAAGTCATTGAGGTCATACGCATTGTTTTTATGATAAAGCGTGTCCAAACTTCCGCCGCCTGCATCAATAAGATCCTGACTTACTGCGCTTGTGGTCGGTGTTGTGTGGTTAGCAATAACATCAACAATAACCTTAATACCGTACTTTTCCGCCTCGTCACACATAGCTTTAAACTCGTCACGAGTTCCGAGCTGATAGTTACCGATTTTAAAATCGGTGGGCTGATAATGATAGTACCATTTGCCATCACCGTAAAGCTGCATTCCGCCGTTCTCGCCCTCAAGGCAAGCATTAATAGGCGAAGTCTGCAGCGCCGTATATCCTGAAGCCGCAATGTCAGCCATAGATTCCTTTATAGTATTGAAATCCCACGAAAAACACTGCAAAATTGTACCGTTATCAATCTTATCTGCGTGAGCATACTCGGTAGAAGTATTGGTAGAAGTATTATCATCTGAACCGTTCTGCGAATTTGAACAGCCTGTCAAATAAACGACAGAACCTGTGAGCATAGCAGAAACCAACAGACCTGATAATATTCTTTTAAACAAATAATCACCATCTTTCATTTCACAATTAATCCGAGTGCGATAAGCCACAAGGATAAAATTATTATAACATTATTTCTTAGCAAAATAAATAGTATTTTGAGATTTTTTACAATTATTTTAAAAATTCCTACCTAATAAACAAAAAGAGCCTGATTTTTTTGGATAATCAGACTCTTAAAATATTACTTTTTTTCGGTAAGGAGTTTGTTTAACTCCTCCATAAATGTATTAATATCCTTGAATTGGCGATAAACCGAGGCAAAACGAACATATGAAACTTCATCAACCTTTTTAAGGCGCTCCATTACAAGTTCACCGATCTGCTCGGCAGTAATTTCTCGTTCAAAGCCGTTCTGTGCAGTAAGCTCAATGTCAGTGACCATTTCTTCTACCTGTTCAACAGAAACAGGGCGCTTTTCGCAAGCACGAAGAATACCTGCAGTCAGCTTATTGCGGTCAAAAACTTCTCTTGATTTGTCACGCTTGACAACATAGAGAGGAATATTCTCAATAATTTCATAAGTTGTAAAACGCTTTCCGCACTTAAGACATTCTCTTCTTCTGCGTATTCTTTCCCCGTCATCTGCCGAACGGGAATCCACAACCTTACTTTCTTCAAATGAACAATATGGGCATTTCATAAAAAGCTCCCCTAAATCACAAATATTCTAAAAATATTATAACATACCGAAAAATTCAAGGCAATAAATATTTATTTACAAATTTATTACATTTTTGCTCTATGCTGATTTTTACAAATGAAAAAAGCAACAGTTGAGAATAAACTCGTCTGTTGCTTTTTTAGGGGTAATAGGGTTATAGAAGAAATTTATGTTATGTAGTTGATAGCATATTTTTAACAGCTCATTCGCTGTTTCTTTTAAAATTATAGCAGAATAATACTATTTTGGAAATTGCATTTGCAACGATTTTCAAGAAACTGTATAAAAATACAGTAATAAATTTTATTGAATACTTACTAATATGCCAAGATTTAATTAATATCAAGACTAACACAAGCAATATTCATTACTGTTTTATAATATCCCCACAATTTATAATTTTTGCAATATGGTGAAATTATCACCGTTAAAATCTATTAATCCGTCTTTTTTCATTTTATTAAGCTCACGGGAAAGCGCCGATTTATCAACGCTTAGATAATCCGCAAAATCCTGTCTTGAGCCTTCAATGCAAAAAGAAGAACTTCCGTCACGCTTTTCTCTGAATTCAAAATAACGCATTATTTTTTTGCGTATGGAACGCTCTGAAAGCACAATTTTATATTCGAGAGAGCGCAAATCCATCTCCTCAAACAATACAAAAAGATTTTTAAGTAATTTTTGCTGAATAATAATCTTTTTATAATCATTTTCTTTAATTTTCGCAAAATCCAGAAAAAGAATTGTCGACTCCCCATGCGACACTATTTCAATATCGCAATGTGTGGTTCGTGGTGCGGCGGTGATAAGCCAACCTATGCTGTCACTGTAAACTCTTCCCAAAATTTCACGAACTCCGTCTGAATTATATTTTTGTATTTGAGCCGCACCCTCAAGCACAAAAGCGGAATATTTATGAATTTTGCCTGAACTTACAATAATATCATCATTTTTATAGCTCTGAATTTTATAATCAAATTCCACAAGCGCCTGTTCTATTTCTTCATCTGTAAAACTTTCAAAAATCGGGTGCTTTCTTAGGAATTCAAAATGTTGTTCCATATTTCCTCCGACGAATTAAATATGCAATACTAAAAATATCCGCACCAAAATATACGGATATTTTATCCGTATATTCAAAATAGTTTGCGTACTTTTAGCAAAAACTATTTTATTAAATTATTGAATCTGCAAGAGCGGCAAGCTGAACTTCATTTTCAGCTGTCATAGTTGAACGGATTGTAACCTTGGCATCTGAAATCTCAATGCCCTTCATTTCGTCAAAATAAGGCTGCATAGACTTGATTGCACAAGGTGCCCATGAACCGTTTTCAATCATAGCGACTTTACGGTTTTTGTATCCCTTAATTTTCAAATGATGTAAAAAGTCATTCATAACGGGGAAAACTCCGCCGTCATATGAAGGAGCGGCCACAACAAGTGTAGAATACTTAAATGCGTCCTCAACATTTTCTGCCATATCACTTCTTGAAAGGTCAGAAATAGCAATCTTTTTATCTGTTTTCTCTTTCAAAATATCATAAAGTTTTAAAGCGGCTTTTTCGGTATTGCCATGAATTGAACAATAAGCGATAAATATACCGTCAACCTCCGGCTCATACTTGCTCCAGATGTCATAAAGGTTAATATAATAACCGAGATTTTCAGTAAGAACAGGACCGTGTAACGGACAGA
Organism: Ruminococcus sp. BSD2780120874_150323_B10; assembly: GCF_015553695.1. Lineage (NCBI taxonomy): Bacteria > Bacillati > Bacillota > Clostridia > Eubacteriales > Oscillospiraceae > Ruminococcus > Ruminococcus sp. BSD2780120874_150323_B10. The sequence goes on from NZ_JADNHD010000001.1 coordinate 268,016, forward strand.
TTTTCTCAATGTCAAGCTTAGCTGCTTTTTTAAGCAAAGCCTGAACCTGCACACCGTATTTTCCGCAAATATTAAAGTAATATCTTCTTGCCTCGCAAGCCCAATCTTCGTCTGTATCAAGTGCACCGAATTTACCGAATCCATCGGCAGAAAAAAGCACTTTTTCCTTGCTTTCATATGTAACCATAACCTCGGGCCAATGTACCATAGGTGCCATATAGAAAGAAAGTGTATGTTCGCCGAGGTTTAATGAGTCGCCCTCTTTTACAGTAACCGTTCTGTCGGTAAGGTCAATGTCAAAAAATTGAGGCAGCATATTAAATGTCTTAGCATTTCCGACAAGCTTCATATCGGGATATTTATCTGCAAGCAGCTGTATGTTTGACGCATGGTCAGGCTCAAGATGATTAATAATAAGATAATCGGGAGTTTTTCCGTCAAGTACATTTTCAAGATTTGCAACCCATTCATCGGTTTTTCTCTTATCCACCGTGTCAAGTACGCAGATTTTTTCATCAAGAATTACATATGAGTTATAAGAAATGCCGTTTGGCACAATGTACTGGCTTTCAAAAAGGTCAATATCTTTATCATCAACGCCGATATATTTAATAGCGTCAGAAATATTTATATTCATTTTTATTCTCCCCTTAATTAAAATAATAATTCGTATATGATTATACCATAATTAGACATATATTTCAATAGAGTCAGGTAGCAAATTAGCTACTTTTACAAAAAGCAAAAAACATATAAACAAATACAAATAAATACTCCTAAGCAGTAAATATCAAAAAAACAATACTTAAAACAGAGAAAATTGTTGCTAATGCAGGAGCAAAGCTTAGTTCTATATTACGAATATATTTTATTTTGTCGAGCAATGGCGGAAATTCACCATAAACATCGTAATAACAGACTATGGATTTTAAATATCGGGCAACTTGAAATCCGAACATTCCAAAAGCCGTCATGGTATTTACAGCATTATTTCCGATATAACTGATATTTGTATTTATAACAGCAAGAAATATTAAACAACACATTACTAAAGAAATTGCTATATTTGTACGGGAAACATTTTTACATTCTGCATTATAAGAAAAAATCCAGAATCCAACCGCACCGCAAATCAAAAGTACGGCAAAGAGTATATGTAACGGATAATTATACGGATATAAAATTTTATTATCGTATAAAATCCTTGAAATAAAGAGCAAAACAGCATTATACAAAAGCAGTCCCATATCTCCTATCAATATTTTTTTACTCATTCAATAATCTCCTTAAAATAAATCAGTCTTTGCAGTACAACTTACTTATAATTTATGGTTACCGAAAAAAGTGTGAATAGATAAGATGGTTCATCACTATTTTTGTGGGATGGTGAACGGACAGAAGGAATAGAAAGATAGCGAATCAAGGTGAAGAAAAAGTCGTCGTCACGGTAACCGTAGCCGATTCGTTTAGCGACCTTGATCTTGTTGTTGAAGCCTTCGAGCTTGCCGGTGCTGATTGGGTAGATGGCATGAGCCGCTAAGCCGGGGAGTCGTTTTTCTTTTTGAACTGCAAACCGTACCAATGCGGGAATCTCACTTTCTTTCGCCGCCTGAAACCATTTTGTCCATTCCTTTTTCCTTTCTTTCATTGTAACACACTTTTTCCAAAATGCAAAAAGTGTGCAAGTTATTTTTCTAACTTACACACTTTATTTTACAAGCTCGGTCGTGATGATCTTGCAGAATAGATTGTAATTGCTCGGTTTTACTATCGGAGAGTTTATCAGAGTTAGTGAGCAATGACCAGCGCAGCTTCTTGAGTTGGCTGTATTCCTGCTTTTCCGCTTTAGCTTCTTGTTTAAGAGATTTCATAGTTTCCTTGTCGGTATCATCCGAGATATCGGCAAGAATTTCTTTTTCTTTGGCTTTATGCCTGCGAGCTTCATCCAGACGAACAGTGCCGAGAACATCTCTGCCAAATTGCGACTGCATATGAAACCGATCATATACAATCCGTGCTTTGTTACAAGCTTGTTGTAAGATGCGTTCATGGCCATCGCTACCGCGATGACTGCCGATAAGGAGTCGGAAGGCAAGGCAAAAAACGAAGCTATAGCTGCAATCACTGCTTCTCACAAATCGTCATCTGCGGCGAATGCGGTGAAATGTTCCGCAGGCTCCACTGGAATAACCGAGGTGTTAAGTCCATCGTCTGGCGCTGCATCAGCAAGCTAGAACCCACCGGCCTTGAATGCCACGCCAAAACCATAAACGAACTTGACCTGCAGGAAATCGTTCTCACAGCCTTGAATGAGTTGCTTGGTGATAAATCCAAATACCAGCAACAGCTACAGCAGAATATTGCATCAGTCATCAGAGCTTCCGCTGCAATCACCACGGATGGCATTGACGAGCAACTGATGGAACTCCAGAAAGAGCTTCTCAAAAAGGCTAACAACAAGGAAGCCTATGATGAGATTGCAGACCAGATTTTTAAGCTCCGTGAACAGCGAGAAAATTGCACTGTTGACACTGCCGCCAGAGACGCACAGATTCAGCGTATCAATGAGCTGCAGGATTTCATTAAGCAGCAAAGTGCTACCCTCGAAGTTTTCGATGAGACATTGGTAAAACGATGGCTTAAGCAAATTACAATTTGGAATGACCATTGTACGGTTGAATTGAAATCCGGACTTAAGGTCGATGTTGAAAGATAAGCATAAATGCACTAAACCCTCCCAGCCATGATGGTTGAGAGGGCTAATGCTTATTCCATTGAATCAAACAATGTAAGCTGACATTCCTTGAGTGATACCATCTTACGTTCCTTTATTGCATCGTCATGGCAAACTTCTCCGAAAAGAAGAGGGGATAAAGGATTATGTACCTGAGTATTTCGCATGACTGTATTATGGCTATAATTGGCATAACAATAAAGGCAACCATTTTTGCATGTGTTATATGTTCCAATATCAATGCTAGCAATACAACCACATTCTGGCCGCTGATTCTGATCTTTTCCTACAGCAAGTTTGCATTTTCCTATCCGTTCAAAACGTTCTCTATCAATGCAGTGAGCATGTGTTATTCCAAATCTATCAAGATCGATTGCTTCAGAACAGGTGTCTATATAGAAACCATACTCTTTTGCGATTTCAGAAAACCTTTGCATCAGTTCTATTTGTTGCTCTTTTGACTCTGGATGGATTTTTAGCGGCTGAGTATTTCTTGCCGTATTGCGATAGAAGTCGAGAAAACTCACGGTGCATTTTTCCGTATAATCCCCCAATTTTGCTGCCAGAACCCTGAAATATTTGCAGTGGTATTCCATTGTATATCTATCATTGAAGAAGATTGGGTCATATCGCCAGATGACCTTTTCTTTTCCTATTGATTTAGATAATTGTTGGAATGCAGGAATTATTATATTGTTTTTGGATGGAATATTTGGCTCCACATCCTTATCATAAGCTGTTAACGTGAACTGAAAGTAATAATTATATCTTTCAAGTTCCGATAAACGGTTCAGCATAGGTACTGGATTTTTTGTCCAAAAGACAATTCCATCAACAACGTCGGGTGACAGATTTATCCTACCTATTTGATGGATATTCATCGGGTTTCTGACCAATACATATTCTTCTTTAAGCCTGTTAAAAAGCCAGTCAGAATAATATGTTGGAATGTCCGTTCTTCGACTGGCGCTTATTATCATCGAATCACCTCCTACTGAACTTCGATAAGTAATTGGGCGCTTGAGCAATCATGCCACGGTTGATATATACCATCAAATTCTTTTGGCAAATTGAAAACCGTTTGGCTAGAAGCATGCCTCTCACCATATCTTTGCGCAGGGTTTACTATTTTATAATCAAAATAGAACTTTCCGCAACTTTCATGGAAATCGGCCGCCTTCAACTTATCAATAAGGTCAGAAAAATAGTCCCTTCCCCTGTTTACACTGTTTACATCGTTAATAAGAATCACCATTGGAACATTCTCCTGCTTATGGCTTATAATAGTATCCACAAGTTTTTGGAAGAATGCATTAATTTGTTTGATTGACCAGTATTGTAAAAATGTGAAATTATATATTGTAAAACAACAACATTGGCATCGGAGATTGTAAAATCTTTCGTCACAGCATCCCAATACTTGAACCGTGTCTTTTTCACGGTTGACGTCTTGTAGGTATCTATTTTTTCATGAATACTTTTCCAACGTTTATTTATATCAATCCCCAAATAACTTATTGTTTTACTTGGTGAAGTCTCATGACAAAAGCGCTCCAATGCCATAAGATCTGGGCAAGCGCCACAACCGATAGATAGCACATGATATTTCTCAATTTCCATCATTGCGTCGCTTTTTCTCATAAGGTAAAGCATTTCTGACGCATACTTTGCTGTATAATCACAAACATAAAAATGCATCATACGTTCACATTCATAATCTTTTCGACCCAACGGATATCTACTTGGATAGTGAACCTCTTCAAGACATTGTTTGCAGTTCCCGCAAGGCGTTCCCGGACAGGCAGAATTGTGGTCACAGTCATCACATGTAGTTGTGATGTATTGCCTGTGGCAGTAATTGACCACAACATCCAACAAAGATTTTTTCTTAAGCCTTTTTAATTCTTTTTTTGTCAGTTTTGAATTTGAATAATCATAAGACATACTACTGCCATTCTCGTAGCCGCAATATGGACAATTATCGTACTCATGCTCCCTCAAACCGGGGATTTGTTCACTTACAGTACGGTGATATAATTTATGGCAGTTACTACAGACAGCAATAGAACTGTTTTCCTCATATTCACACAACACGTTATTCTCATCATATGCTAACATTCTTTCACCTCGTTCTCATAACACTATTTATGAATCATTTCTCTGATATCCATTTCGCACACTCAATTTTCTAAACAATCGGGTGTGCTGAACATCTGTCACTGTCAACCATACAATACACCAACTCAATTTTTCTGATTCGACATATATTTCCTCTTACTCACTTTCGAATAGGAAAATGAGTGAGATGTATGTCAGACAATATCACTCAAAATGCTGGGGAAAAAGCGGTTTTTTACACTTTAATTATCAGCCCTTGACATTAATACTACATCTCAGTTTGTGAAAGTAAGGCTATTTCGGGAACAAGTACCCAAATGCCCAAAAAGTTAATTTGATAGATTTTTCAGATAGCCTATAGAATGCTGACAACAATTCAGCCATCTCGCATAATTAGGCTATTCTGTATTTTTTTAATTAATGCCATATCTGCCGGCAGCCAATTAACGCTGTATAATTCATCTTTACTAAGCCAGCGCGCGTCCTCTGCTTCTTTGAGTTTTATTTCACCCTCGGTAACATTACACCAAAAGCAATCCATACTTAAATGGAAAGTCGGATAATCATACTCGATGGTATCAATCAATTCACCAACTTCTATTTTTACAGCAAGTTCTTCTTGTATTTCTCTAACAAGTGCCTGTTGCGGTGTCTCGCCTGGTTCAACCTTCCCTCCGGGGAACTCCCACTTGCCCTTAAATTCGCCGTAGCCTCTCACTGTAGCAAATAAATTGGTTGTATTTTCTAAAGAGTCACATATAACTGCGGCCACTACTTTTATTGTCTTCACTGTTTTATTCCTCTACCGACTGCTTCCGTAATCGAAATTTATACTCTTTGCGCATATTTCCAGATTCATCTTTGTCATCTTCATATGTATAATCTACTAAAGAAAAAACGCCTTGATAATAATATTCTTGCGGCGAGAACTTAACAAATAGGTGAATCTTTTTTTCGTCATTTTCTGCATCAACAATAGCTTTATTGCCAAGTGACATTGTTTGGTCTCCAGTCTTTCCTTCACCGGAATAAATATAGTCTCCATCAGTAGTCCAGTGGTCGTGGTAAACAAAGCCAGCCTTCTTTTTATCAATGGATGAAACGAGCACTACTGTTGATGGTGTTCTATTTATTCCTCGGCCAAAGCCAGCAATTCTGATACCAAATTGTTCTTCTACCTGTTTATATGTAAGAATAGGCTGCTTAGCTAAATGTCTAACGTTGTAATCCGGTCCAAAGCCATCCTCAATGTTATTGCGAATTCTTCGTGAAGGAGTACCATTTCTCTCTGTAACCCGCAGTTCTTTTTCAGCTTTATGTGCTGTCTCCTCTGCCAGACGTTGTTTCCTGACAGCTCTCTTGTTATTTTCAATTTCTGACAAAATTTCAGACTGTACCGAGGTATCTTCCGCAACAATAAATGTTTCAAAGGCGTCCGGATAAACAAAATTTGATACCTTTGAAGCAAACTGTATAGTCAGTAAGTTGTCAGATATTCCTGTCACAACTCCGTTGCCAAATACTTTGTGCTTGACTTTTAAATTTAATAAATTCATTTGTCATCACCCATTATCTTGGAATTATTAATAATTAAAAATACATCTTGTTATCTATTTCACTGCCAACTCTGCCTCTTGATATCGAGTAGCCTAAACTGCGGTCGGCTCTGACAACAATCCCCGTGCCACAACATATGACATCTAATCCACAGCCTAAACCCTACCGCATTTTTTCGCTCATCCACTTTTTCTTCGGTCAGACTAAAAAGTAGATATGTTTCCCTACAAGAAAACCGAGCTTTCCGCAAGGCTTCTCTGATGATACTCACCTCGCAAAAAGCCCGGAAATACGCCACTTTTCAGCACTTATTTATCTTTTCTTGACAGCAAACAGACCGTCTCCACATGCGCTGTTCTTGGGAACATATCGCAAGGTGTTACTTCTTTGGTTTTATAGCCGTTTGACTCGAAAATTTCTAAATCTCTTGCAAGGGTTGCGGGATCACAAGACACATACACAACTCGTTTCGGTGACATTTGTGCTACGGTCAAAATTACATCTTCGCCGCAGCCTTTTCTTGGCGGGTCAAGCACTACGACATCAGGTTGAAGTCCCTCTGCTTTAAGTTGAGCCGCTGCCTTTGATGCATCGGCACAAATAAATCTTGCGTTCTCTATGCCGTTTGCTTTTGCGTTTTCGTTTGCATTCTTTATAGCATCCTCGACAATTTCCGCACCGACAAGTGTTTTGCAGTTTTCAGCCATTGTAAGTCCTATTGTACCTGTTCCGCAGTATAAATCAAGCAGAATTTCGTCGTTTTGCAGGTTTGCGTATTCTTTTGCTTTACCGTACAGTTTTTCTGCTTGGGCACGGTTTACCTGCCAGAATGAAAACGGTGATATTTTAAATTTAAGTCCGCATAAAACATCGGTAATGTGGTCACTGCCGTATGCAACACGATTTTTCTTGCCTAAAACCACATTTGTTTTTTCTCTGTTAGAATTAATAATTACGCTTTTTAGGTTAGGCAAGCCGTCTTTTAACATTCTGACAAGTTCGTCTTCCTGTTTTAAGCCGTTGCCGTTGACAACATAACAAACCATAAGTTCGTCAGTAATTTCACCAAGACGCATATATAAATGTCTTAATCTGCCTTTGCCTGTTGTTTCGTCATAAATATCAGCATTTGTTTTATCTATAAATCTTTTTGTAATTTCTATTACAGAATTAAAAACTTCAGGCTGCAATAAACAGTCATCACACGGAATAATTCTGTGCGTATGAAATGAATAAAATCCGAACACCGCACTTCCTTCTTTTGCCCTACCTATAGGAAATTGCGCCTTATTTCTGTATCTGTCAGGTCTTTCGCAGCTGATAATATCTTTAAATTCAAAGTCTTTAATTCCGCCTATTCGTGTTACCGCATCGTAAACACGCATTGATTTTATTTTTAATTCTTCTTCATAAGAAATATGCCGCCAAGTACAGCCTCCGCATTTTGAGAACTGCGGGCAGTCCGCCTCGATTCTTGCAGAAGACGGAGTAATTATATTTTCAATTTTACCGAAAGCATAAGTTTTCTTTGTTTTTAATATTCTTACTTCAAGTTCATCGCCAATGGCTGAGAGCGGTACGAACACCGCTATTCCGTCCTCTGTTTTTCCTACGCCGCTGCCCTCTGCGGTAGCCGAAGTTATGTTTAATTTTATAATATCATTCTTAACTAAATTCACTGATTATCACCGATTATATTGTAACATTTTTAATATAAATTGGCAATATAAAAACTAAAATACGAAAAAATATATTACAAATTGAAAAAAGGTATTTATTTTTTTTGACTATAGCTTTATAATATAAGATAGAATTTTTGTGAATGGAGAATGAGTGTTTTGAATTACGACATTTTACTTGATAATATAAAAAGGATACATTTTATCGGCATCGGCGGCAGCGGTATGTGTCCGCTTGCAGAGATTTTAAACAGCGAGGGCTATCAGCTTTCAGGCTCGGATATGAATGAGGGTGAGACACTCGACAGAATCAAAGGCTACGGCATTCCCGTATATATGGGACATCGTGCAGAGAACATTGACGGTGCAGAGCTTGTGGTATATTCTGCCGCTATCAAAGAAGATAACCCGGAAAGAAAAGCAGCTGTTGAACAGGGTATTCCTTGCATTGAAAGAAGCGTTATGCTCGGCGTTGTAACAAGAAGATACAAGAGAAGTATTGGGGTTTCCGGTACTCACGGCAAGACCACAACCACAGCCATGCTTTCGCAGGTACTTATCGGCAGCGGTTTTGACCCATCGGCAATTATCGGCGGCAAACTTCCGTTTATCGGCGGCAACAGCTATGTAGGTCAGAGCGACATTATCGTTTGCGAGGCTTGCGAGTATGTTGATACATTCTTACAGCTTAATCCGTTTATTTCTATTATACTTAACATTGATGCCGACCACCTCGACTACTTTAAAAATCTTGACAACATTAAAAAGTCATTTAATAAATTTGCAAAACAGACTACAGGTTTGCTTGTAATCAACGGTGACGACCAAAACACACTTGATGCAGTAAACGATGTTGACATTGAAAAAATCACCTACGGCTTTGGCGAAAACTGCGACTACAGAGCAGAAAATATTTCTGCAGACAAGGGTGTTCACGAGCAATTTGACATATATTACAAGGGTGAACTCCTTACAAATATTAAGTTGATTGTTCCGGGCAAGCATAACATTTATAATGCACTTGCCGCAGCGGCTACCGCACATTACCTTGGTGCAACACCTAAGGAAATCGCCGAAAATCTCCACAAATTCGGAGGTGTTCACCGCCGTTTTGAAATTCTCGGTACACCCGAGGGAATTACAGTGGCAGACGATTTTGCTCACCACCCGACAGAGCTTACCGCAACACTCAATGCCGCAATGAATATGGGCTTTAAAAAAGTATGGGCGATTTTCCAGCCGCATACTTTCTCAAGAACAGCACTTCTTCTTGATGATTTTGCAGAGGCTCTTAAGATTCCGGATGTTGCGATTATTTCTGAAATTCTCCCTGTAAGAGAAACAAACACATATAATATTTACTCAACCGACCTCGGCGCAAAAGTACCAAACTCGGTTTGCCTTGACACTTTTGAAGAAATTACAGACTATGTATGCAAAAACGCAAAAGAGGGCGACCTCATTCTCACAATGGGCGGCGGCAATGTTTATATGTGCGCCAATATGATTTACAATCAGCTTAAGTATAATGAGGAGAATAAGTAATTTCATATTTCATTTAAAGGAATTAAAATTTAACAGATATAAAATCAGCCTGACTTCATACGAAATCAGGCTGATTTTTTGCTTGAATAATTATTTATTTCTAATATCGTCAATTATCATTTGTATATGAGCAATCTGCTCTTGAGATAACCCCGAAACATCAACGGTTTCCCTCTCGTTAATACCAAGCAAATAATCGGCACTTACTGAATAGGTATTTACTATTTTAATAAGCATTTCCACAGACGGCTGAATATTGTCGTTTTCCCAATTACTGATAGTCTGCTTTGTTACATTAAGAGCCTGTCCGAATTGCACCTGATTCAGTCCGAGCGAAAACCTTAATTCACGAATTCTTTTGCTTAACATACCAACACTCCAATACAAGTATCATAATATTTATATCAGACTTTTAATTTTATACCATAGCAAAAATATCATTAGGCTGAATTTCAAATACCTTGCAAAAAGCCACTATTTCTATATCTGTTATAAATCTTTTTCCGCATTCTATTCTTTGAATTGCATTTTTGTCTAAATCCAATCCAAAAAGCTGCAATTTTTCAGCAAGCTGTCTTTGACTGCATTTAGGATTTAATGCAAGTCTTAATTCCGCAATCCTCTTTCCGCATACATTATTCATATTTTCATTTTTATTTTTAAACATTTTTTATACTCCTTTGACATTTAGTGCTTGTCAATAAGAATATTTTATGCTATAATACACCTGTAATTGACATTTAGTGAGTGTCAATTGCGAATAATAAATTAAATAACGCAAGGAGCGATAAAAAATGAAAAAAGTTAAAAGATTAACAGCCGTAATACTGTCTGCACTTATGATGACAAGTGCATTTTCCGTACTGCCTGTAAGTGCGGCAGTGATTGAAAGTAATAACTCGGTTTTATCATCAGATTATTTGACAAGTGGAGATTATGAGTATTCATTACTTGATAACGGTACTGTAGAAATATCCGAGTATGTGGGTAATGATAGTGATGTAACTATTCCTGATGAAATTGACGGAAAAAAGGTTACGAGTATAGGCAAAGGTGCATTTGAAAACAATATAAGTATTAAAAATATTGAAATGTCAAACAATATACTATCAATATATGACGGTGCATATTATAATTGTCAATCATTAGAAACCATTAAACTATCTAACTCGTTGACAAAAATTTTGGTAGGAGCATTTGGAAATTGTTTATCATTAAAAAGAATAGATCTTCCGGATAGTTTATCCTATGTTGATGATTTTGCCTTTGGTAATTGTGAGAGTTTAGAAACAGTTAATTTTCCGGATAAACTTTCAGATAATGGCTTTTCAAAAGGTTTAGCAAAGTCTGTATTTGAAAATTGTATTAATTTAACATATGTTAAACTACCTGATAATTTACAATATATTGGTTATGGAGTTTTTGCAGGCTGTAATAAATTACAAAAAATCACTATACCGCAAGATGTAACTTCTATAGGTAATAAAGTTTTTTATAATTGCACTAATTTAAAAAGCATTATTATTCCTAAAGATGTTAGTTTTATAGCCCGTGATTCATTTGAAAATTGTAATATACTAACTATAAACGGCTACATTGGAACATATGCAGAAACTTATGCAAAAGAAAATGATTTTGAATTTATTGCAATAGATGAAATAATTCTCACAGGCGATGCTAACCAAGACGGTATTATAGATGTAAATGATGTTACATACTTGCAAATGCACATTGCAGGCAACAAAAACACCGACGGTTCTGCTTTTATTGACGAAACAAACAAGCAACTGTTTAACTGCGTTGATATGAACAAAGACGGGAAACTTTCGGTTTCCGATGTAACCGCATTGCAGATTTATATTTCAAACAACAACCCAAAAATCAATTAATACAAGAAAGGCTATCGCAAGGTTAAAATGCGATAGCCTTGTTTTATTTATAAGGAGTTATCCAAATATTTGTTGTAATATTTAATTATGATTCAGCAAATTGCTTGATAAATCATTCCGTAAAACCATAATTTACCCCCAACTATTGAAAAATAATCAAAAAACAAAACAAGCGACCGAACACTTAAAATGCTCGGTCGCTTTTGTCAGCAATAATTATTTATGGTTGTTAGAGTGGCATTTACCTGCCATTGCACAGGATGCACATCCGCAGCCACAGCTGCCACAAGAAGATTTGCCCTTTTTCTTTGCTCTGAAATGGCTGATAATAATTGCGGCAACTACAGCAACAACTATAAGCAAAACAACTATTGTACCAATATTATCAAGTAAAAAAGTAAGCATATACATCCTCCTCTATCAAAATCTAAATTATTTTACCTTTACAGAAGTTTTTAATGTATTAGCCTCTTTGTATGGTCTTACGAGCATATAAATCATAAATGCAAGTACCAATACAGCGAAAATAAGACCGATAACATTTACATTACCTGTAAAGAGTCCGCCAAACTGATTAATCATAAGAGCGATTGCATAAGCAAATACACACTGGTAAGCTACTGCAAAACAGGTCCACTTAGCATTATTCATTTCTCTCTTCATAGCACCGATAGCTGCGAAGCAAGGAGCACAAAGGAGGTTGAATACGAGGAATGAGAAACCGCTGATTGCTGTGAAAGCACCGCCGATTTCTGACCATCCGCCCGGATAAAGAATACCCATTGTACCAACGATATTCTCTTTAGCAACAAGACCTGTAACCGATGCAACGGCTGCCTGCCAATTGCCCCAACCAAGCGGAGTAAAGATCCAAGCAATGCAGTTACCGATAGCGGCAAGAATTGAATTGCTGATCTGATCCTCTGAAAGCATCTGGAACTGACCGTCAACAAATCCGAAGTATGTTGTAAACCAAACAATGATTGTTGAAAGAAGAATGATTGTACCGGCCTTTTTGATAAATGACCAGCCACGCTCCCACATTGAACGGAGAAGGTTGCTTACTGTCGGGAGATGGTAAGCGGGAAGTTCCATAACGAACGGAGCAGGATCGCCTGAGAAGATCTTTGTCTTCTTAAGCATAATACCCGAAACTACAATTGCAGCCATACCGATGAAGTAAGCTGATGTAGCAATCCACGGTGAACCACCGAAAATAGCACCTGCGATCATAGCGATAAATGGCATCTTAGCACCGCAAGGAATAAATGTTGTTGTCATAATTGTCATACGACGGTCACGCTCGTTTTCAATTGTACGAGAAGCCATAATACCCGGAACGCCGCAGCCTGTACCGACAAGCATTGGAATAAATGATTTACCTGAAAGGCCGAACTTACGGAATACACGGTCAAGTACGAATGCGATACGAGCCATATAACCGCAGCTTTCAAGGAAAGCAAGGAGTAAGAAAAGTACAAGCATCTGCGGAACGAAGCCGAGAACTGCGCCTACACCGGCTACGATACCGTCAAGGATAAGACCGTTGAGCCAATCGGCACAATTAATAGCGTCAAGTCCGTTGCCGATAAGAACAGGAATACCGGGAACCCAAACACCGTATGTGCTTGCGTCAGGAGCGCCGTAAGCCTCTTTGTAATCTGTATTGAGATAATTGTCTACTGCCTCCTGCAACTGAGCCTTTGTTGTATTAGGAGTTTCAGTTACCTCAAGTGTTTCTTCATCTTCAACAGAATAAGTAACATTTGCATCGGCAGGAGTTAATGTTACAAGCTGAGAGAGCGCTGCTTTTGCTGCATCTTCAGAATAATTTTCATCTTCAAGATCAATTGCAGCTGCAATATCGTCATTACCGTATTCTTCATTGAAAGCTTCAATGATTGCATCTGAATCGCCGTAAGTTTCTTCTGCCTCTTCTGCCTGTGAAGTACCTATACCGAACAAATGCCAACCGTCACCGAACAATCCGTCATTTGCCCAGTCTGTTGCCATTGAACCTACAGTCTGCATTGAAATGAAGTAAACAAGGAACATAATTACGGCAAAAATCGGAAGGCCAAGCCAACGGTTTGTAACAACCTTATCAATCTTATCTGATGTTGAAAGGCTACCCTTGCTCTTCTTTTTATAGCAAGTCTTAATAATAGTAGCTATGTAAATATATCTTTCGTTTGTAATAATGCTTTCGCTGTCATCGTCAAGCTCTTTTTCGGCATTTTCAATGTCAGTTTCAACATGCTTTTTAATTTCGTCGCTAAGGTTAAGCTTTGCCATAACCTTATCATCACGCTCAAATACCTTGATAGCGTACCATCTCTGCTGTTCTTCAGGCATTTCGTGAACTACTGCCTCTTCAATATGAGCAATAGCGTGCTCAACAACACCGTTAAATGTGTGCATTGGAACAGTTTTTGTGTTCTCGGCAGCATCAATTGCAGCCTCTGCCGCTTCCATAATACCTGTGCCCTTCAAAGCAGAAATTTCAACAACCTTACAGCCAAGCTCTTTAGCAAGTGCCGAAGTGTCAATCTTATCTCCGCTCTTCTTTACAACATCCATCATATTAATGGCAACAACAACAGGGATACCGAGCTCTGTAAGCTGTGTTGTAAGGTAAAGGTTACGCTCAAGGTTAGTACCGTCAACAATGTTAAGGATTGCGTCAGGTCTTTGCTCGATAAGGTAGTTACGAGCAACTACTTCTTCAAGTGTGTAAGGAGAAAGTGAGTAAATACCCGGCAAGTCCATAATTACAACATCGTTGTGCTTTTTGAGCTTACCCTCTTTCTTCTCAACGGTAACGCCCGGCCAGTTACCAACAAACTGGTTTGAACCTGTAAGAGCGTTAAAAAGGGTTGTTTTACCGCAGTTAGGATTACCTGCAAGTGCAATTTTAATACCCATTAGTGTCTTCCTCTCATAGATTTAGTTATTTTAGACTAACTTAGAATTTAAAAATATCGGGGATAAACCCCGTATTTAACTTAAACAAGTTCAATCATTTCAGCATCGGCTTTACGCAAAGAAAGTTCATAACCTCTTACTGTAACTTCAATAGGATCACCGAGCGGCGCAACTTTACGGATATAAATTTCAACGCCCTTTGTAATACCCATATCCATAATTCTGCGCTTAATAGCGCCCGCACCGTTAAGTTTTGCAACTTTTACGGTTTCTCCGATTTTTGCTTCTCTCAGAGTTCTCATATTGTACCTCCATTAAATCATAATTTTGCTTGCCATTTCACGGCTGATTGCAACTCGTGCTCCTTTTACATTAACAATAAGGTTACCCGCCATTGAAGAAACAACTGTAACTGTGCCGCCAACAACAAAACCCAAGTTTTCAAGATGTGCACGAACCTCAGAGTTACCTCCGATTTTTTTAATAATGTTTTCAACGCCCGGATCGGCAAATGTTAAAGGCATAAGCTCACCATCCTCGCTATACAGCATTAGTGCTAACTAACTTTGACAGTACAAAAAAGTTAGCACCCGCTAACTGATTATTAGTTTACTACTTTTATATTAAAAAGTCAATAAGTTTAATAAATTTAAAATAATTCAACACTAATTTCGTTAAATTGACAAATTTTATATTACTTAATTCGGTAAATTGATATATTCTTTTTAATACTTTTTCGCATCTGTTTATCGCAAATCTTTTACATATCAATATTATGCAATTGCAAAGCAAAAATATGAATTATTTTTATATAAACAATAAACAAGCGGTGGTTTTTTGCCACCGCTTGCTAAGGTTTTTATTTTTTAAAATTTGTCTTATACGAAATTTTATGTTACAATTTTAGAATATTCATAATAATGTAACTTTCAAATTTTGCATACAATAAAATTAATTTAAAGCTAAAAGGCGGTGAAGTAATGCACAAAAAGATTAAAATTTCAATTTTGGTTATGCTCTTAATTTTGCTTTGTACTCTTTTTAACGGTTGTATGAACCATATAAAGACCATTTCAGTCAATAACGAGGATTACTTTAATGCATTAAAATGCGATAATGATGAATATAATTTAGTTATATCCGAAAGTTCGGTAGTAGATAATCTCAATAACGGTTATGCTGCTCAAGCTGATGAACTGCTTGCAAAAAGCCTTATGGATAGTGGCGGGCATTATTATTGGTATCCACATTATATCACAACGATAGTAATAGCAGTTGACACAGGCAAAGTAAAAGAAAACATAAACAGCTTTAATTCTCTTGCAGGTGTTGAAGAAAAAATCTATATAGATTCAGATTATTATAATTACATTACCGCATCAATCGGCTATTCGCTTAAAAAAGAAAATTACCGTCTTGACGATGCCATTAATTACCTGAAAGAAATGGCAGACTCAGCAACAGCAATACTGAACTTCCAATATGGATCTGCACCGATACACAGGCTGTTAAACTAAAACGAGGTAACAAAAATATAGACATTATTATTCCAAATGATGGTACGCTTTCTTTTGTGCAAGGAATAATTTCACCATACCCACTATGTTTTGAAAACAATCTCTGCAATAATATAAATCAAAATGACTTGCGAACATATAACAACGCATCTCTCCTGTATCCTACCCAAGAAAAATATTCTAACGCTGTTATTTATACCGATTACCGGCACTTTAACGAGCAATCAACAAATGTTATTAAAAAGATGAGGAGAACAGTTTTTGAGCAACGCAGATATTCAACAGCAGACGGACAAGAGCATATTTTGTCAGCAGTATTTTTCATTACATTAACAGTGCTGTGGATAGCTGTGCTTGGCTTGAGAGTAATTAACAAAAGGGTTAAATTATCTTTTATTATTATCGGTTCAATGCTTATTCTATGGCTTACAGCGAGGTGCATTAAGTGGCAAATTAATTCTCCGATGATTGAAAGACAGCTTTGGTACAGCTACTATCTTTTTCAATTCGGTATAGCAACAGGTCTGTTATATTTAACAAGCGTAACAGACAAACCAAGCAGCAACAAAATCATACCGCTGCGGATTCTGCCTTTTATAGTGGTTGAACTATTTCTGCTATGTCTGATATACACAAATGACTACCATCAGCTTGCTTTTTCGTTTTATAACGGAATTGAAAACGGTTCCTCTGAATACACCTACGGCATTGTATATTATTTATCTATGCTGTGCATTGGATTACAAACTTTCATTGTATTGTTGTGGCTTATAGTACGCAGTATAAAAAGTCCGAATAAGCTAAATATTTTTTACCCTGTTACTTTTTTTCTTTTGATTTTTTTATATACTGTTGCCTATGTAATGCGTCTGCCGTTTGCCTTTGAGGGTGATATGACGGTAGTTATCACATTTATTATCCTCGCATTTATGGAAGTATGCTTGCGTAGCAGTCTTATTCCCACCAACACAAAATACAAAAATCTTTTTAAAAATTCACCACTTAAAATGGAAATTCTCAACAATTATTTTGAAAAAGAAATTACCGCAAATTTCGACTACTGCCTTACCGATAAACAAAAAGGCAGCATTATTAACGGTAAAAATCCAATAAAACTTGATGAGAACACACTGCTTTTCAGCAAGAAAATTTCCGGCGGATATGTTGTTTGGCAGGACGATATTTCTCAGCTGAACAAAATGTATTCAAATACTAAAACTACTGTAGAAAAGCTAAGGGCAACCAATGCCTTAATCAGAAAAGAAGAAAAAGCAAGGCGAAAATACTTACAAAACGAGGAAAAAATTGACATCTGCAACAGTCTTGAAAGTGAAATTTCCGATAAACTCAAGTTGCTTTCCCGTTTACCTGAAAAGATGAAAAATCAAAACAATAATTCCCTGCTTACTGTCAAAGCCGCATTACTTTTGTGCTACATAAAACGCAGGTGTAATATGTTTTTTATTGCTCTTGAGGAAAAATATTTTTCCTCTGATGAACTAAGTATGTATATAGACGAACTCGGAAGCTTTGCAGAATATTCCAAAGTAAAGCTGCTCTGCACCAATAACGGCAATAAAAAGCTTGACATTGAACACGCAAATCTTATGTATGAGTTTATGTACAACATTCTTGACGAAGCAACACAAACAAAATGCGAATACATATTTGCTCGCACAGAAATATCCGATAAGGAAATTTCTATAAAGGTGATTAGCTCAACGAAAATCAACAGTAATATTTTTGACAAAAAATTTATGATTTCACTTGAAAAATCGGGTGGTAAAATCATCGAGCAAAATGATGACGATAACCTTGGCATTTGGCTCTTGCTTAAGGGTGGTGAAAAGCAATGAATTACATTTATTTTTATCCTGAATTTGAGCGAGTTTTAGTTTGTATCTTGATAATTGCAGGCATTTGTATGCAATGCTTTGCATTTATATACAAATTTAACAGTGGAGCAAAAGGTTTTAAATATGTTTGCGAACTATCATTTGAATTTTCCGTAATACTGCTGCAATTTATTTATGGTTATATATATTCCTGCATTTATTACCAAACTAATATATCAATTTATTATCCCGAACAATATTTAGCTGTTGGGTACATAGCATCCATTTTGTTTTTAATTATGCTTATTGCAACTGCTGTTTATTTAAAGCAAGCACACATAACATTATCAATATGCTTTGCTCTGCCATTGCTGCCATTTGCAAATCATCTTGCAAACGGTACATTTACAGTTGTTCTTTTTACTGCACTGATAATGTTTATTATAAGAAGTGTACATTTAATATTAAAAGCAAGTAAATTAAAACGAAACACTATAACTCCGCTTTCTGTAAAGGAATCAATAGACGCACTCAATACAGGAATTTTATTTTGCAGAAATGACGGGCAGATTCTGCTTGCAAATCATTGCATAAGTAATTTGATGACGGAGATTTTTAATAAAGAATTTACAAGCGGAATAAAGTTTATAAACGAAATCCGTAATATTTCCAACACACAAAATCAGCAAACAGTTTGCAAAGTTAAAAATTCTTATTATATGATTAAGCAAACCGAAATGTATATAAAGAAAAAACCATACTTTCTGATTACCTCCACAAATGTTACAGAACAGATGAATGCAATGCAGGAGCTATTGAGCCTGAAAGCAAGACTTGTTCAAAAAGGTAATGAACTGAATTTTCAGCTAAATAATCTTGAAACCTCATGCAAAGAGGGTGCTCTGTTACAGATACGCACAAGAGTACACGATTTACTGGGACAAAAGCTTTCTGTACTTTTGCGAAAATTACAGAATAAAGATGATAATATAGACGCTGACGCTATTGAAAAATTCTGTAACAGTATAATGAAAGATATATTATCGGATGAAAAAAATGCATCTGATAAAAGTCTGATTCTCCTGCAAGAAGTAATGTCATCAATAGGTGTTGAGCTTGCAATAATCGGAGAAATGCCGTATGATAATGATATAGCCGCACTTTTTGTAGAAACAATACGAGAATGCAGTACAAATGCGGTCAGACATTCACTTGCAACAAAAGTGCGTGCAGAAATCAAGAGCAAGGATGGTATTAATTCTCTTAAAATCACAGATAACGGAACAAATACCTGTACTACAATCCAACTTGGCACAGGACTTTCCGGACTTAAAAATAAAGCAGAAATGCTCGGTGGAACCCTCAGTGTTACACCATATCCGCATTTCGCAGTTGAGTTAACCGTAAAGGAGGGTGAAAACTATGATTAAAGTATTGATTGTTGACGACCACACTTCTGTCAGAGAAGCTTTTAAAGCAATGTTTGAGAAAAAAGATGATTTTTGCGTTGTTGGCGAAAGTGCAAATGCGAACGATTGTGTGCTTTTATGTGAAAGGCTAAGTCCCGATATTGTACTGTTAGATGTATGCACAGAGGGCTACTCCTCCGGACTTGTTGCTACAGAAAATATCAAACAGAATTTTAAAGATATTAAGGTAGTGGTTATGAGCGGCTTTGATGAAATATCTTATTCTCCTCGTGCTAAAGAGGCAGGTGCAGACGCATTTGTATATAAAAGCAAAAGTATGACATTTTTTATTGATACAATACGAAAAGTGCTCAATGGAGAAAAATATTTTCCTGAACCCAAAACAATTCCTTTGCCAAAGGGTGAAACTCCTTTTACTGAAAGAGAAATGCAAATTCTCAGATTAATTTGCAAGCATAAATCAAGAGGAGAGATTGCCTCGGAGCTTTATATCTCGGAAAACACAGTAAAATATCACATTGGTAATCTGCTTTCAAAAACCGGATGCTCAAGTGTTGCTCAGCTTGCAATTATTATGATTTCAAGCGGTTACATCAACCCTCTATATTAAAATATAACAAAATATAACTTTGCCACCTTTTATTTACAGTAATTTTGCCAAAACTACCCAAATGGGTAGGGCAAAATATTATAAGTTACTGTACAATATAATTGTATCAAGGATATATCTCCTGTACAAATATATTGAAAAGGTGGTTTTTTTAATGAAAGGAAAAGGATTACTTAAAGTCGTTGGTATTTTAATGATTATCGGCGGTGCAATTTCTATTATCATGAGCATTATTGCCATTGCAAGTGTAGGTACTTTAACTTACTTCACAGACGGCGACCTTTCCTCTGTTCAACTTAATCCGACAATAATTTATACTTCATGTGTTGTTATGATTCTGGGTTCGGTTGCTGAGCTTATTGCAGGTATCATTGGTGTAAAAAATTGTACAAAGCCCGAAAAAGCAACCTCGTGCTTAGTGTTCGGTATTATTGTTGCAATATTTAATTTACTCGGCATTATTATTGGTGCGGTTGGCGGTAGTGGCTTTAATTTCGTGTCACTCGTAATAGGCCTTGTATTACCTGTACTCTTTATTGTTGGTGCGGTAATGAATAAGAAGTCTAACTGATAGAAAATTACAAGGCAGATGTGTTTTTACTCATCTGCCTTTATTTGTTTTATAGAATATTATTATTTTGAAAATGAAAAAATCGGTTGTGATTTTATTGTGTATACTCAATATATTTTTATTTAACAGTTGCAAAGATAAAAACAAATCAACTTTTTCACCTCAGCTTGAATATATAAGCATAAGTTGTAACCATTCAAACTATAATTATTGTTATAGCTTTACAGCATACACAAAAGACAGTAAGGCTTACTTTTCAGCAGATTGTACCATTGAGAATTTTGAATTAAGCGGTAAGCATATAGAATTTGAAAATAAAAAAATAGCTTATAATGAGTTTTTAAAAATTCAAAATTTCGCAAAAAAAAATAATCTTTATAATTTATATAGCAATCATAAAAATATACCATACGATGCTTGCGACATAACTACATACTCAATCACGACAAAGTGGGAAAATCAGCAAGAACTTACAGTATCGGATTATAGCTTTGATACTGATATTCAAAACTATTTATATTTATTAGCAAAAAAATATTGCAATTCAAAATAAAGGAGGAAAAAATATGAAAGCAAAACTCTCAAAAAAGCTGCTCAGCATTGGGCTTTCGGTACTTATGGCTGTTTCTGTATTGCCATTGTCGCTTATATCAACAAATGCAGTAACCTGTAACATAAAAATCAGCAATATTACCTACCCACGACCTGACGCAAAACCTGATCATAATATTAAATACAGCGGTAATTTAAAGTACGAATTACTTGGTACAGTTTGGAGTTCAGACAACGACAGTATTAGTGCTTCAATTGAACCAAAAGAATTTGAAAATTTCTATAAAACTCTTTTCGGTTCAATGAGTGATCAACTGAGTGAAGAAATGAATGACCTTCCAAAGTTTGTTGATACAGAAAGTTATTATTTTTATTCTATGTTTGTTGTAAGAAATCAAACAATACCATATGGAATGCAAGCAGATGTTGAATTTTATGATACAGATAACAATTTGCTTGAAGGATCGGAAGAAAGAATGTTTATGCCTGTATCCACATTGAAAAGTCAGCTTCCGGATGATACTTATATTGATCCCAATTATCTTTCCGATAACGATACTGTTTTATTATGTGCGACAAAAAGAATTATTTGTTCTCCTAAAGACCATATCCACACAAGCGGAGCAAAGGCATATGACATTTTTGAGCATTATGAGTTATGCAAAACCTGCGGTAAAAAAATGCTTGATACGGTTTATACTCATAGCGAATCATCTTATAAAGGAAGAGAGCATTGGTATGTTGACAAGCAGCCTACCAATACAACAGATGGCAGATGGTATAAAAAATGCGGCGGCTGCAATTATGAATTTGATTCACTTACAATTCCAAAAAGAAGCAATCAGAATATTGTTAAAAGCTATGACGAGCTTAAAGCCGCACTTGCAAAAGGCGGAAAGCAATGGATTACTATAAATTTTTCCAATAGTTACAATGGCTATGAAGTTATAGAAGACTCAAAACGAAATAATGAGTTATGCTTAGATGATCCAAAAGCTGAAATTACTATTAATATGAATAACTTTAAAATTTCAAGGGAAACCCTTTATGATGATTGTCTTTTTAACATTAAACGTGGTAGTCTTAGAATACTTCAGTTTGATACTTCAAGTTTAAACGATAACAACACTACATTCAGTTTTTTCTCAGGAAACAATAACAGATGTATATTTAATGTTGCAAAGGGTGCAAGCCTAAGATTGAGCAATATAAAGGGTGTAGCAAGAAGCACAGAGTTTTACTATGATTTTCCTTGCGTTATTTCAAAAGGAAATCTGCAAATAGACGGTGGCATATATACAACATATACCGAAAAACCGGCTATAAACATTACGGGAGGCAATGTCACCATTAACGGCGGTGAATTTGAAGCAACATCAAAAGGCCCTGTAATCGGTACTTTAGTTAAAAACGCTTACGAGAATGACTATAAAAATATAACTATTAATAACGGTCATTTTGGCGGACTGTATAATGCGATTGTATTTGATGAATATACAACCGCTACAATTAACCAAGGTAACTTTGAATATGATGACTATTATGAACGTAAACAGGCATTTGGCGTTGTAGCAAACGGCGGTAAACTCACAATCAACGGCGGAAACTACTATGCTACAAAAGCTGCTGTTGAAGCAACAAATATGGAATCATTTAACATTAACGGCGGGTATTT
The DNA here is from genome assembly GCF_015553695.1 of Ruminococcus sp. BSD2780120874_150323_B10. Classification (NCBI taxonomy): domain Bacteria; kingdom Bacillati; phylum Bacillota; class Clostridia; order Eubacteriales; family Oscillospiraceae; genus Ruminococcus; species Ruminococcus sp. BSD2780120874_150323_B10. The sequence goes on from NZ_JADNHD010000001.1 coordinate 290,653, forward strand.
CAAACTATTTGATGAAAATAATTATAATTTTGAAGGTGCTGTGTGCATAAAAACAACATCAGATTCTGATTATCTCCCCGTTATCTCAGGTGGCGCATATGTAGGCTCTTACGGAATTACTTTCTTGAAAAAGCCCAAAATAACTGACCAATGGTTAGCAAGAAGGGTTGATTTTTCAAATGTAATATCTTCAAAGTGCAAAGTATATGATGACGAAAAAAAAGTTGACATAAATATTGTATCAAACTCATTAGGTAAAAAATATCTTCAAATAATAGCTCCAAATCCGGTTATTACAACTCAGCCCACAGACGGGTATTCTCCAAACCTTGGTGACGCTGTTACCTTTGATATTAATGCAACAAATGCAGACACATATAAATGGCATATTATTGATGAAAATGGCAAAGAAATTGACTGGCTCTATATATTAACCAACGGATACGGTGAGCTTTCCACATCATTCGGAGGCAAAAAATTATTTATTACCAATGTCAGCGACTGGCTTAACGGCAAACAGATATACTGCGATGCTATAAGTGGCAATAATACCGTACATTCAAATATAGTAAATATCAAAATCGACAAAAAGCTCAAATATATGAACGATATTTACTTTGACAATTTTGATGATATGTGTAATAACAAAACAATCGGTGATTACAAAAAGCCTAAAACCTCCGAAAATGCACTATACACGATTGGCGAAGTAGAGTGGGCAAAGTACGGAAAGCGTCTTGATGACAGCTACAAAATTTCTATAGGCGAAAAACTGAGTCTTGCACTTGAGATTATTCCAAAAAGCGGTTATGAACTGAACAACAACATTTACGGAAGAGTAAATGGCATAGACAGCGTAGGCACATTAAAAAGAGCAAACGGAAAAAGGTATATGATATTTGACATCAATGTTAGCGTGCCGGACAAATACAAAACCCAGAACATTGAGGTTAATATCAAAGCTCCAACAGTTGGTGCTGCACCTGCCAAAACGGCAAGTTGCGTTGCCGGCAATGTAAATATCAACAAAATTGAATGGTCACCGACTGACAGTAAATTTATAAGCAATAAATCCTATACAGTAAAAATTGAGGTTACTCCTATTTATGGGTGGGGCGATATTGAAACAGTTACGGCAAAGGTAAACGGCAATAATGCTAAATTCATAAAAGAAGGCGGCGGAAAAAATAAGAAATATTATATTAGCTATACATTTGATAAAACAAGCGATGTTCTCCTTGGTGACATTGACGGTAACGGAACGCTTTCTATTCTTGATGTTACATTAGGTCAAAGACACCTTACCGGTGATGTGGTACTTTCAGAAACTCAGAAACAAGCGGCGGATATAAATTGCGACGGTCAGATTAATGTAAACGATATGACTCAAATTCAGATTGCAATTTCAAGTGGTGTTGGATTATAAATACAAGAAAGCAAATCGAAATCTATCACAATAATGATTACGAATATGAACAGATTTCAAATCTCACCAGCCTATAGCAAATACAAAGAAAAAATATTAATTCGAGTATTTAGTTGAAGGCTGTCGCAAAATCGGTGAATTCAAAACTTCCAATGCAAAGCTGTTTCTCATCAAATTACAGGAAGAAGCTCGAGTACAATAAAAACAGCACTCACATTGTGGTGACCCCCAAAAGTTAGATTTGAAAGCGTAGTGGCTTTTAGCTGCTACGCTTTTGTTATGCAACTAAGGCATTAATCCTGTACTCAACCGGACTTAACCAGCCGAGTTTTTGTTTGATTCTCTTGTTGTTGTAGTAATCAATGTATTTGATAATTGCTTGTTTAAGCTCTTCATAGCTGTAATAAACTTTTCCATAATATATTTCTTGCTTTAATATTCCAAAGAAATTTTCCATAACAGAGTTATCGTGACAATTTCCTTTTCTTGACATACAAAGATAGCTACTATTCTAACATTGCTAAATTATCAAATATTGGAACGAACATACTTTTCCAATATGATGCTCCCGACGGTTTTAGATATGTAGTATTTCATTTTTGGAATGCTATTTCTTATAATGTTAGAATTTGTAAATCTCCTAAAGATAGCCTTGATATAAGAAATATTAGCTTTATAAAAACTTACCATTATGATATTGATGGAAACAAATCAGAGGCAGGATTTTTTTGTAAAGTAAATTGTACTGATATATTTGATAGTACAAGTGCTAAAAAAGTTAATGCAATAATATGGAAACAATTTCTTCAATTTCAGATACATCCTTTTGACGCTTCAGTACAAGCTTCGGTTCAAAGCTTGAAACTCTGTCACGAGGAACTTTAATTTCAACCTCTCCTGCACTTGTCCTGACTTTCTTATTGGTGTAGCCGTTACGACGGTTATCGGTTGATTTTACACCGTGATCGTTGCTCTCATAGCCTAAGTGATTGTTCATTTCGCCTTGCAGCATTGCCTCAAACATCGGTCCGAAAATGTCTTTCAAGGCGTCCTGCATATCTGCAACGCTTTTCGGATGATACTGTTCTATGATCTGCTTTGCGAGGTTTTCACCCGGTGTGCTTTCCTTTTTCTTTGCCATTTCGTTCATTCCTTTTCTGTCCTTACTTCCATTGTAGCACACTTTCCCGCAAATGCAAAAAGTGTGCAAGCTATTTTTCTAACTTACACACTTTATTTTACAAGCTCGTCTATGATTCAAGAGGGCAGCTTGTTTTTTGACTTTCTGTTGTAAATCATAAGCAGTATGATTGCAGCACCAAAGGAAATCAGCTCTGTGACCGGTAAGAAAAATATACCGCTAATTTTTCCTTGTTTTAGTTAATATTTTAACCATTTCTCAAACTAAATGCTACCGATTTCTCAAGTTAAATGCTACCTTTTGCTACTGTTGCATTTACTTTGAGAATTTACCGATTTAGAAGATGCAACTTATTTTTCAAGGAAGGATGATGACCTATGGGAATTTTAAAGGATTATTTAGGACAAGGAGATGCACCTACAAACAGAACGGCAGGCAGTGCTATACAGATGACAACAGTTTACTTAAAGCTTTCCAAATCACACTTAGTACTGCAATAAAAATAATAGCAAAGATTATAACATGCCATATCAGCAAAGAGAATGAATTTGAGTAGAGATTAATCAAAAAAGTATCCCCTGTTAAGGCAAGATTGTTTGCCATATTTGAATTTTCAATAATGGTGTTCAAATAATATGACACATCAAATATATTGTCATACGGTATGTACTTCGATATTATAAAAATACTAAAATCCGATAGAAAAAATATTATCAGCAATACGACAGGTATACCAAATGCCGTGATAGCCAGCAATACATATTTTATCGGTATTGATTTAAGCGAATTTAAAATATAATTCTCACTCAGATTTTCTTTTATATCTTTGATAAGTTTTTTGCAGATTCTGTACCATAGCCTTATAGCTAAAAAACACAGCGCAATGAAGAGTATCAGAAATATGATATTTTCAAAGTTCCTGATGACATTCGCTTTTTCAGAAAAATTTGTCGAGTGGTATTGAGATAATTTCATCTGCTCAATTAATGGTGCAGAGCTTGCCGAATTGTCATATGAAATAGTATATACATCACAATTTTCATATCCGCTATAACAGGTATAAGGAATGTAAATTCTCTGCTTTCCATCACTCGAAAGACTGTTAATAATGTTTTCGCTTTCCTGAATAACACCGCAAATCGTATATACTTCATCATTAAGCGTTATTGTCTTCCCTACCGCATCGGTATTAAAAAACAATTTAAGTGCAAGGCTGCTTGAGATAACTGCAACCTTGTTTTCATTTTTTATATTTTCTTCGGTGATGCTATTACCATTAAGCTTTTGTCCGTAAATTTCAAAATAAAATTCATTTGTAAGAACAGGTGTAACAGTTTCTTCCTTTACATTTGTTTCATCAAGTTCTACACAAAAGCTGACTTGATTAAATGAAATTCTGTCCGATAAATTATTCATATCTTTTACTGTCAAAGGTTTTTCATCAGACTTGAGATTATAATTCATCTGCGTTATGCTTGGCAATTGATTAAGCGCATTACCGCTGAAATAAAAGCAAAGACAAAATACAAATACCGTCAAAACACTTATCAAAGCAACAGACAAAATTTTCTTCTTTGACATCTGTTATTCCTCCACAATATACACTCTGTCGCCGTTTGAAATACTCTTTGAGGTTGAATATACTACTTTCATACCGCTGTACATTTCATCAGAAGTTACCTCATAATATAAATCGTCACTGTTTTTAAGATTTACAGTAGCTTCGTTTACGGTTGTCTTGTTATTTTCGTCTGTTCTTGTAACAAACACTGAGCCGGTATCTCCCATAGCAATAACCGCAGAAATCGGTATTAAATACCTGTCGTCTTGGCTCTGCTCACCGTTAATGGTGCCATATGCTACATCGCTGACTTTCACCTGTGGCAAAAGCATATTATCTATTGTACCGGAAAAGTATGTAAGAAAGGCTATTACAATTAAAAATGTAATTCCAAAGCGTATTGAATATTTTTTTAATTTATCTTTTTTCATATCTGCCACTCCTAATTTTTATCGACCTGAACAAACGGCGAATCTATATCCCTTTGCCCATAAAGATAAATAAGCAAAGGAATTATCATAAACATAACTCCGCAGGCAAAAATTATTCCATAATCGGAGTTACTTATATCCGACAGTCCGATTGAAAGTGGATACATAGCCTCATCATCAAAGTAGATAAGTGGCTGTTCAACAACATTCCAATTATCAATGAAGCAGAGCAAAGTCAGGGTAATTAGCCCTCCCTTTATTTGCGGCAAAATAATGTTTGTAAAAATCTTAAAATATGACGCACCGTCAATTCTTGCGGCTTCAATTGTTGATTCGGGAATATACTTTATGCTCTGTCTTAATAGACAAATTCCGAATGCAGAAAATGTACCGGGCAGTATTATTGCAAGAAAGTTATTAAGAAGTTCAAGATTGTCAAGAACAATATAATTCGGTACAAGTGTTACTTGCAAAGGTAAAATTAACAGAACAATATAAACAAAAAACAGCTTATCTCTGAAAGGAAATTTCAGCTTTGCAAAAGCAAATGCCGCAAGTGCAGATACTATAACTTGAGCTATTACTGTTGGAAATGTTATAATTACCGAGTTCCAGAATTTAAGAAGATATTCAGGGCGTCTGAAAAACACCTGATAATACTGTTCAAGTGAGAACATCTCCGGCACAAGATTTATATTTTTGTATTCTCCGTTTGTAAAGTCCAGCATAGAACTAACCTGTGAATTTGACATAAACGAACAGGCAATCATATACACAACAGGGAAAAGAAAAATCGCTGTAATTAAAATAAGAAAAATATACTTAATAATTTTTATCGTTCTTTTCACTTTACTGCCCCCTATTCTGCAAAGCTGTGCTTTCGTTCGAAAATGAAGAAAGCAAGCAGTACAATTATCATAAACGCAGATAAAATTATTGATGCTGACGAAAGTCTGGGATAATTCAGATTGTAGTAATTATTATTGATAAAGTTTTGCAGAAAATAGACATTTGAATTCGGATAATCACCAAACAATGCAAAGACCTCACGGAAGATTTTGAAAGAATAAATCAATTCCATAAGGAAAACAAAAAATGTTGTCGGTGTAATCATCGGTATAGTAATTCTTGTAACTATTTGAAATGAACTTGCACCATCAAGCCTTGCACTTTCATAGAGCGACTGCGGAACATTTGCAAGTCCTGCCGTAAACAAAATCACACAAAATCCGCAGTATTTCCAAATGTAAATAAAAATTATCATCACCATTGAAAATTCGGAATTAAAAAATTCAATAGTATTAAAACCGAAAAAATTAAGTATTCCGTTAATTGCTCCGTAATCATCAAAAACCACCTGCCACACGCAGATAAGCGAAGCTACAGGCACTACAACAGGGATAAGCAAGGCACTTCTGAAAAACGATGATATTTTCTTAAAAGAATTAAGAAACAGTGCAATTAAAAACGAAATCACCATTAAAAGCGGTATTGCAACAACAGTAAATATTGATGTGTTTTTTAAAGCAAGCAAAAAGGTATTATTTTGAAAAAGCTGTATGTAATTTTCTATTCCTACAAAAGTGCCTCCAACGTATAGGCTTTTTATAAAACAAATTATGTACGGCACAACGTAAAAAACTGCTATCCCTAAAAATGATGGCAATATAAACAGATATGCCGCTATATGCTCTTTTTGTTTCCTTGTTAATTTAGATTTTCTCATAATTCATTCCTACTCAGTCAAATAAATTTCCGTAGCAGCCGAAAGTTGACGAATAAACTTTTCCTTTGAAATATCCCCGTTTAAATATTTATCAACTATATCACTGATTACCGAAGAATTAAAATAAGTATCCGATAAATAATTAAACCCATATAAATTACATTTTGTTATGTTGTTTATAATATATTTATAATCTCTTATCGCCGCACTTTGAGCAGTTTCAACAATAGCTTTTTCTTTATCACTAACAATTAAATCTCCAAAATCTATTGCTTCATCTATTGAATCAATGCATTTTTCCATAGCATCGCTGTTTACAGGCAAATACATATATTCTTCACTCATATTTTTTTGCACATCACAGGACAAACAGTACTTAATGAAAGGCAGTAATTTTTCTTTATTTTTACAATTATCATTAACGGCAATACCAACATCTATAGAGGCAGAAATTGAATCATCATCCATATTGTAATTATTTACAAACACAGGAGTTGATCCTAAATATTTTAAACACGAATATGTCTTTACTATAATACTAAAAGCAGGCATTTCCTTATATAAAATAGAAGCACCATTATTTATATTTTCATATAAAAAATAATAAACATTTTCGTCGGTAGTGTCATTCTTAATCAAGCTATAGATAGAATCCAAATCTTCCGAAAACTTATCGCTGTTAAATTCTGTATTTCCGCTGTTAAAATCTATATATTGATCTAAAAACGAATAAAAAAAGGCAATATTATCATCGGCACTTCCAAAAAGAGAATATTCTTTTTTATTTTTTGAAAGTTTCTCAGATAATGCTTTAAAAGAAAATTCAGATGATGTTAAATTGTACTTATTAAGTGTTTCCTCTGTAGTTATAAAAACATCAGGTGAATAGAACAAAGGTATAAAATATCTTTTACCGTCAATCACTCCTGCATCCATAATTTTTGAATTGCAGTTATCTATTCCTATATCATAACTAAATTCACTTATAAGCTCGTTTACATCTGCAATAGTTTTGCTATCTGTTAATTTCTCAAATGGAAGCTTTTGACTCAGAGAAAAAATATCAGGTCCCTCACCTGCCATAATTTCTGTTGACATTTTTAATTTCATTTCTTCCTGAGATTCAAATTCCACGATTTCAATTTGATAGGACTCATCGTAATGCTTTGTACAATATTTATTGTACCTTTTAATAATATCGCAAATAGCATCCTCATAGTATGCACAATATGTAAGCTTTGAGGAATTGCTTGAAGCTGTGCTTTCACCACATCCGCTGAAAGCAAACACAGTAATAATAAATTGTAATGTTAAAATTATCGCAATTTTATTTTTCATAATGATTCACCTTGTGATTATATATATCTTAACATAATTCTAAATTATTAATCTGTAGTTTATCTGAATTTTTATTATTTAAATCAACAATAACACTCTACTTGTTAATTCATACGGATAAGTAGCGAAATCAATATGCACTGAGTTAAATTCACTTCATTAATAATTGAAAGTAACATATAAACCATTTGCAGGGTCGGAAACTACTACAGTATCACCCTTAACTTTAGTTATAACTACATAATGCAATAAGGAATTGTCAATTACTACATGAGCAATAGCAGGTATAGGTGATTTAGAGGTTAATGATTCCTTATCAGCTTCATTCTGTTAAATAAATTTCCGTTGCCGCCGAGAGCTGACGAATAAACTTTTCCTTTGAAATATCCCCGTTTAAGTAATCGTTCACAATATCTCCGATAACCGAGGAGTTGTAATAAGTATTTTCAAATTCCAGATAATCATATAAAGTACAACTGCTTATACTGTTAATCATATCTAAATATTCATTAAAAAACTTAGTTTTTATTTCATCTGAATATTCTTCCTCAGATTTCTCATACTCTCCATCATCATTAATATCATATACACGTTTTGACGTATAGTCAATTACATATTCAAAAGCAGCTTTATTTACAGGTAGTGCCCTTACCACTATTGATGGTGATGAGCTGCTTTCACTCCATAATTTTTGAATATCATAACTTAAAACATATTGAATAAAAGCCAATGCTTTTTCTTTGTTATTTGAATTATTATTCAATGCAATACCACATTGAACAAATGCTGATACTGCATTCGCCTTTTTATTGTAGTTTGGAATAATAACCGGCGTGCTGTTATTATTATAAATATAAAAATAAGAATTTAGCGTACTCATCATAGAACCGTCGAAAGATAATTGTGAAGTACGAAACAAATAATTACCTATTATATCCCATGTAGTTCCTTCTTTTCTTGAATTATCATTCCTAATCATTTTTCCAATATAATCTAAGCTCTCGGTAAATTCATCGCTTGAAAATTCTGTAGTTTTATTATAAAAATCCACATATTCATTAACATAGGAAAGGAAGAACTTATATGTTTCATCTTTATTTCCAAAAAGCGCATAACTATGGTCTTTGTCAGATAACCGTATCTCTAACTCTTTAAATGAAAAGTTAGTATTTTCCAGATTATATTTATCTAATATTTCCTGAGTTGTTATAAGTATATTGGGGCAATAAGCTATAGGTATAATATATCGCTTTCCATTGTAAATTCCGCAATCCATTATTGTTGAATTATAGTCATCAAAATCTATATCGGATTTGTATAATTCCGCAAGCTCATCTATATCCGCAAATGAACCGTTATCAATCAGCTTTTCAAAAGGTAATTTTTGATTCAATGAAATTATGTCGGGTCCTTTCCCCGCCATTATCTCCGTTGATATTTTTGTAAGCATAGTATCTTCCGAATCAAATTCCACGATTTCAATTTGATAGGACTCATCGTAATGCTTTGTACAATATTTATTGTACCTTTCAATAATATCGCAAATATCATCCTCATAGTATGCACAATATGTAAGCTTTGAGGAATTGCTTGAAGCTGTGCTTTCACCACATCCGCTGAAAGCAAACACAGTAATAATAAATTGTAATGTTAAAATTATCGCAATTTTATTTTTCATAATGATTCACCTTGTGATTATATAT